>CAMJSB010000003.1 GCA_946408385.1 uncultured bacterium | reverse complement strand
ATCCAACAATAGATAAATCCAACATTGAAAGTGAAATTGAAAAATGATGAGAATTTTTTGAACAATGAGCTCTACATGAAAATTCAACTGTAGTACTATTTGATAATATGCAGATAGTTTATATCCCAAAATATGAAAATAAAATCACATATTATGTCCCAGCTATTAAATGAGAGGTGGGAACTTATCCTGATAATTATAAATGACCTGAACTTGTTTTTCAAGAAATAGTTCAGTAATATGCATAGTTCTATAATGTTTACCCCTTTCAATGGGAATTGTCGCTTGCGACGAAGGGGTTAAAATTCCTCTCGACTTGCTTTACCACGCTTAGCGTGGCGAGTCTCCCCTTAAAAAGCGAGAACAAAAAAGCTTCACCGTAAAATATAAATAAAAAATCAGCATTTTATATCAATGATATAATACAGATGAAAGAACGAAAACTTCCACCAAAAGTAAAAATCATTGAAGCATTGAGTGCTATAGCTGATAAAAGAATTGACTACAATGACCTTCTCATGAACGAAGGAAAATGTTTTTCTGCAAGTAGTCCATGAAAAGTTTATACGATAATTTATAATGAAAGAGAAAATCAGATTTCTTCGAATGATAGCTGATCGATGAATCAATGATTCCTCTGATACCCAGCAATAGCTTTTTTGCTGAAAATATGAAAATTAAAATATGAAGAACCAATCCTTGAAATGGTAAAAAATACAGATTGGATCAAGATTAAAGGATTAGTTCATAAAGATTATGAATCATCATATCGCTTAATCCTATGAAATCTACATATGCAATGATTTAATGTCGATTATTTCATTTCGCAGATTGAAAATATTTACAATCAAATTTCCCAGTTGCATTTAGAACATCTAGTTGAAAATTCGTAGTCAATAAATATAATAAGAAATATAAATAAATCAGATTTTTTAATTATTTTTTAAATAAATGCCAAGAGTAGAACCTGCAATTCTCGGAATAGATCGATGAAGTAAATATATCGGATTAGCTTATGCACATGAATCAAATGATATAATTTTTCCAGTTGGATATCTAATCAACGATCAAATGATATACTTTCATATTGCTGATTTAATCCAAAGATATCACGTGAAAACTATCGTACTATGACGGCCAAGCAAGCAAAAAGATATTCAAGAAAAAATTACAAAATTCATGACTTCTCTAAACTACATTATTGAAAAAGATGAAATTACGATTGAAACTATTGAAGAAGATTATACAAGCGTAGAAAGTGGAGAAATTGTTTCAAACTTCAAGAAAAATGAAAAAACTGACACAATCAGCGCAATGCTAATCCTTGAAAGATGGAAAAACAAAAAAGAATAATCTGACTTAATTATATCATAGTTATATAATATATTTTTTTATCAGCAAAAAAATCATCAAAAATTTGACAAAATAAAATTTTTAAATACATTATCTTAAAAAAAGATCCTAAAATGGAAGAAAAAAGGTGAAATGTAATGTTAATGGTTTATAGAGCATCAGAATAATTTGTATAAAATTTTCAAAAGGGTAGCGGATAGAAATCTGCTATCTTTTTTAATTTGTAAAACAACAAACTCTAGTTTTTGTATTGATATTATAACAAAAAACGATATAATTAAGTTCTAACAAAAAAACTGAATATTATGACAAATGGTTATTTACTCAGCAGATTCCAGACGTTGGAGGAGATTGCTCGCAACCCCAACTTAAAAAATGGGGTATGGAACAGTTTAGAGCTGTTTGTAAGTATCGCAGACGACGTATTGTCAAGATGCGAAAAAGACAGCTATGTTGGTTATCTGTATATGAACATGGAAATCAATGATTTATTAAATGGGATAAGAGAGAAGTTCTCAGAAGTTACAAAAATATGTGACTTTGGGAAGTCTTATGTCAAAGCAAAATCTGATATAAGGAAATCTCATATCTTCAAGAGAAGGATAACAAGCTTCCTCAAATCATACAGAGGAAAATTTCTAAAGATGTGATTTTATCACATCTTTTTTTATTATATCCTATAATAACACTTGAAAATTTGGCTTGTTAAAATATAAATAAAAAAATAAAAATCAAAAATAAATCTGATTTTTAGTTGGATTTATTTTATCATGGAAAAGGAATCTCATATTCAATGAGCAATTTATGATGTAGATCATTATGACTACTATGTTTCTCTGAATAAAGAGACACTACAAAAGATAAAAGAATGAAATATCATCAAATCCAGAATCGTATTTTCATCGTATGATTACGAAACAAATAAAAAACTGGTACAAAAAGATCTGTATATCACATTATTGTCAGATGAAGATCGTAATAAAAATTTTTGAGAAACAAAATTTATTCGTACTTGTGAAAAAGTCTGACTAAAAATTTCAAATCAAATCCTTGATATTTTGATAAATGAAAATCCAAAGGACTACGAACATCGTTATGACATGATGTGAAATAAGATACATTTTTTGATAAAGGAAACAAAAGAACCATTCAGCGATAAATGGTGATTTGATAATATTTTTCAATCAAGCGAAAGATTAAATAAAAAACTACCAGAACAATTAGACTTATTCGAATCAGAATATATCAATGTGTACAAGCCAAAATAATATCAATGTCATTCTGAACGAAGTGAAGAATCTTAAGCTTAACACACAAGATTCTTCGTCACAAACTCCTCAGAATGACAGATTCTATTAAAGACAAAAATAGATAAAAATCTCATTCAGACTTGAAAAAGCAATACATTTTCGTACATTCAAAGGCAGAAATATTTTTAATTTTATGAAAAATTGTGCATGGCTGATAAAAAACAGCAAGACAAATCTGAATGAAAAGTCCTTAAAGCTTGAGAACTTGGTGGATTCGGTGGGGGAGGATTCCTTTCTGGAATGTGATTTTGAAGTACAGAAACAACGAAAAAAGAGACAGCGAAACCTGAAAAAGAAAAAGTAAATTTGGATGAATATTTCTGAACTGCAGAACCAGAACAACCAGTTGCGACTGCAAGTGATATTTTCAATTTCGCTTCACATTCATCAGGACAGAAAAAGAAAAAATCTTTTGATAAACCTGAAAAGAAATCATTCGACAAAGAAAAGAAAGATTCACACAAAAATTCAAAGCCAAAGTGAAATATCCAGATTGAACATGCTGAATATGTTGCTAAAGAAAAGAATACAGAATCAGGTTCAGATTTCTTTGAATCTATTCGTCGCCAAAATGCTGAAAAAGCACAAAGAGAATGAAAACAGCCAGTACAATCAATAGCTAAGAAAAATAATAAATCAAAATCAGATAAAAAACATCGCTGAAATGAAAAGCCTACAAACGAAAGGGCAGTGCAAGTAATTCAAGCTTCTACAGAACATCACGAAGCTACCACTTCTGCAAACTTGGTTAAAAAATCAGAGTTGTTTATGGATGATAAAATCTCTGTTAAAGAGTTCTCAGAAAAGATGTGAGTTTCTCTTATCGAGATTATGAAAAAGCTCATGGAAAATAAAATCATGACATGAATCAATTCTTCACTAGATTTTGATACTGCATCATTAATATGAGCTGAATTTGGAGTGGAAGTAAAGAAGAAAGAAGCTGAACTAGATATGGAAAGCTTTATGTCTGGAGATCTGCAAAAGATTCTTGACCTAGATAAAGAAGCTCCAGTTCGTTTGGAAAGAGCTCCAGTTGTTACAGTAATGGGACATGTAGATCACTGAAAAACTTCATTACTAGACTATCTTCGTAAAACATCTATGGCTGAATGAGAAGCTGGATGAATTACTCAGTCTATCTGAGCTTCAGTAGTAGAATATAACGGAAAGAAAATTACATTCATCGATACTCCAGGACATGAATTATTCACATCTCTTAGAGCTAGATGAGCTAAACTTACAAATATCGCTGTAATCGTGGTAGCTGCTGACGACTCTGTAATGCCTCAGACTATTGAATCTATCAACCATGCAAAAGCTGCATGAGTACCTATCATTATAGCTATTACAAAAATAGATAAACCTGGACATAAAAGAGATCAGATTATAGCAGATATCGCTGCTCAATGACTTACTCCAGAGGAATGGTGAGGAGATGTTCCAGTAATCTGAGTTTCTTCAAAGACAGGAGAGTGAATTGATAAATTATTGGAAAATATATTATTACAAGCTGAAATGCTTGAACTTAGATACAATCCAAACCGTAGTGCAGTTTGAGTAGTTTTGGATTCATACAAAGATGCTAAACAATGAGTTATTGCTAGTATAATCGTTCTTACTTGAACATTACAGGTAGGAAACATTATTATGGCATATAACACTTACTGAAAAATCAAAAGAATGCAGAACTGGAAATGAGCTCCAATTCAAAAAGCTACATGATGAGAACCAGTTCAGATTCTTTGATTTACTGAATTGCCAGAAGCATGAAGAATCGTAGAAATAGTAAATAACGAAAAAGAAGCTCAACATAAAGTTTCTGTGATTCAAGAACAGGAAGCTTCACACAAAAATGAATGAGCTGTTCAAGAATTCCTTGCACAACTTAAAGCATGATGAGCTAATAATAAAGTTTCAGAACTTAGATTGATACTCAAAGCTGAATGAGCATCAAGTTTGGAGGCTCTACAACAAGCTGTTCAA
This sequence comes from uncultured bacterium, assembly GCA_946408385.1. Taxonomy (GTDB): domain Bacteria; phylum Patescibacteriota; class Gracilibacteria; order Absconditabacterales; family Absconditicoccaceae; genus UBA3291. Next base: position 154,615 of record CAMJSB010000003.1, on the reverse strand, counting down.
TGACTAGAATTGCCAAAGAATGTTACAATAAAAGTGATTCATGCAGATGTATGACAATTCTCTGAATCTGATGTTTCATTAGGTCAGGTTTCTAAAGCTTTATTAATCTGATTTAATGTTTCAATCAATGCAATTCTCAAAAAGAAAGCAGAACAGCAAAAAGTAGAAATTAAATCATTTGATATCATATATGAATTGACTGATTACTTACTAAACCTACTTCAATGAATGGTTGAAGTGGAGAAACAAGAAGTTACAGTTGGAAAACTTGATGTACTTGGAATATTCTTTACTCAGAGCAAAGAAATGACTATCGGTTGAATGGTTATCGAATGAAGAGTGAAAAATAAGCTTAGATTCCGTGTTCACAGATGAGAAGATATTATCTGTAACTGAGAAATCTTATCACTCCAGAGAAATAAAGATCAGGTAAAAGAAGTAATTGAATGAGAAGACTGTGGAATGAAAGTTAAGACTGGAAAGAAGATTCAAGAACACGATATCCTTGAATTCTATGAATTACAAGATGTGGTAGAAAAACCAGAAGAAAAGAAATCTGAATAATCTTGATGTATTTATTATACAAAAAATATGATTATTTAGTCACAAATTATAAATTTTTTCGTATATAATAATATAAATTAACATTTATTTTTGCAGTAATTAAAAATGAAAAAATTCTGACTTCTTACCACTTTATTAATTGGTGGTTTATTACTTACAGGATGTAATAAAACAATCCAGAATCCTGAAATCATTGAGAATAATTGTACTATAGATGATAGCTGTTTAGTTGAAATTGACGAACCAATTATTGAGGAGCCTGAAAATAATGCTCAGATTCCTAGTTTTGAAGAATTAGAAGATGTTGTGGCAATGTGTCCTTATGAAGTAATGTGATGATGATATAGTGAATATCCTGTTTATAAAAGAGAGTTTATAATACCTTATAAAGATTGATATATCTGATATAATTATTGATGAAATTGATGATGATGGGGATATTATTTAACTTATAAATCTTTAGATAAGCCGTGTGAAATTATTTCATATACCGATGAATTTTTTTATCGGCATGTTCATTATAAACATGATTTAGAAGAATATAATGAATATGAATACCCTGATAACAAAGTCTATTTGAGTCAATGATGAATGTCATGAATTCCAATGGATATCGTTGAAAAAGAATTAAATTGTGAATCATGAAAGGATATGAATGAAGATGATATTTGTAAAAAAGAAGTAGACCAATTCATGTATAACCTAATTTTATGAAAAGAAGAAAATGAAACATTTACTGAGTGGATGGATATCTTAAAGAAAAGTATTGATAATACAGATTATTATACATGAAGCATATGGTTTAATAGATGGGAAAATTGCAATAAAGAATTTTCTTGGGAATCTCTCATGAAAGAATACTGAGAAGATACTAAGAATCTTTCAGAGGAAAAAAGAAGAGAATACCAAAAACTACAAAATAATAGAATGTATGAATGTTTAGAAAATCTTAATTTCTAATTTTAATCAAAAACTACCAAAATTGGAGTCTAAATGACTCCAATTTTTCAAAATACAACTTGAATTTCTTGACCGTTTATCTATCATAAATGTTAAAGTTTAAGTATTTTATTTTTCAGTAAATAAATTAATGAAACACACTTTAAAAAAATGAAAAGCTTCTAATTATGAAGTAGAAATTATCTTTACTCCAGAAGATCAATCAAAAGAAAAACAACATGTTCTTCTTACTTTCCAAAAAGATATGGAAAAACCTGGATACAGAAAAGGACATGTACCTCTAGATATAGTTGAAAAAAATGTAGATCCTCAATATTTTGAAATGGCTGTAACTGAGCATATAATCAATCATGCTTTACAGCACATTTTAGCAGAAAATTCTGACATTAAATTCATAGGAGAGCCTTATGGATACAATCAGAATAAAAAAGACGATCAGACTACTGTAACAATTTTCTTGGATGTTTATCCAGAAGTTGAAATTAAGAAGGATGACTGGAAAAAAGAATCAATCAAACCTATTTCTACAAAAGTAGAAGAAAAAGAAATAGAGGAAGCTCTTCATAATTTAAAGAGACAATATGCTGACTATCAGGATACTGATGTATTAGAAAAAAATACTGTTTCAAAAATCTGATTAAATTTCGTAGATAAAAAAGGTGAAACTTTGGAAAAATGAACAAGCTATATCGGAGAACCAGAATTTAATGAAGATCCTTTCTGGGAGAAAACTTTCGTTGGAAAGAAAAAAGGAGATGTAATTGATATCAAATATGATGAAAAGAAATTACCTATCGTTCTCCAAGTAAAAGATAAAGAAAATAAACCTGAAACTCTTAAAGTTACAATTTCAGATGTAAAAAAACAAGTTCTTCCAGAATTCACTCCAGAAACTATTGAAAAATTATTCTGAAAACAAAGCGAAGTAAAAGACGAGAAACAGCTTAGAGAATATATCAAAGATCAATTAGCAGTTCAAAAAGAACAAAACGAACTTATCAAAGGAGTAGAGGAGTATGTAAGCAAAATCAGAGAAAATTTCATGTCAGTTATTATCCCAAAAACTATGATTGACGAAGAATTCAAATCAAGAGTTCATTCTCTAGAACACCGTTTCGGTTCAAAAGAAAAAGTTCAAGAATATATGAAATCTATGACAGAAGAACAAGCTAAAGATTTCGTTGATAGTATTCAAAAAGCTTCAGCAGAAAGTTTAGAGAAATTCTTCATCCTAAATAAAGTAGCTGAATTATTAGGAATTGATTTAGACCGAGAGAATGGAGCTCAAAACTTTGGAGTAGAAAGAAGAATTTATGAATATTTCAATCCAACTGATAAGAAAGAAGAAAAGAAAGCCGCTAAAGCTGAGAAGAAAGAAACCAAAAAAGAAGAAAAAGCTGAAAAAAAGAGTAAGAAATAATTTAATAATCAGAAATAAAAAAACTCTTCTAAATAAATAGGAGAGTTTTTTCATTCTAAAAAGATGAAGATTTATAAAAAGCACAGCAGTAGTAACCGCTGCGCTAATACAAGTGTAAACTAATACAACTCCAACAGATTTGAGCATTTTTGTTTTTGAGCAAAATACTTATAATCTTTTTTAAATAAAAATCAAGTCAAGAATGTATTGACTTTTAAAATAAAATTCTTATAAAAATCCCGTTACGGGTGTACGTAGGCATTTATGGCCTCGAGCACGTAACATTGAGTATAACTAACAAAGCAACTCCAATGACAGAAACAGACGAGCAGGCTCCAAAAGAACCGGTTTTGAGCGACCCAGAAAGGTTCTTTGTCTATGATGATCATGGTATCTTGCTTAATGAGTTCTCCTCACAGGCTGAGGTATACGAATTTGCAAGAGAGATGAGAGAGTCTATAGATTGGAACAATCCATAACAGCGAATTGGAATGGTCTTTAGTATTCAACCCGACGTATGCAGATGACAGATTTCCCCATCCCAAAGTCAACAGATGCAATCAAAGCATATGCACTAAAAGGGTGGGGAAATATGGAGAAAATTAGTTATATTTCAATGGAATTTGCAAAACAAAAAAACCTAAAAATCAAGGTTAAAAATGTGAACAAATTCTCAAAGACCACCTATATTTGGGTGGTCTTTTATGTGTTGACTTTAAATATACCTATACCTTTTTCTCATTCCAATCAAGAAACTGATAGTCACAAACATTCAAAGTACTTCTGTACAAGTGGTAGCCAACCAAATCCACTCACTACCAAATAAATATGGAATAGAAAATATCATAATTATCTGAAATACGAACATTCTCAGAAATGAAATAGTCGCCGATACCACTCAGTTATTCAATCCAGTAAAGAACGCTGATCAGAATATATTTATCCACTGTACAATATATCATAAAGAATATAATCTGATTGCTTTAGTAGTAAATGCTAACAACTCAGCATCATAGTTAACAAAGATTTTTGCGAGTAATCATGAACAAATTTCGGCAGTTAATGTAAGCACAATCGCAGCAAATCATAAAATCTTCAAACTTCTAAATAATACATTTTTCAACTCTTCAGAATTTTTGGCTCAATAATTATATCAAACAATTGGTGTAACTCAGAATGAATATCATAGATACATTCCAGTAAATATAAATCATACATACATAATAATTCAGTACGCGATTACTCACTCATTGCCGAAGTATTTAATTAATTGATAATTGAATAATATATTAAGTAATGACATTGAGAATGTAGTTAGCATTTCACTACTTCCATTTATACAGCTCTTTAATATTGGTCTGAATTCTAATCAAGTTTTCACAAATTTTAGTTTAGATTTTTTACTCGTTACGAAGTATATCAATGGAATAATTGCTCATAAAAATTGAGCTACCGCCGTAGCTAATGCAGCTCATAAAATTCACATATCTAATAAATAAATCAGAACGTAATCCAATATCATATTCATTACTCACATTATGACTGCAACTTTTAGTCATAAATCAGGCCTTTCATTTACAATAAAAAAGCTCTGAAATACATGCTGAAGCATAAAGAATACCAATGAAAAAAACAATACTCTTCCATATATTATACAATTCGCCAAAACATCTCATGATGCTTTTAGCATAGTCATTACAGGCTCAATAAAGAAAAATCAAGCAATACTCAATATTATTCCACAAATGACTACGAAATAAGTCAGCATTGAAAAATACTTTTTAGCCAATTCTATATTCTTTTCTCAAAGAGTTTTAGAAATCAGAGCACTTCACCCATTTCCAACCATAAAACCGATGGATGCAATTACCATAATTACTGGGAAAGTTAAGTTTACCGCAGTAAAAGCATCTTTTCACACATAATTTGATACAAAAAATCCATCTACTACTCAGTAGATTGAATTAAAAAGCATCATAATTATCGTAGGTGCTGTGAAAGTCAGTAGTTTTTTGTAATCAAAATGTTCAGATAATTGTATTTTCATAACTCTGTATATTAAATAATTAAGCCGCACCACTATAAACAATATAAATTTATTATCAAGTTTAATTTAATTTAGCATAAGAAAGGTGTTTTTGTAGGGTAGTATTATTTAATTAAATAATTCATCACTTGAAATTTTTATTTATAATCGTACATTCAAATCAGTTTTTTTGAATCGATTAAATAAATATGAAGTATAAATTATTAAATGAATCATATGATAAAACGCTGATTGAGAGATTACTTGAAATCAGACAAATTGCATCGGAAGCTGATGCTTTTTTTGAGCCAACTTTAAGTCATACTTGGATAGATCCATTTAAGATTGATGGAATGGATAAGGCAGTAAAACATATTATGAATTCAATGAAAAAAAATGAGAAGATTATGATATTTTGAGATTATGATGTAGATGGTGTGACTGCGAGCTATTGTTTGTATAAGTTTTTTCGTTATTTTCTGAAATATTCCAATGTGAGTATTATGTATCCTGATAGACAAAAGGATGGATATGGACTCAGAAATTATCATTTAGATGAAATGAAATCTAAGTGAGTGCAATTAGTTATCACTGTAGATAATTGAATTACTTCTATAGAAGAAGCTAAATATGCAAAAGAAGTCTGAATTGATTTATTGATAACAGATCACCATCAACCATTGAATGAATTGCCTGATGCAGTTGCAGTTTTGAATCAAAATTGTTCTCCTGACTATCCATTCAAATGATTAGCGTGAGTAGGAGTGGCGTTCAAACTTATTGTAGCGATGCTGTCTAAATGTAAAGATTTTTCAAGCGAGAGAAAAAATCAGATTTTTCATTTCTTTTTGCCTATAGTTGCTATATGAACGGTAGCAGATGTAGTTCCACTTTTATGAGAAAATCGTTTCATAGTTAAGAGAGGGTTAGAACTTATGAATCGTAATAGAGATAGTTTGCCAAAATCTTTGCAATGATTCCTTTCGTATTTGAATATTAAATCTCCAATCGATACTTATCATATTTGATTTGTGATTTGACCTAGAATCAATGCGTGATGAAGAATTCAGTCTCCGTATGATAGTCTGAATGTATTTTTGCATGATGGTGATGAACAGATAGAATTTTTACAAAAGATGGATGCGATAAACCAGGAAAGAAAGAGATTACAAGATGAGTGATTGAAAGTTGCAGAAAAATTAATCGATGTAGAATCTCCAATTCTAATCGCTGAAAGTCCAGATTTTCATGAATGAGTGATTTGAATAATTGCGTGAAGATTGACTGAAAAATATAATAAGCCATCTATAATTTTTAAATCAGATAAAGAAAAGTGAACGGCTTCGGCGAGTCTTAGATGACCAGATTATTTTAGTGTAATTGATATGCTTAAAGCGCATTCAGATATTTTGGAACGTTTTGGTTGACATAAATGAGCTGGTTGATTGACTGTTAAATTAGAGAATTTAGAAAAGCTGAATAAAAAGCTTAAATCATATTGTAAAAAGAAAATAAAAGAATCTGATTTAGAAAGAGTTTTGTTCGTGGATACGAAGATTTTACCACAAGAACGAACAAATTGAAATTTTAAATTTTTAGAGAAATTTGAGCCATTCTGAGAATGTAATGAAGAACCATTGTTCTTATTCGAAAATCTTCAAATTCAAAAGGTTGAAAAAGTTTGAAAAAATGGAAGTGCACATATGAAACTTTATGCACATCGATGAAATCAATTATTACATTTATTATTTCGATGAAAGGGGAGTCAGTCAGATTTAATTTCTGATGAAATTTCTGTGATATGAAAAATTAGGAGAGATACTTTCAATGGTGGATATTTTGTAGACGGATGCGCAGTTATCGAAGATTGAAAAATCATAGATCTCTAATAATTTGTAATAATAGTCTTATTATTTTCTAAAGCTCACAGGTCTAGTTTTTCTATTTTATTGAAATTTGGGTAAATCTCTTTTAGAGTATTGTATTTAAATATTTGAGCTGATCGCTGATCTTCAATATTTCATCAACTTGGGAAATTGAAATATAATGTCTTGTCATCTGATGTAAATATTGCAAATCTGGTAGATCATGCTAAATATACAAAACGTTTCATATTATTTCAAAATTCTTCTTTTGCAAGAGATGCAATTTTTAGTACATTATCCAAGCTTACTTCAAAGAAAAATCAGCTTAAACTATTTGTCCCTGAGACATATCATGGAGTTTCGATGGTAAACATTTCTTTAAGATTACCTATGGTATCATCTCATTTTGGGTCGATTTTTTCTGTAGATAATAACATTCATTCTTGTAATTCAATAAATAGATTTTCATTTCGAACTGCAAATTTTTTATCATTTAATTTAACCAATACGCGTGGTTGTATATAACTTAATTGAATTCATAAAGTTCATCCATTATCTGGTGATTTTTGAGATGATTTTAGTGGAAATTTATGTGTTACAATTTGTGTTTGCATAAACTTAGTATTATTGTTTCACTCATCTGCATTCTGTATATCGTTTGCTTCATTTGAATCTTGTGTGTTTTCTCACTCCATTTCATTTTGGATGTTATTATCTCATTCAGCTCCAGTTAAAGTTCAGGATTGTAAATTTTCTGATGATGGGAACCTGATTCAGATTGTTATTGAGTCTTGTTCAACGTTTATTTTTTCTTGTTGTTGTTCAAGTTGTAAGTCAATAGCTCATACAAAAGGAAAGTTTTTTTGAATATCTGATAATAGTTTATCTTTATTGGATAGTAGCATATAATAATTTTTTCATTTTACACTGTTTGATATGAAATTAAATAATTCAATATCTTGATATGTAGCCAGGGTGCTATCTGAAAATTTTATTTGAGATATTGTATGTTCTGGCTTAAAGAATAGAGATTTTATTAAAATTAATATTCCTCAGATGACAAACAAAATAAAAAATAGTCACCATGATAAAATGCTTTTTAATTTTTTGCTAATTTTAAATTCAGGAATAGATACACCAGATCTATTCAGACTTTTCCTAATAGACTGCCTACGTTTTTTACGTGTAAATGGTTTTTGACTTACTATTCCTCTAGACATATCGTATGTAATAGAAAACAAAAGTTAAAACAACTCAGAATATAAAACCTCACATTACTTCTATTGGGGTATGTCAGAGTCTTTCTTTCAGTTTTGATTTTTTCTGCTGATTCATGAGAAAATTTTCTTGAAGGTCTCTTCTGATTGCATTCAAATATTCTGCATGTTTTCATGTTTGATACCTAACATTCATTGCATCATATGCAAATAGCATAGAAAAAGTCAGAGCAATAGCAAAAGATGTACTCCAAATTCAGTCCGCTAATAATGCCAAAACTGTTACACTGCTTGCTACTCATGTATGAAAAGATGGGAATCATCATGAGATAAATATATGATTGAGACAAATCCTTTTTTCAACAATCGAATCTATAATTATTTTTACAAATTGGATAATTACTCAAACCAAGAGAACTAGAAAGATTGGCGGAATCTTTTCTGGAAAATAATCAATGAAGTTATGCCATAATGATATTATGTAATCTCGCATATATTTAAATATATGAAAATAAACTTAATATCTTTGATATTGATATTAAGTCTAAATTCAAATAAAAAACTGATTTATTTTTTTACTTATTCTAACATTCGTGGATAATATTTTTCCACAGCTCTCATTAAGTTTTCTGGTCTAATAACTCCAAATTCTGTCACAATTCATGTAATACATTTGTGGTGAATCCTATCAAATGCAAAATTAACTATATCTAATCAATCTGGAGCCTCTGGCCATAATTCTTTTCCATCTCTTGTTTCTATTCAGACTTTATCTACTACATCAATTTTTAGTAGGCTTCCAACTACATATAGAGGCACTCATGAATTCCATGCAGATAATCAAATTGCAAAACTTCAAATTTTATTGATTACAGTTCAATCTGGTTTTATGCAATCAGATCATAAAAATATTTCTTTTATATCGACTGTGTTTCAAAGAGTATTATCAATAATAGATGAAGCTGAGCTATCAACAACCATTGTATCTGGAACTCCAGCATTTACTAAGTCCTGAGATGTTTTTCTTCATTGGTATAATGGTCTTGTTTCTGTATTGTATACATGAATATTTTTTCAATCATTCCGAGCTTTTACAAGAATATCGATTACAGATTTCGAATGACAATGAGTAAATATAATATCTCAATCATGAATTAATTCTGATCATATTTCTGGTCTGATTTCTTCTTCTCTTTCAATCCATCATAAATATTCTCAGAAAGCATCGGCAATTTTGTTTGCATCAGCTCATCATTTTAATTTTGATTTTGCATATTTCATTGCGTTGCGAAGTAGGGGTTCTGTTTCCCTTGCTTCTACTAACATTTTTGAAGCTTTATTGAAAAAATCTGATAATTCTTCAGAGTCTTTGAATTGTTGATTGCTTAGTTCTTTTTGCATTATCTTGCAAGCTTCTCTCGCAATGTTTGTTGCTCATTGGATTGTGATATCCTTGATGTCTTTCGCAATCTTTTCTACATTTTTTAAATTTACCATTTTGTTTATTTATCAATAATAAAAATTATCATATATATTATATTCAAAAGTTATAAAAAATGCAAAAATTTTTGAATAAAAAAAGTCACCAAGGAAACCTGGCGACTATTCTTTTGATCTGAAAAAGGTTACAATGAATGATTTTGTTGAGTCATCATCGAAGTATGGAGTCTCATCTTCAATGGTTGTGTCAATCTCAATCATGCCCTTATGGGCGTTTTTGAAGTTAGTTAATAACTTTTTAAATTCCCATTCTGGGCAACGGAATTCTACTTCAATATTTTCCGTTTCCGATTGTGCTATTTCTTGTTGGGCGCTCACGTTATCGATTACAATATAGTAATCTTTTTTAAAAAATTCCTTTATGTAGGGTTTGCATAGGAATAGCCCTACAAGAAAGGAAAAACCCAATAGAGTTGCAACCTCTTTCAAGGCTTTTTTCACTTTTTTTCTCATATTTTTGTTTTTTTTAGGTTTCTCTAGTCTTAGATTAGATTTTTCAGAAAATATTTCAACACTTTATGAGAAAATCGCCTAAATGGCGAGTTACTATTTTAATATATGCGAAATATTTCATATAGTATATTATATACATTATATATGTAAATGTCAAGCCTTTTTAAGTGATATTTTTTTATTCAAACAAGTGGATTATTCAGATTCTTATTGTATTAAATTTTTATCAATATATTGAGTTAATATTGCTTTCACTTTTTGGATATCTTCATCTCATGCCGCAGGAACTTTTTTTAAAGGATATTCTCGTCATAGTTTTTCCCACTTTGGAATTGCCATTGTATGGTATTTTAGAAGATTTATTTTCTGAAAATTTTTTAAAGTCTGAATATACTCTCATAGCTTTTTAATATCTTCTTTGTTGTCAGTCAATCAAGGTACAACTACATATCTAATCCAATAATTCATTCATTGTTCATCAATATAGCGAATGAAGTCTAGTGAGGTTAAATTATCCGTTCCTGTTATTTTTTTATGTAACTTTGGCGTCATTCATTTTATATCAGGAAGAACGTGATCAGTATACTTTAGAGCTTCTTTTACATCATCATTTAGCAAAAATCAGTTTGTATCCAGACATGTGTGGATTCAGTTTTGTTTCAATAATTTTAAAACAGGGATTAATTCTTTGATTTGCAAGAGACATTCTCATCACGAAAAAGTTACTCATCAATCTTTTCAAAAATATTCTTTTTCCTTATAAACAAGTTTTAATATCCTTTCTTTTGAGATTTGTTTATTTTTGTCTGTAGAAATCGTATCTGGATTCTGACAATATAAACAACGAAATGGGCAACCTTGCAGAAAAAATACCATCCTGATTCATGGTCAATCTTGAGTTGAGAATGTTTCATAAGAATGGTAATTTAACATATTTAGTCTAAGTTTACATTATGATAAACGTGATCTACATCATCATTGTCATTTAAGTTATCCAATAGGTGAGTAAATACCTCCAAATCATGTCATTCTAAGGTTACAGTATTATCTGCAAAATAGTGTAAATCGGCTTCTGTAATATGATATCATAACTCTTCTATTTGTTTTCTAACTGTAAGAAAGTCTGTTTTTGTTGTGTATACTTCAGCTACTCAATCTTCGACACTTACGTCAGTAATTGCTAAGTCCATCATTGCCATTTCTACTTCTTCATCATTGAATGGTGTAACTTTTTCTAATTGCCTCCCTTTATCTTCATATTTTTCGGATAGTCAATCAATTACTATCAGACCTTTTTCTTGAAATTGCCGTGCAACTGCTCACATTTCAGCCATAGCTCATCATCATTTAGTCAGAATTGTTTTGATATCTGAACTAGTTCTGTTCGTATTAGATGTAATAGTTTTGATTAAGAATGCAGAACCGTTTGGTCCATATCATTCATAGATCATTTCTTTCATATCTTCTCATTCTAGTTGCCCAGAACCTTTGAGGATAGCTCTATCGATAACATCTCTTGGTAGTCAATTATATCTAGCTTTTTCCAAAACCATTTCTAGTGCAGGATTCATTTTTGGATCTGCTCAGTTTTTGGCTGCCATCTGAATCTTTTTTCCAATTATTGAATAGATTCTAGATTTCGCAGCATCTCCGCTAGCTTTACGAGCGGCGATACTATGTCGTCTTCACATAATATTATATTAAGTAAAATAAAAAAACCTGAACGTAGTTTATTTTTTTGATGTTTAATTACTAGAGAAAGTTTATTAGAATTAATATTGCATTAGATTTGTGAATAATACAAAACAAAGTAAACATAGCATACAAATAATATAATTTTGTCAAGCTAAACTTTCACTACCAACTTGCAATAATGATGAATATTTTTATGATGACATACGGTTTAAATCTAATTTTTTTATTTTTTATACAAACTAATGAAGAAAAAAACAATCAATGCGTTTACATTAGTGGAGATGCTAATCGTAATCGTAATTATCGGTGTATTAATCTATGCATTGTTGCCTAGAATGCAAGCAGCTCAGGGTAGAGCAAGAGATGTATCTCGTAAGACAGCTTTATCACAAATTCAATCTGCTATAGTAACTTACCAGGGAGATCATGGTGAATGGCCATTGCAAAAAGAAATTGGTAGCAATTGAACTGGTATAAAAGCAATAGAAACGCAACTTATTCAAGCTTGAATGACAGAAGTTCCGCATGATCCGTTGAATGGTACACAATTTTCGTGAGTAAGAGATGATGGAACGAATGTTACAGATTTTGGTTATGTTGTTGCAAAAAGAAATTCAGTTACTAGTGGATGATTTGCCCTAATGGCAAAGACAGAAGTTGCATGAGGATCAAACTGGGTAATATGTGATAATGGTGATTTTATTACAGGAGGTACTGATTTGAGAGATGTTCATCCTTGTTCAAATGTAGTAGAGTCAGGAAGTTGTTCAAATCCTAATGCAGAGAATAATTCAGGTTGTTATGGATCTCTGTGAGAGATGAGATATATTGTGCTTTACTAAATTATATATTTGAAGAAAATCCACTCCATCACAGAGTGGATTTTTTTAAGTTTATCATTTATTGAATATAATTAACCAATAGAGCTCATTTATTTGATTTTAGGGGGGTATAATTATTATATGAGTTATATTAATTTTTAAGTTGCGAAGACTGTATTCATCTATTTACATATTGTGTATTTCAGTTTATAAAATTTTGTATAGAAAAAAACTATAAATAAAAAAGACTGACTCACTCACGAATCAGCTTTTTTTATATTTAAATAACTAATTACTCATCATCATCAGATTTCATAGTTCCAGCTCTCTCAGCAATAATTTTCTTTGCAAGAGCATCAGGTACTTTTTCGTAATTAGACATTTGCATTGTATATTGGGCTCTACCCTGAGTATTAGATCTAAGATCTGTAGAGTATCCAAACATCTCAGCTAATGGAACTTTTGCTTCAATAGCAGTAGCATTTCCTCTTGGAGTCTGTCCAAGGATAAGTCACCTACGAGAACTAATATCTCCCATAACTGTACCTACATATTCTTCAGGTGTAACTACTTCTACTGACATTATAGGTTCTAGAAGAACTGGACCAGCTTTGAAGAATGCATCTTTCATAGCCTTGTGAGTTGCAACCTTAAATGATACTTCTGAAGAATCCACATCATGGTAAGATCCAAAGAAAGGAATAACTTTAACATTAATGATTGGATATCCAGCCAAAAGTCCTTGAGCAACTACTTCTCTAGCTCCCTTATCGATAGCAGGTATGAATTCGTTAGGGATAACTCAACCTTTAATCTGAGATTCGAAATCGTAAATTTTTTCGTCGTTCTTTTCAAGTTTCAATACAACATGTCCGTACTGTCCACGTCCTCATGACTGTTTCTTGAATAATCATTCTCATTCCACATTTTGAGTAATAGTTTCTCTGTAAGCTACCTGAGGAGCTCCAGTATTAACTTCTACTTTATGTTCTCTTCTCATTCTCTCGATAAGTACCTCTAGATGTAATTCTCCCATTCCAGAGATAATAGTCTGACCACTTTCTTCATCTGAATGATATGTGAAAGTAGGATCTTCGTATGATAGTTTTGCAAGAGCAAGTCACATCTTTTCTTGATCACCTTTTGACTTTGGTTCTACAGCGATTGAAATAACTGGCTCAGGGAATGTCATACTTTCCAAAACTATAGGATTTTTGATATCACATAATGTATTTCCAGTTCTAGTATCTTTAAGTCCTAGGAATGCACAAATGTGTCCAGCAGATATTTCAGTAATTTCTTCCCTCTTGTTGGCATGCATCATCAAAAGTCTTCCAACTCTTTCTTTTTGTCCAGTGATAGGATTCAAAAGCATATCTCCAGACTTAATAACTCCTGAGTAAACTCTAACATAAGTTAAAGTACCTACGAAAGGATCAGTCATAATCTTGAAAGCGATAGCAGAAGCTGGTTGATTTACGTCAGACTTTCTAGTAATTTGTTTTTCTGGATCATCTGGATCAGTTCCAACGATTTCACCTCTATCAAGTGGAGAAGGTAAGAAATCTACAACTGCATCAATCATTAATTGGACTCATTTATTTCCAAGAGCAGATCCACACATTACAGGGAATAAATCTCCACTACATGTTCAGATTCTGATAGCTTTTTTCAAAAGTTCTACAGGAATTTCTTCTCCTTCAAGATATTTTTCAGCTAATTCATCATCGTAAAGTGAAACTCTATCTATCAAAGCTTCTCTATATTCTTCAGCTTTAGCTTTTAATTCTTCTGGAATTTCGTGTTCTACTACATTTACTCATTTTTCTCATTCAAAAGTGTAGTATTTCATGTTAACTAGACTTACAACTCCTGCAAAAGTATCAGAAGCACCATTTGGTAATTCGATAGGAATTGCTTTATCAGTTAATCTTTCTTTAATTGTTTCAACTGAATTGTAGAAATCAGCTCCCATTTTATCCATCTTGTTTACGAAGATCATTCTAGGAACATTATATTTGTCAGCCTGTCTCCATACAGTTTCAGTCTGAGGTTCTACTCAAGCCTGTCCATCAAGTAATGCAACAGCACCATCAAGTACACGTAAAGATCTTTCTACTTCAATTGTAAAGTCAACGTGCCCTGGAGTATCGATAATATTAATATGATGACCTTTCCAGAAACATACAGTAGTAGCTGATGTAATAGTAATTCATCTTTCTTTCTCCTGGTCCATCCAGTCCATTTGAGATTCTCAGTCGTGAGTTTCTCAGATTTTATGTGTTCTTCCTGTATAGAAAAGGATTCTTTCTGTTACAGTAGTTTTTCAGGCATCGATGTGAGCCATGATACCTAGGTTTCTCACTTTTTCAAGAGGTGTAATGTCTGCCATAGTTTTAAAATTTAAAGATAATAAAAATCTCGCATCTATTTATACAAATGTTCCTTTCGTTTTCAAGTTAAAAAATTACGCCTTAATTTATATTCACAATTTCAATTCAATCATAATAATACTTCAAAATCTGATCATAAGTCATTCATTGCTGTGCAAATCGTTCAGCTCATTTTCATGCTAATCCCACTCAATGTCATGCAAAATCACTACAAACATCAAAATCATATACAGATTTTAAGTACGGCGTATCATTCCATCATCGTTTTTCATCTGCAGATAGTGTAAATCCAGGAGAACAGTTAAAATACGGTAAAATTGGTAAATAATTATCATACATTACAATCTGATTTTTTGTGTCATTTAGTGCTTGATATCGCTTCGTTAAAGTTTTTTCTAATCAAGCTCAAACATATTTCTGGAAAAAATCTGGGTCATCTATAGCAGTATAGTTCGCATCAGGTGAAATACTAGGATGTATGTTTCATTTGTTCATATAAAACAATGCATAATTTTTGGAAATCATAGCCATCACTTTATTCTTTTCCAAGGTTTCGGTATCATTTGTCTCAACTATTCATTTCATGTATTCAGAGAATGGTAGAGTATTGATTACTATAAAATCGGATATTTTTTCTCAATTTAATAATGGATATTCTCATTTTTCAAAGCTCAAACTTCATTTGAAACTATTTCGAGGAATTCATGCATATGATTTACGATTATAGTTTGAAATTTTAACGCTTCATCCATTGATAGAAGATTTAACCGAAACTTGATTTGCTGATAAATTATAGTCAGAATTCACTTGGATTTTATTTGTTAAAAATGTTAAAGTAGCATTAGCCCGATTATAATTTACCCCATCAATGTTAAATAAACAAATTCAGTCACATTCAATCTCAAAGCTATCATATTTTGTAGTAAGTTCATATAGTAACACAGAAATATTTTGATTTACTAAATTTTTAATATCATCTATTGCATATTTTTTTGTTATTTTAGACATTTGATTCGAAGCTTTAGTTATATTTCATATATAATTGTTTTTTGCAATTTGTCAGGCTTTTTGAAAAATTTTAGGGTCTTTCGTTTTTAGTTGTGCTAAACGATTTGAAAAATTTGTTATATTAGAGATGTTAATAATATTCGTGCTTTTTTCCTTTTTGACTTGAGAGACAGAACTTTTTAGTTCACTTGAAAAATCTGATGGTAAATCAGCATTGCCTACAATTCAGAGTTTCATCCTGCGTACGACTTCTCTCCTAATTTTTGGTAAGAACTTATTTAAATTTTTTCATGGACACGCAGTTGATTTTATATTCTTATGTCACATAATATTCGGATTCTTGGAGGCAGTTACATAAGGATCTTTGGAAGTGTTTGTTGAAAAAGTGTAAGTATATCCAAGGGGATCTATATGATAATATTTAGCTACAGCTGTGGTTAGATTCACTAGAGATTTCATTTGTTCTAAAGTTGGTGTATCATTCTCAAAATTTCACATTAATGCTATTCATATTGATGAAACATTGTTACTTGAAGCATGCATTCATACAGCTCATTGTCACCCAGCGCGTCATTCATATATATTTCCCATCTGATCGATTAAAAAATTATATCATATATCCCCAAAATCGCGATTTATCGTGTGATATTTGTAAATATGTTGAATTTCCTTTTTTACATCATTAATGGTTCGATTAGGATCATAATTCACAGCGGTATGATGTATTACAATTTTATTTTTATGATAGTTAAAATATTCTGGATAAATTAGATAATGATTTCAAAACATTAGATTAGATCATTCATATTTTCGTTCCATAGGAAAATTTTTTGCCATCCAAGTATTACGAATTTTTGAAATATTTTCAGCCTTGATCTGTTCTTCAGTTTTTTCTCATTTTATAGAGCTAGAGGTTGGCCTAGGAGTACTACGAAATCTGATAGATTCATCAGCTCACCATTCTGCACGAGAAATTATAGTTACTCATGGTAGATTTCGATTCTCTGCATCAGAAAAATTTCACATAAATATTAAGACAAGGAATAGAGAAAAAAATCAAATTTTTTTTGCAAGATTCATGTTCGCATTGTTATATAATCTAAAAGCATCAACATATTTTTATAAATTTTTCACTAAAAAAAGCAAACAAATGAAGAATTAAAAATAGAAAATTTTTGATTTTATATTTCTATAAAACATATCTAAAACATTTGACATTAGTATAAATTTTTATATTCTTAATCTGTGGATATATTTTATATTTCATAATTCATGCTATCAATGAAAATCTTATGAAGCTTTAATACAAAACTTGATGAACATGAATTGTATGACGCTATCCAAAGTAGTGGTAAATGAAATGCAATTTTATTAAAGAAACACCGAATTTTCTTAATTCGTCCAATGATATGGATGCTGTTTGCTTTTGTTGCATTCTGACTTTTAATTTGGTTTGCATATAGTCAATTTTATAATCAAGAGTATATGCGAATTTTTTGGGTTATGACAATTTTATATTCATTAGTAACTTTCTCATGGTGTATCCATAGCTTAATGATGATTACACATGATATTCAATTACAGATAAATAACAAAACTTGATACATAGATGAAATGGCTGAAAGCGATTTTAAAGATGGAAAATATGAAATATTTTTGAAACATACATTCATATCTGCATGATTACAGGCCATACTAATGATATTAAATTCAATTGCATCGTTTTTTGCTGAAGATGGTGTTACATCTAATTTATTTTTTAACATTGTATGAATTATAGTAAACATTTGATTTCTATTCCTATTATATAAGGTACTAGATAGAATTATAGATTATGAAATGGATTTTAATATTTTCACAGTGGATCAGTTCATGTTGTTTCGTCAGCATGGCTTTTTTAAGACTGAGAGTATGAATATCGCAACATCAACGGTTAAAATAGTTAAAGAATCGAAAAGCTGATTTTTATGATCATTATTTAATTACTGAAAGGTATCGATTCATCCTGAAGGGAACTTATCAGATAGTTCAAAGGCAATCGAATTATTTTTTGTACCTAAACCAAAATCATTAGCTAAAAAATTGAATGAATTCATTGAAAAGTCCAAAGAATGACTGAATGTTTCTCTTTTAGCATAGATACCTAAAAATTTTCAGGCAATTTTTTTGAAATTTTATGGTCAGGGAATATCCATTTTAAAAATAATTTACGGTGAATATCGCTAGGTCCGTATTTTTTAAGTAATTCTTTATGCTCTTTGGTTCCATATCATTTATGTTTTGCAAAATGATATTTTGAATACTTTTTTGGTAATGATTCCATTATACGGTCACGAGAAACTTTGGCAATTATTGAAGCCATTCAGATTTCTTTAATTTTTGCATCTCAAGAAACTATAGTTTCAATCTCCCAGAAAGGAAACATTTTCTTCAGTCAAAAATCACGATTTCCATCCATCACTAAATTAATATTCACTCATTTATTATTTAGTTCAGAAAAATAATTCAAAACATCAGCATACTTCAGATTTGGTTTTATTTTTGTAGATAAGGAATCTGGTAACTCATTTTTTATATTAATTTCAGGAAATAATTGTCTAAAAATCTGAATCATTCATCTAAGTATTGCAAGATGTAAAGAATTACTCATTCCATATTTATCGATTTCAGATGCTGTCATCCATGCGGGAGTTGAAATGATTTTTCATTCAGATTTTAAATTTTCAATATACCCAAAAAGTTCCTCTCTCTTAGATTCAGAAATTTGTTTGCTATCACAGAAGGGGAGTAGTTCTTTTTTTGAGAGTTTTGCGATAGGTCAGACCAGTCATATAAAAAGAGGACCTGCTAATGGTCATCTTCCAGCTTCGTCGAAATATATTATATAACTCTGTTTTTTCATAGGTATATTAACTAATTAATTATAACAAAAAAACAAGATATTTTAAACCTTGTTTTTTTATAAATGCAAAAATATTATTCTACTACTCTATGAATTTCATCCAGAGTAGTTTCTCACTTCAAAACTTTTATAATTCAGTCTTCAGTTAATGTTATAAATCAGTTTTCACGAGCTTTGGTCAAAATCGAAGCTTCATTATTTCTATCAATGATAAGATTTCTCATATCCTCCGTGATTTCTAGAGCTTCTAAAATTGCTAATCTTCATTTATATCACGTTTCATTACACTGTGTACATCCATGGGCTTCAACCACACTACCATCAAAAGCAGGCAAATTAGTAATTCCAGCATCATTAAGTCTTTTTAAAGCTTGCTCAATTTCAGTCTGTTCAGCATAATTAGCAGGTCTTTTAGTACTACAGTGCGGGCAAATCTTACGAACTAAACGTTGTCACAATACTAACTGAATAGCGGGAGCTAATAAATAAGGTTCTACTCACATTGAAAGTAGACGAGGAATGGATGCTATTGCAGAATTTGTATGCAATGTTGTAAAGACTAAATGTCACGTTAAAGCAGCATTTACAGCAATATCTGCAGTTTCTTTAGATCTGGTTTCTCAAACTAATATAATATCAGGATCGTGACGAAGAATTGCCTTTAAACCTGTTTCGTAGTCATAGTTTTTAGCATAATTTATCTGAGATTGTTGGATTCATGGCATTTCATATTCAATTGGATCTTCCAAAGTAATGATTTTATTTGTTCATGTGTTTAAATAATTTAGAATAGAATATAATGTTGTAGTTTTTCATGAACCAGTAGGTCAAGTAACCACTATCATTCATGTAGTTTTCGATATATGTTTTTTTAAAACATCATAGTTTTTATCGGTGAATCAAATTTCTTCAAAAGTGGAAATTCATTTCTGAGAATCCAAAAATCTGATTACAGTCGACTCTGCAACCATTCATGGCATAAAGTTAACCCTAGCATCTACTTTCTTTTTCTCTCATTTATGATTTGTTGCTTCAAATGAAAATCTTCCATCTTGAGGTATATAATCTATATTCATTTTTACTCAGGATATGAACTTCAATTTTTGTAAATATTTCCAAAAATCTTGTGCATCAAAATTTACAACATCCTGTAAAATTCAGTCCAAACGTAAACGAAGAGTGATATTTTTTCATTCAGGCTGAAAATGCATATCTGATGCACCAGACTGAAATCAAAGTCTGACCATTTCAAGTATAAATTCTCCAGGATCGAGAGAATCTTTTTTTTCAAAAAACTGTTTCATCAGCGTAATCGCAGAATCTCATTCAGCTTTTTCTCTTATTTCTTTTTCTTCTTGTGCCTTTTGTTCTCTCGCCTCTAGCTGATCATATCGCTTAATTCATTCTGCAAATCATTCTGCAGAGGTATAAAATACTTTATTTTTCAATCCTTTATCGTCAAGCTGTTTGATTATTTTTTTTACTTCCTCTGGATGATTGTTGGTGGTAAGGATATAAACATTATTTTCATCATCTTTATAATAGATAATTACTTGCATATATAAAGCATTTTCACGAGGAATCTTTTTTAATTGAGAAAAATCTACTTGCAAAGCCTGCACGTCTTCCACTTCTAATATTGTATTTATCAATTGATTCGCCATATTATGCAGATAATCTCATAATAAAAATCAGACCTAACACAGTCTAATTATATCCAGAAACACATTAAAATGCAAATTTTAGTCGAGAAAAATATTTTTTACAAAATTTATGTAAAATGTAAATCTAATCTGATTTTTTTTCATTGTTATCTTGTTTGATTTCTTCAAATTCTTTTTTAATTTTCTCCTTATCTTCTCATTCTGGCATTTTTTTAATTGCTGCTGCAATCATAAAAAGCATATTCTGATAGGTGTCCTTGTCCATAAAACCAGCTTCAATTAGAGCAATCATTCATTCAGCCAATTCTCGATAAGGTTTTAGATCTTCTAAAATTTTAATCACTTTTTGTTTATCCATAGTTGATAATTATTAATAAACGCTTAATTATACTGATTTTTGTGAATTTTGTCAAATTTTGATAGAGAAAAATTTTTTATTCTTGCTTTTGATAGAAGTTTTTATATATCTATTCCTAGAATTTATTTTTCCAAATATATTCAATAAATGGCTCAATCAGCTATCGATTATGCAATATGATATCTTTCTCGTTATCCAAAAACTGAGCAGGAAATACGTATTATCCTTTACAAAAAATGATATAATTCTGAAGATATTCATCATTGTTTAGAGGTTTTGAAAAAGAATGATTTTATTAACGATGAAAAATTTACAGAAAGTTTCCTCTATTCAGAAGTAGAGAAGAAATGACGTCCATTATTTATAATTAAGCAGAAATTGATTGCTCGTGGAATTGATAAAGGATTGCTTTCTAAAAAAATCTCAGAAAACCAAGAAGAACTGACTCAGTGAATGCGTAAAGCAATAAAGAAAGAAATAGAAATATACAAGAAAAAATGAGTGGACGGATTTGATATTATTCAGAAACTAATGAGAAGATGATATCAATTAGCTGATATTAAAGCAGTTATTAAAGAGTGAGTAGAAAATAATTAATTTATATCTTAAATTTAAATAATTATGCGACGATTAGTTATATTATGAATTGTAGTATTTATGGTTTTAGTAGTTCTACATGAATTTGGTCATTTTATAGCAGCTAGAAAATGCTGAATGAAAGTGCCAGAATTTTGAATTTGACTTCCTCCTAAAGCTTGCAATTTGTGGAAAGATAAAAAATGAACGCAATATACATTAAACTGGATTCCACTTGGATGATTCTGTCAGATTGAATGAGATGATCCAACGGATAAAAAATCTTATGAGAATCCAAATACACTTTTTACAGCTCCACTTTGGAAAAGGCTGACTGTGATTTTCGCATGAGTTGCAATGAATTTTTTGACAGCATGGATTATATTCACTTGTATATTCTGGCATGGGGTACAACCTCTTTCAGTTTCACAAGTAGCAGAAGAAAAATGATCTACTAGCTATTTGATGGCAGGACCATCTTTTCTCAGAGAAAAATGATTCCTTACATGACAGGTAGAAAGTTGAGTTTTAATTCAAGAGGTGTATGAATGATGACTATGAGAAAAAATTGATTTGAAAGCTAATGACATAATATTAAAATTTGATGGAGAAGATGTAGAATACAGCAGTTTTTTGACATTAATGCAGTCGTGAGCAGATGCTCCCCATAGTTTTACTATTCAGAGATGAGATGCTGAGCTGGAAACAGAAGAATTTGAGTGTGAATGAACTTGTACATTTGGTATAGTTATCTCAGAAAATGGAAATCTAGAGTTAAGTGATATTAAATTTTGACTATGATGAGCCATGATAGCAGCTTTTCATGAAATCTGAGCTGAACGGAATTTAACAATGGATGCTCTATGAATCCTTTGAAAAGGTTTATTCTCATTCAATAAATGAGAGATGAAAGATGCATTAAATAGTCTCTCATGACCAGTATGAGCTGTAAAAATCTGATGAATGTTCTATGAAATGTGATGATGGGGTGCATATTTTGCATTTGCTGCTATAATTTCATTAGCTCTAGCAATATTTAACGTATTACCAATTCCTGCATTAGATTGAGGTAGGGCAGTATGAATGATTTTACAGTTAATATTCAAGGTAAAACCAGAAAAATATTTCAAATATGAATGATATGTGAATATGTTCTTCTTCTATCTAATATTGCTATTATGAGTCGTCATTATTATCAAAGATTTGATAGTATTTTGGTGAGTAAATATTCCTTTTGTTGGTTAATTCTTAAATAAAAAGCTGACATACAATTAAGTCAGCTTTTTTATAACATTTTTGATCTTATCTTTAATTTTTGTAGAATAAGTGTAGAAGTCTTTTTGTTGCTGAACATCCTTTACTAGATTCAATTTATTTGCTGAAGGGGAGTACATTGTATAAATCACTTCTCATTTTTTTACTTTATCTCATAGCTTTTTGTGTAAATAAATTCATGCTTG
This sequence comes from uncultured bacterium, assembly GCA_946408385.1. Taxonomy (GTDB): domain Bacteria; phylum Patescibacteriota; class Gracilibacteria; order Absconditabacterales; family Absconditicoccaceae; genus UBA3291. Next base: position 131,733 of record CAMJSB010000003.1, on the reverse strand, counting down.
ATATTCTTTTGGTGCTCATAGTCATCTTACCATAGTATTTAGATGTCTCATATCGACGTTACTAATTACACAATCTTTTTCAGCGACTATATCATGAGAAAATTTGCCAAGCTGAATATCTTCAGATTTGATATTAGGTTCTCAGTTTTGAGCTTTTATAATTTCTTGCATTTTTTTCCATGCTTCTCAATTTTCTAATTGAGATTTTACTAACTTCTCAGCACTTTTCATATTGCTTGCCATTCCACAAAGAATTAATATTTTACAAGCTAGAAAAACTGCCTTTTTTTCCAAATCTTCAGATCTAGTTTTGTATTGTTGTAAAATTCTGATGGCCTCTCTAGCTTGAAGGCAGGCTCATATTCATTTACCTACAGGTTGACTACCATCAGTGATCTCCACATCCATCTTAATTCACAGATATTCCCCAATTTCTCTAAAACGTTTTGCTACCCTTTTTGCATCTTTAGTCGTCGCTACTTTTGCGGTAGGTCACATAGGAATATCAATTAAACAATGATTAATTCCCATTGCATAGTTTTTTGCCATAATTGATGAAATCATTCTAGCATAAGGTTCCATTCACAGGGGAGCTGAAACTTTAATAATTTTATCATTTACTGGTGCTAAATTTAGCTTTTCGTTCCAAACTAAACAAGCTCAAACTTTATCAGTAAGTCTGATTACTTCTTGTTTATCAAATTCTATGTCCATCAAAACATTTACGCATTCTCCAGTTGCGGCAGGAGAGGTAATGGCTTTTGAAAATGTTTTTGGAACTGTAATTCATAGAGAAGCTAAAATTGGAATCACAATCATTGTTGTCTCATTTCCAGCTACTCATCAGATGCAATATTTTCAGGCCACTATTCCAGGGAAACGGTACATATCTCACGTATAAGCTGTTGCCTTGGTTGTGTATGCTAATTCATGTTCATCAGATTTATAGAAAAAGCTGGTTGCTACGTAATAAGCTAAAACTAAATCATGAATCTTATTATCTTTAATATCCTCAATAATTGCATCAATTTCTTCATCGGTAATCTTTTTTCAGAGCATTTTTTTTCTGATTGCTTGCATAGAAAGAGGATTGTTCTTTACAAAACTAACAATCACGGTATCTCATTCCATAACAGGATATTCATCCATAAAATCTTTTGTAACTCCGATTTCATTTGCCTGAACATAGCTATCAGTAAGAGATACATCCACTACAAATTCCTCATTTTTTCTAATCAAAGAAATTTTATCATTATCTTTGATTCAATATTGAGAGGCTTGCTCTGTGTTGAGCATTACAATATGACCATTTCAATTCTGAATATCAAAAGATACAATTTTAGCACTAAAGATTTGTTTGAATCACTGATCCGTTGTCTGTTTCATAATATTATTATAAGAAGTAAATATTTATATTTGTTTTTATTATAACTCTAAGCCTAACCGAATATCATTGCATTTTTCTAATGATTTTAAAAATTCTTCAATTTTACTTTGTTCCAATTTTCGATTTGGTGGTTCACTTGGATTTGTAAATTTTTCACAGATGAACGAGGCAAATCAATTTTTATAATTCTTATCTATTTGTCATTTTGGTCATCCATTATTTTCATACTTATCCTGAGCATCAGCGCCTGTAATAATATTTAAAAAGTATTTTATATCGTTGCATTCTTTGCTATTGTCTAAATTTTTGTTTTTTAATGACAATATTGCCTTATATTCATCCATAGTAGGATCTTGTACATTATTACCCCATATTTTTCATGTATATTTTGTTATTGATGGCATGTAATTTGAGAAAGCATTAATATTTTTTAGATCCGAATTGTTTATTATTTGCATCACGTTATATGCATCAGATCATGGTTCAAATTGGATTGTTCATGTGGTGTTGTTATCAACAATTCCTAAAGTCTTTAAAAGCTTAGTAGCTGCATCATTTTTTATCTGATTAGTTGTCAGAGAATCATTTATAACATTTTTAATACTTACGATTCATTTGTTAAAAGATTCTTCCATTTTTGCTTTTACAGCTTCACGTTCTGCATTTATATCTTCAAGTTTTCAACTTTTGGATGAATTGAAATTGTCCTCATAATTTTCCAAGATAGATGAAAAATCAGAAATTTTTCATATATATAGATTTGGACTGGTGTTTCAGAATATTAGCATTCTTCATGGAATTGTGCCAGCTATACATGTATTCATATATACTTCTCAAGTAATTAGATTATATTTTATTTTTACATGATTTCACTTAAAAGTTCAATTTATGATTAGTCAAGCACTATTATTTTGCAATTCTATAGGTTTTCCATTATCGAGTTGAAGATTAGATATTTCCCCATTATTATTTTTTCACAAATCAGAAAAAATTTTTCTAAAACCATCTAGCACAGAACCTATAGCAATATTATTGATTGTAGTATCCCTTTTTTCGTTCATATGAGAAATGAAAGATGAAACTTTTTCTTGAGCATCGTTTAAATAATTATAAAAATCAAAGAACTTTATTGATAATCTACTTTTTTCGAATCAGGGGATGCGCTCTTTTAATGTTTTTAAGGCTTGTCAGTTTCTATTAAAATTTGTAAAATTATTTGTCTCTTCGTACAAATCTTTAACAAGTTTAGGAGATAGATTTCATAATCAAAACCCAATATTATCTTTACAGAATTTTCATCGAGCATAATCGAATACACGAGGATCGTTTATATCAACTTCGTAGCTATCCGATTTATATTTATCTATTAATTGTTGTCACATACCCATATTACTCGCAATTTTTCGTCATGCTGGTCATCATAATCAAGTTTCTATTCACTCTGATGGTTTAGGTTTATTCCTTTCTAAATCTCGTTTTTTTCTAGATCTCTCAAATACTTTTATATTACTTTTTTGTCTCTCCTCTATTAGTTCTTCCTCTTCTTTTAAGACTTCCTCATTTACGTCATCAATTTGATAATTGAGAACCTTAAGTTGAATTTTGAAACTTTCTTCTATGGTAAGATTTCCAAATCTATTTCATTTTTTTGAGGCTCTAAAAACACTTCAATATTTTATCCATAAATTTTTATATTGAGAGTAGGTTGTTAATAAATCTTTGTTCTCTTCGTTATTTAGCTGCTTTACTAATTCATTTGGAGTTAATCCCTTATTTAGGGATTTATCTATCAAATTTTTAATATTTTCTGTATATCTTTGAAAGATATTATTAAGTAATGCTTTTTTTTCTTGTTCTCATTTTTCTCTTAGAAAGTCATTCAGTATTTCATCCAGAGATTTAATACCATTTTCTCATAAATCAATAGCAGATAACTCTTTTCATTCATCAATATATTTGTATATAGTTTCTATTGTAAATTTATCACTTTCAAGTTCAGTAGTATCTAATATAAGATCAGATATTTTTTTCCCATTTTTATAACAATATATAGCGAAATCAACTTGATTGTTTCCATCTAGACGAGAAATTTGTCTTAAATCAGATAAAAATTTTATTTTATCGTCATCATTTTTTAAAGTTTCTAAAAAATCAGATATCTTTGAAATGTCATCATCTGAAATTGAAATTTTATCCAATCCCTTTCAGATTCTAGTAATATCATATCTAGAAGAATTTTTGTTAATTTCCAAAGATTTTAAAATCTTTTCTCCCTTATTCAGATTATTTATTTTTTTATATTCCTCTATAGATGGTGATTCCGGATTTCACATACAGACTTTTGCAATTTAAAAACACATCTTAATTATATATGGGAATCAAAAAAATGCAAAAAAAATCTGACTTTTTTTGCCAGATTTTTATTATTTTTTGAATTTGCCTAACAAACTTATCATAAACTAAAGATCTCATTTTGATAAACCTTTATTTAGCTTTTATCCTTGCTAATACAGTTTCTCCGTCTATGACTTTATCTCAAACCTTAGCCAGAACATCTACATTTCTATCAAAGATTATAGTCACTTGGGATCAGAATCTAATCATTCATATCACTTCTCATTGCTCAACTTTGTCTTCCACATCCACATATGAAACTATTCTCCTAGCTACAGTTCATGCAATTTGAACTATTCTGTAGCGAACTCAGTTATCGGCTTCAAAAAGCATTGCATTATATTCATTTTGTAATGTAGATTTCATTGTAGGATCAGTTTTCATTGCATTGCGTCTTTTCCCACGTACATATTTTTCTTCAATCATAGTTGCTTTATTCGGAGAACGTTGGTAATGTACATCCATAGGAGTCATCATAATAGAAATCATAGTCGCCCCACTACCAATTCAATCTATAAAATGATCCAAAACTTCATTATTGTTTTTATATATTATTGTATTGTCTGTTGGATTTTTGATTATTGCAATAATTTCTCAGTTAGCAGGACTTACAAATAAATTTTCATTATTTGGTACTTTACGATATGGTTGACGCAAAAAATAACATCTATAAAAAGCTATACAGCAAACCAATATTATCATAAATATCCAGAATATTCGCCTTAATACCATTTTATATCTTCCCATAAATATAGAAAATTTTATCATAAAATTTTACCGAACTTCATAATACCAATATAAAAACAAAAAGCAATAAAATAAAAAATCTTTAAAAATCTAATTTATAAGCCAGAATAAAAAATCTCATAAAAAATTTGACAAAAATATATGATTGGATTATAATTACATCGTCAATTACATTTAATCCACTTTTTATATCTGGAGTGTAAGTGACAGAAGAGATCTTTAAGATTGTACAGAACAATTGGCAATTCACGTTATTAGTTTGACTAATATCTTGAATTGAAAAATTTATTTTTATTGGATGCTTTGCTTGTATTTCATCTCAGATTTGAGAAAAATTATTCATTAATGCGAGATTAGACATTAAGTGATAAGAAGCATACAAAACAAAAATAAAACGCTATCATTCCCTTTCACAAGAAGTTATGCTTTTTACAGGGATATGAGTAATTTATTCTGATTTAAATTAGATTTTGCCTATCGTTCAGTTATTTACTTACTGAATTTCCATTTTTTCGACATCGGTAGCTAGGGAGAAAATAAAGGGATCGGTTATGCTTTTCAAAAGTATTTACAGAAATTGAAAGGTTGAGTATAATGACTTATTGAGGAAATGCTTCAGGATTGCCTGATATTTTTCTCAGGTCGCAATTGGAACATTTGTTCAAAAAAGTTTGCGTGTGTATAATCTTCTCTTCTTATTCCATTTATTCTTCATTTTTAGAAGAGATGGAAGAGAAGCTGTTTGGTAATTACCATTCAGCTTTTTTCTATAATTAAAAATCAATTACTAATTGAAAAAAATAAATTATCTATTGCAATTAAATAAAAAACCATTACAAGATAAAACTGTATATTTATTTTTATATCTTAATATATTTTTCATGAAAAAATTATTATCTTTATTTGCTCTTCTTGGGCTATTTGGGTTTGTTGCTACACCTATTTATGCACAGGAAGATGAAGCTATCGCAGAGGATGTTGTTGTAGAAGCTGAAAATGTAGTAGATGAAGCAGCTAATGCTGTAGATGAAGCAGTTGATGTAGTAGATGAGGCTATAGATGAAACTGCAGAAACTATAGATGAGACTGTTGAATTAGAATGAATAGAGGATTTTAATTCAATTTTCGAAAATGAAGAAGTTCAAAATCTCCTTAATGAAGAAGGATTAACAAACGAAGAAGCTGCAGGGGCTATTTGATGACTTTTTTGAATTCTTGCAGGTCTATGAATAGCTATATGGATTTTGGCGCTAGTTTTATGAATCCTTGCAATCATAGCTATGTGGAAAATTTTTACAAAAGCATGAGAAGCTGGATGGAAATCTATAATCCCTTTCTATAATACATATATCTTATATAAGATAGCAGGAATGAAAAACTGGTTTTGGTATACTCTCATAGTATTTGCTGTTTGATGCTTAGTTGCAGCAATATGTTGAGTAGAATCAACTGCATATTGAATAGTTATGGGAATAGCATGTTTATTCTGTTGAATCGTTGCAATTGTGGTAAATTACAAACTTCCTAGAAAATTTGGATGGGGAGTGTTTGCTTCAATATTATATGTATTATTCATATGAATATGTGTTTTGATCCTTGGATTTGGAAATTATCAATATGAATGAAAAAAATCTGAGGAAACTGTAGTTGAAGCTTAGTTCAGAATTTGAATTTTCATATAAAGGGTGGTAGTGGATACCATCCTTTTTTTCAAGTTATACTTGAAAGATGAATTAAAAATATTATTCTAAAAGTCAGATTTATTAACTATGTTAAAATTTGATGACTCCAGAACAATTACAAAAATTATTAAAACTCACAGCGATTGAATTACCAGAGGATCAAAAACCAGCATTCTTAGATTATTTCAATTCTATGAAAAATATGTTTGATGATTTTGCGTCATTTCCACTTCCAGAGTGAGATATAGATGTAGAGGATGATGAACCAATTTCTCTTTTTACAGATCAAAAAGATTTTGATTGATTAGATTTAGTGGAAACTAATGTTATCCCAGAGCGTCAAGTAAATCACACGATTCAGGTAAATTCAGTAATTTGAGAAGAATAAATAATTTAGAATAAAACAAAATAATGCCATTCCAATTGAAATCAGATTACGAACCAGCATGAGACCAACCAAAAGCAATCAATCAGATTGTTCAAGCTTTTGAAAATTGAAAGAAAAATATCACACTACTCTGAGCTACATGAACATGAAAGACTTTTACCATGGCTAATATTATCCAAAAAGTTCAGAGACCTACTCTCGTAATTTCACACAATAAAACATTAGCAGCTCAGCTTTCTACTGAATTTAAAGCATTCTTTCCAAATAATGCAGTGCATTATTTTGTATCATATTTTGATTATTATCAACCAGAATCATATCTTCCATCTTCATGAACATATATAGAGAAAGAAGCTACAATTAACGATGAAATTGAGATGTATAGACTAGCTACAATGGCGAGTCTGCTTTCTCGTGATGATGTAATTGTAGTCGCTTCGGCATCTTCTCTCTATGGTTTATGACAGAGTAGATTCTTCCAGGAAAATATGCTTCAGCTCAAAGTGGGGCAGTCATATGATTTTAAAGAAATAAAGCATCAACTATTACATATGCAATATAAACCAGTTCATGGAAAAATTGAAGCCTGAATGTTCGAATTGCAATGAGAGAGATTGGATGTTTATTCTTCTACTGAAAAATCTGTTTATCGTTGCTTCTTTGATGAAGATGTGATTGAGAGGATTGAAATTCGTGATTCAGTTACATTTGAACTAAAATCTCAGGCTAATCAGGTTATTCTTTGGCCTGCTACTCAATATTTACAGGATACAAATGACTTAGAAACTATACTTCAGCAAATTGATTTAGAAAAAGAACTCAGAATAAAAGAATTTGAAAAAGCCTGAATGTTAGTGGAGGCAGAGAGAATCAAAAAACGTGTAGAATACGATTTACGTATGATTCGTGAAACTTGATTTGTGAATGGTATCGAGAATTATTCATTATATTTTGATAAACGTTTGCCAGGTGAGGCTCCAAATACGATTTTCGATTATTTTCCTAAAGATTTCTTGCTCATTATAGATGAATCTCATATGACAATTCCTCAATTAAATGCGATGTCACAGTGAGATAGAGCCAGAAAAAATAATCTGATTAAATATTGATTCCGTCTTCCATCCGCTATCGATCATCGTCCATTACGTTTCGAGGAATTAGAAGCTACTCTTTGATGGAAATCGTTAGATGAAATTAAGCTAGATCAAGCTACTGATAATTTGGATTTAGTTTCTACTACCCACTTGAAAGTACTTGAGAATAGTGCGTCATCCTGAACGAATACCTGCCCAGCTAAACTGGGTGAAAAGGATCTTAGGTGAAATTCACAAGATTCTTCGTCGCAAGCTCCTCAGAATGACAAAAACGCGAAAGATTCTTCGGCTAAAGCCTCAGAATGACATTCTGAATCGTTAATAAATAAAGAAGCTCGTGCAGAAAATCAACGTGCTAATTTAGCATCAAAAATAAAAACCTGAGCGAAATCAATATTCCTATCTGCCACTCCGGCAGAGTATGAATTGAATTTATCAGATGAAGTCGTAGAACAAATCATTCGTCCAACATGATTATTAGATCCGATTACTTATGTCTATCCAAAGTCTGGAGATTATTCACATTTACTAGCAAGTGTAGATAAATTATTGAAAAAAAAACCATATTTGGAAACATATCTTTCAGATAAAGAGCCCAAAAAAGATGAAAAAGATATTCTGAAAGATTTATTTGAAGAAGATTCAGAATAGTTTAAATTGTTGTATTTGGAGTTGATATTACTAAAAATAAATATTAAGTTTATATATAAATAAAAACATCACAAATAATGCGTAGATTTCGGAAATTACTATGAATGATATTTATCTTTTGAATCGTATTTTTTATTATTTGTGATGAAAAGTGATACAAAATTTGATTTGAAAACAATCAAATAGTTTTCGATAAAGCGGAAAAGAATACTAATCCTATGAAGAGTGAAACATCAAGACCAATGGTTAATTTAAATGCTGTTTATAAGAATTCAGATCTAATACATCTTAATTATGAATTTGAAGCTCCAAAAGAGATGCGTAAGAGTGATTGAATAGATCCTAAATATTTAGCCAAAGTCGAGAGAGAAAAAAAATTAGAGAAAGAAAAACTAAAGAACCAAGAAAAGGTTTATACATGACCTAGTTTTCTTAGCTTAGATGATAGTGATAGCATATCTAGTGTCTTCGATTGACTAGAGATACAAAATCAGACATGAATATCAAAAAATAAAATAAAACAGAATACGTGAACCAACGATAATGATGAAAAGTATAATACTTGAATTGATAAGAATTTTAAGTCTAATACATGAGAAACAGCTAAAAAGGAAGTAGAAAAGGAAGTAGAAAAGGAAATAGAAAAAGAAGTATGAAAAGAAGAAAAAAAGGAAGCAGAAAAAGAGACAACTAATTATCCAGTAAAAGAATACGAGTATAGTACAAGTACTCTAAATCTGAAGATGTGAGCAGAAATACCATTAGTACATATAAAAAGATATCCAGTAAAAAGAAATCTGACCATAAATCTTGAAAAAGGTAAGGAGATAGAACCCCTTTATAAGAATTCAAGGGCAATAAAACTCTATTCTGGATTTAAAGCTCCACTGAATTTGCGTAATAGTGCGGGTATTGATGAAGAATATCTAGCAAAAATGAAAAATAATAAGCCAACTATTGTTTCATTGGGTGATGATACTATATCTAGTGCAATAGAAAATAGTAGAGGAGAGTCGGATGAAAATATAGTTTCGATCTATGATGAAAATTCAGTATCCATTTGAAAAACAGAAGAAAAAACAGCTGTAGACTTCGAGAAAAATAATAATACAGGAGTAGTTACATGATCAAATTATATTCAAACTGTAGAAATAAATGAAATAGAGACATGAAACTTTGTTAAAACAGATGAATGAAAACAAGAAATTACATATGAAATAGAAAAACACGAACCTGATAGTTATTCCATCAATATGAATATGTGAAGAGAGCCAGAGGAAAAAACTATAGCAATAGAAAAACCTGAAATATCAACCAACTCAGTAAGCCTTAGTGAATGAAAAATTCCAGAAGTAACTTTGATAAGGATATATAAATATCAACCAACCAAAAATATCGTAAGTCTGAAAAAGGGAAGAGAAAAGATAACTAACGTATTGGTTGAAAATTTAGAGGATAGAGAAACTGAACAACAAGGACTTTCGGATCCGATGTTTGAGAAATTATTGGAAAATGAAGAAATAGACATAGATACACTGGAAAGTGAAAATGATGAATTTTTAAAAAAAGTTTTTGAGAAGACAAAGGATGTAGAAGTAATGAACCTAATTGTCGAAACTTATCTAAATGAATATCAATTCGTAAAGGCAAAGAAATTTATTGAAAATCTCCCAGAAATATATCGTAATCAGCTGGATCCTTCACTAAGTTTACGTGTTGCTTTCAATTCATTCTCTCTTGGTTCATCCACGATAAATGAAAATTTAACAACATTAGTTCAAGAATATAGTGCTGAAAATAGAATTTCTGAAGAAGATAAAAATCGATATTTATGAGTAATCGCATTAATGAGTAGAAATTACGATAACTTCTTTGCAATTTCTTCATGATTTACATCAGAAAAAAATCAGACTTTTTCACTAAAAATCCAATGATATAAAAATCAAATAGCTAAACAGATGTGAATGCCAGATTATTATTTTGATACATTAGTTTCTCTTGAATTATTCAATCAATGATTATTCCAACCTGCAAAAGTATTGGCACTATATTCACTTCAGAAAAATGCAAATTATATATTGCCTTATCAAGTCCTTGCTTATGCAAACTTTCTTACAAATTCTCGAGATTCATCAATTGAATATCTTAAAAAGCTAATGGAATTAGATCCTAATAATGTAGAAAAATATCGTTTCTTGGTATGAGTAGCGTCCTATCGAGATGAAAAATATGAGCAATCTGTAGTGATGCTCTCTAGAATACAAGATGATAAGTTACGTTTGGATGCTCAAAGATATCTAATAAATGATTATATTAAATTAGATCAAAGAACTAAACTGATAGCCTCTCGAAATAAATTATTATGATATGAAAACTTGGTTGCATCAGATTTTTATACATATTTTTATGAAGCTTTCTTCCATCCATATGCAGAATGAAAACAATTCCAAATATATGCATTCGATATAGAGCTAGCGAATAAAATGCTTCGTGTATGTTCGATGACTCTATCAAACGAAGAAAGAGCAGTATGTACATATTGAACAATAGGTAGAAATATCGCACTTTGACAGTTCGACTGAATAGAACAGTATTTATTAAATTTAGTAGCTGAATATCCACAGTGATACTTATATCAAGCTCTATGAGATTACTATGTGCAGCAGTGAGATTTAGAAAAAGCTAAGGCATATCTGCTAAAGGCAGTTTCTTTAACAAAAAAAAGATCTGAAATAAATCAGATCAAAAAACTATTACAAGATACTATGTAAAATTAAAAGCAGTTTTAAATTGATCTCGGTCAATTCAGTTGGGGATTAGATTGCTGTGACTGGAATGTAACTGAGTCTCTATAGCAATAGGATTTTGCGCATCATTATTGTTTTCCTTTATTTCTGAAACCTTATTTGCTAATAAAAATAGCATTAACTTATCTTCCATTTTAGTTAATCAACAAAATTTTTCATCAAAGAAATTATCAGGAATAGAAATTGTTACGTTATTAAGCAATAATTCATAAAACCCCGACTTCTCTACAAAAGATAATTGAGAATTTTTCAACTCTGTATGCGTAGAATCTTTAATTATACTATTCAGAGCTTTAGCTCAAGCAGTACATACATTGAGCTGAGTCTCACCTGGAGTAAGCTCACTATGATCATTATGTGATTTGGTAATTTCATATTTTGTCTTTATTCGAGGGGTGTCAAGAGAAAGCATAAATAATTGGTTATCATTAGTCTGACATAAAATATTACGTGCATCATTTCCTTTTTGATAAAACTGCATATAACCATCGCCATTGACTCCATATTCTTCCTGATCACCAGGGAATTCTATATTCTTATAACCTATGGTATCAATTGTGTCTTTCATATTATTAGTGTCAATACTTTCGGGAGATGTCGAAGAGTGATTTAAAGCATTCAGTAAAAGTTTTATGGTTTCAGGTCATGGTTTACCATCTTTAGGTTCAAGCTTTTTATCTGTTTGGAACTTCTTAACAGCATTTTCTGTTTGCTGTTGATCAATACCATCTACTTTAATCTTATTCTCATCTGTTACACCAGTTAGGTTATTTAATGCAATTTGTACAGCTGCAATCCATGCTTTTCTTTCCGGCCCAGTCTTTGTTTTAAAATTATTTCGAGTAGCATTTTGTTCATCAACTTTTAATAAGGAATTAAGGTAAATCTTTGCTTTTTTTAGGTTGTATGATATAGTAGTGTTCGAATCAGTCCCTTCAATTTTGAGAAATTGCTGATCATTTTCTAAAAATTCATTTATTTCTTTGATTCATGTCTCAGTTTGTTTTCCAAATTCTTCACTATTTTTTTCTATATTTTTCCATCCTTTTTTTGCCTCTGCTTCAACAGCAGTATCATAGGCTTTTTTCCAGTTTCCACGGACAGCTTTAAAGTGGTCTGAATTTAGCTCTTCATTGTTTATAATGAGATTTTTAATTTCATCTAAAAACTGTCATGAACTATCGAGATTGATTTTTCAATCATCATTAAACTGAATTTTATTGCTGCTTTCTCCAATAAATTTTATTCATTCCTCTTTAGCTCAGTTTATTCTTTTTTGATTTTCTTGATTAAATCTTCTGATAAAATCATTAGGTTGAATTCTGGCTGATCTATCTGTATTATCTATGAAGCTTATATTTGAAATGTCACTACCATCCCAAGTGTCTGTGTTTGTATTGGATTTTAGGATCTTTAATAAAGATTCAGCATCTTGTCCTCCATTAAATATTTTATCTAAATGTAAAGAAACTTCAGAGTCAATAGCAGTTCTTTCATCACTCAATTTTTCTTGGGATGCGCTTTGTAAAGCACTTAGAACTTTTGTGAAATTTTCATTATCTGTAGATAAAAATCTTCCAACAAAATTCCTCTTACTGTCATTCATTTTATTATATAGAATTATAATATCCTCTTCTTCTAAACCACCATCTTCAATAAATTTTACAATTTCACCTATTTCTTTACTATTCAATTTATTCAGTTTATTTAATTTTCCTTCATTTATATATCATTCAAACTCTTTTAATGAATCAGGTTTTGCTTGTTTTTCGTTTAGGGTATTCTGTAAAAGATCTTTTAATATTATTAAACTATTCTTAACATTGTTGTTCAATATTAAGGAGGTATCATTTTCTATTTTTCAGAGCTCTGTCACCAAAGTCCTAATATCTTTTGCCTTAAGACCTTCTACAGCAATTTTTAAGTTGTCATTAAGTTTATTTTGGAAGTCAAGAACGCCATCAATTTGATCATTAGAAATATCAGCAGTTCAATCTTTAAAATCTTTAAGTTCATTTATCTGATTAAAAAGATTTTGCAGGTCTCTGTTAGCGGTGTCTTTACTATCTAATTTTGCTTTGATGTCATAAGCATTTTGTATCTCTCCCATTTTTTAATTATTATAGGTTAAAAATTAATTATAGTTATTGATTAGCTTGTTTGTTGTCATGTTGTGGTAACCGAAGCGCTAGAAGTTGGGGCTTCGGTTTGAGTTTCGGTTCCAGTAGAAGTTTCTGTCGGTGTATCTGGATTTGTTGGTGCATCTGGATTTGTTGGTGTCTCTGGTGGTGTCTCTGACGGTGTCTCCGCTGGTGTCTCTTGAGTTGTTGGAGTTTCTGTTGATGTTTCTGTTGGTGTCTCAGTTTCAGTAGGAGTCTCCGGAGAAGAACTTCCTCATAAAGCTTCTACTATTGCAGCTATAGTTTTTGCTCAAGGAGCTCAATCAACTTTTAATTTTTTTTGAGCATCATCACTATGTTTAGCATTCCAAGCTTCTTGAAATCAATGTACTCATGTTCTAGTTCTTGGTCAGCGGATTCCATCTACCCATTCTACATCACATTTACCATTGTATTCTCAGCTGCTTGTATTCAAATGATTTAATGCAATTTGGACTGCGATAGTCCATGTTTCTTTAGCCAATTTTGGCTGACTTCTTAATTCTTTCCAGCCCTTCTCAGTTAATCCACTTAGATAATTTTTTACTTCAGTTATATTAAATTTTACATCATCTCAGTCTAATGATTCACAGAATTTTAGTTCAACTATTTTTGTCTTCAGATTTGCATCTTTAATTTTAATTATATCTTTATTTGCAGAATATTCTAAAGATGAATTTTGAGTCTCAGTTCCTGTTTGAGATTCAGCTCCAGTTTCAGTAGGTGTAGCCGGAGTCTCATCTCTTACATCACTTGATGCTAACAACTCAGACTTTAACTTACTGAATATATCATCATTACATCTAGTAATCAGTTCACCCTTTTCTTCATCTTTGATAAGTTTGAGTCATTCTAGTCCATTTACAGCATTCTCAATTTCAGTTTTAAATAAATCTTGCATTTTTGTCGCATTGAACTCTACTTTTTCAGTACTCTCATCAGCTTTATAATACAAAGTTTCACCTTGTTTGCTAAATTTAGACTTATCTGTAATTTTATCGATTATTGATATACCTTTTACTAGAGTCTCATTTTCACTAATTCTTTGATTGTTTTTCTCTATGACTTTAGATTTTACAGTTTCAGAATTAGCGATGGAGTTTTCTTTTTTAGGGATATTGATTGATTCGTTTTTACCATCCCAGTTTTCACCACAAATTTTTTTCAAACCAGCTACGCTCGAATCTAGTTGGGCTAAATCTGGATAATCAATTTTTATAAAATCATCATCTGTTGAGTATGTGTTTTCCAAAGTGTCCCATATTTTACCAAAAAATTCTTGATCTTGTGATTTCATTCCATTTTTTTCATAACTTTCCTGTGAATGACCAATCTTTTTCATCTCTTCATACGCCTTTAATGCGTCATCTTTATGTGTAGGCATTCATAGGTACAATTTAACTCTTTCAATTTCCCTAATCTTCATTGAGTTAAGTTTCTTAGGATTCTGAATTTTTTTCATAAATTCTTCATAATCTTTTTTCATTTCCTCAGAATTACGATTATCTATATCCTCGATGAACCTAACAATTCTCTTTAGTGAGTCTTTGTTATCTCAGCTTAGTTTGTGTTTGTCCATTGTCTCTACACTTCTCTTGAAATTATTAAAACTTTCTTGATTAGTTAATAAATATTCAGCAAATCCTCCAGTTAATTCTTCTTCTTTTATATCTAATCCATCTTTCTTTGATTGAAGACCATCTACCATATCATTATATTTCCTCAATAATTCATCAGGTTGATTGTGCGATTCTGGTGTGTTTGTCTGTGTTACTTCTGGTGTGTTTTGTGTAGTCATCCTAATATTATAAAAGAACTAAAAATCTTCTATTAATTTTTCTAATTCAGCTAATTCTTTTTCGTCTTGCATTGCACTATTTTGTTCGATTTGTTTCATTTTTTGTAAAGTATCTAATCATTTTTTCATCTTTTGCTTAGCTGCCTCAGAGTTTGCAGCATGAATTCATGATTCCACAGCGACGATTAAAGTATCCAATACATCATCTCATAAGGCTCATTGTTCTACTACTATTTTTAAACCAGGAGCTAAATCTCGAATAGGCTCGAGTTGTTCCAAGATTTTTATTAGATATTCCTTCTTTGTCATTATGTTTTTGTTTTATAAATGATAAAATTAATCATCTAATTATATACAAAAAATAAAAATTTGTCAAATTTTTGAAGACTTTTTTCATATCTTGAAATGAAAAGATGAAAAAATATTCTAAATAAAGAAAATAATTTAAAAATCTGACTTATTTCATGCAAATAATTCCATTTCTACAAAATTCAAAATGACTATCTCGTCGCAAGATTGTATCATTAATCCAAAATGGTCAGATTTTTTTAAACAATGAAAAAATTGAATCATATAAATCTGAACTAAAAAACAGAGATACTCTCATAATTATTGATGAAAATTGAAATAAAGAAAGTATTACAATTTCAGAAAAATCAGAATCGCCAAAGTGAAAATTAATTCTTTTCAATAAACCCAAATGATATGTAGTTTCCAAATCTGATCCTCATAACACTACGATTTACGAATTACTACCAGATGAATTCAAAAATCGATATTACATTGGTCGTCTGGACAAAGATAGTCGTGGATTGGTTTTACTTACAGATACTCCATCATTAGTTCATCAATTTGAACATCCAAAATTTGAAATAGAAAAAGAATATCTAATCCAACTTTCCACTCCATTTAGAAACGAAGATAAACAAAAAGTAAAAAGCTGAATCATTGATGAATGAGAACAATTAAGATTTCTGGACATCCAACCAACAAAAGATTTACTTATTTACAAAGTAATTCTCAACGAATGAAAAAAACGCCATATTAGAAGAGTTATCAAAAAACTTTGATATAATTTGATTGATTTACAACGTATTAAAGAAGCTCAATATGAACTTCCAAAAGATTTACCTGAGGGAGAGCGAAAATACCTATAACCGTCATTCAGAGGCGAGTGAAACGAGCCGAAGAATCCAGTTAGCTTCATGTTATCTAGATTCTTCATTAACACTCAGAATGGCACACTTTACATTAGAAAATCAAACATGAAAGCATCAACTAAAATCACAATCTGAATAACAATATTCATCCTGCTTTTAATCACATCTTTTCTCGTGTTCAAATACGAAGCATGAGAAAGCGAAGATCCAAAAATCTGTTGTAACAGCACTTGTTTCAACATAGAAATCGCAGATACTAATGAATCTCGTCAATTATGACTAATGTACAGAGAATCTCTATCCGATGAAGATTGAATGCTTTTCATTTTCGACCAAGTATGAACTTACTCATTCTGGATGAAAAACACTTTGATTCCTTTAGCTTGAATTCGATTAGATTCAGATTTAAAAATCGTAGATATTATCCAAATGGAGCCTTGCAAAACAGAAGAATGTCCATCTTATAAACCAAAATCTGAAGCTCAGTATGTCTTAGAAATTAATCAATGACTCACCAGTGAAAAATGATTGCTTCACGTTTGAGATATTTGTGAATTAATAAATTACTAAGTAGAAACTTTTCATGTATAACGATACACTTTTACCATTGGTTCATTTTTACTACCATAACATGACATCTTACTCTGTATAGTATCTGACACCCAATGTCAGTTAATAAACGTAGCCTGATGCTGAGTCATTTTACGACCATTATTAAATCTCGGCCATACGGCTGTATCTCCATTTTGTGGTTTATATCAACTTTTACCAGGGTTATCTGGATCTACTTCTCAAATATATTCCAACCCCATTTTTGGTAAAATTTTTCAATTTAGGTCACATTCAGTAGAATTAGATACTTTCGGAAGTCACAATTTCCACAACACATTATATGATCATGTAGAACATACATGCTTATACTTACCTCGCCCCCAAGTGATTGTTCATTTACTATTGGAATGGAATGTTCATCAGTTTGCTATATAGTCTCGAGCTTTTTTTACAATAGATTCACTCAGATGAGCATTTGTAAAAGTATCTAAATTATTATTAGCATTCGATAAACCAGCATCTGGCTTGTTGGGATTATATTCCTGTTTATCCGGAATCGAAGCTGTTGGTTTATTATCCTCTTTTTTGTCATCTTCTTGTTTATTGCTATTAGTTATTCAAAAAAGATTTTTTATCCAATCCTTAAAAATTTTAATCCATGATTCTTTTTCTAGTTCTTTTAATCATGTTTGTTCTTTTAATGAATCTTTTATTTTTTCGAGGATGTTTTCGTGTGATTCATGGATTCATTTGCTTTGTAGTGTTTCTTTCATAATTCTAGATAGAGTTGATAAAGATTATAAAACAAATTTTAATCAAAAAAAATATATTGTCAAATAATTGATTAGTTTTTTTACTACTCCCTACTAAATTCAAGGAATTGAAATTTTTTGCTAAAATGTTAACATTTTGCCAGATATAGTAAATAAATAATTTTATAATACAATTAGACTATATTTGTTTATGACAAAGCGTTGACATTTTATTGTATATTTCAACTGTCATTCTGAGGAGGAATATAATGACGACGAAGAATCTTATGCGTTGCACCTAAGATCCTTTTCACCCAGCTTAGCTGGGCAGGTATTCGTTCAGGATGACAAGAGGTTGACATTCAGATATAAAAACATATAATAAAACTGTATATAACACAACCAAAATAAAAATTATGAAAATTAGATTTAGTAAAGAAATTAAGTCGTTCATGTCAAGTCATGGATTGATTGTAAGTGACCATGGTGAAGGGATATTAAACATATCAACATCCCTGATAGATAGCCATGCAAGGGATCACATAGCACATGTAGTAGCTATGCTACTAGAGTTAAATAAAAACTTAAGAATAGCGACAGTGTCAATAGATTCTTACAAGCTTTGCGCTTGCGGAGCTATTGTGGCATTTAATTTAGTAGGTACATAGTGTTTCTATGTGCCTATTTTTTATTGCAATATTTGCCTAAATCCCTACAATCCAAGATTGAATTCTGACCAAAAATTTTTAACAATTTCTACAACTTATGGCTACAAAAAAGACCACAAATACTACACTTTCTCCAAATCAATCTGATGTAATAGTATTAGAATGAATCAAAACCAACAATCTGAAAAATATCGACCTAGTTTTGCCAAAAAATCAGATTATCACTTTCACGTGAGTTTCCGGATCTGGAAAATCATCACTAGCTTTTGAAACTATTTACAAAGAAGGGCAATTCCGTTATATTGAATCGCTTTCTAGTTATTTACGTCAATTTTTTAATCTCTGAGAAAGACCAGATATTGCATACTGTGCATGACTTTCTCCAGCAATTGCAATTGAACAAAACAAACGTGGATGAAATAGCCGTTCAACAGTTTGAACTTTGACTGAAATTGATGATTACACTAGACTTCTTTTTGCTAAAGTATGAGAAAGTTATTGCTACAATTGTGGAGCTCACATCAAACCAAAAAATGTAGACCAGATTATGTGAGAAATCAAAGAGAAATACATGTGAAAAAAATTATATTTACTCAAAGAATCAGGAAGACTAAATACTAAAGCAGACTTGCAGAAATTCGTAAAAAACAACAGATCAAAAATCGAAAAATGATCATGATTCACTAGATATTTACTACTTTCTGCTCCTATAGAAAAAGATTCTAAAATATCACTCTCAAAAAATATTGAAGACCAAGAGTTATCTCTAAAAGAAAAGAAGAATCAGAAAGAAAAAACAGCTTTTTCTGTACCTATCGAATATTTTTACCTCGAAGATCCTGTGGTAAAAGACGAATATTTTCCTCTTAAAATCTTCTGAATATATGACCGTATCA
Source organism: uncultured bacterium (assembly GCA_946408385.1). Lineage (GTDB taxonomy): Bacteria > Patescibacteriota > Gracilibacteria > Absconditabacterales > Absconditicoccaceae > UBA3291. The sequence continues at coordinate 112,598 of CAMJSB010000003.1, read as the reverse complement.
GCGTTGATGAAGAAAAATTACCAAGGCTAAAAGAAGATATCATCAAAATCCTCTGAGAAGCTCAAAAATTCTGAGTTTATGTGATGGATAAATCATGAGAATCTGCATCAGTTTCAAAAGTGGAAAATACCTGACTTTCAAATATCGAAATTTCCACATTGTCATCCTGAGCGTCAGCGAAGGATCTTAAGTGAAAAAATAAAAAAACGAACACACAAGATTCTTCACCTTCGGTTCAGAATGACTGAAATGAAATCCAGCGATTTACGGACAAAATGTTTTGTCCAAACTGTAACATCACATATCCAGAATTCACCACTCAACACTTCTCTCCAAACCGCTGAGAATGAGCCTGTGAATGCTGTCATGGACTTGGAGAAATTCTTCAGGTAGATTTTGATAAAATCATCGAGCCTAATTCTCCTCTAAAAGATGCAATTCTTCCATGGAGAGATTCCAATATCTGACAAGCAATCCTCCGTAAATTATGTGAAAAATATGACCAAGATTTAGAAAAAGTCTGGAAAGATCAACCAGATTGGTTTTTGCATGTAATTGTCTACTGAGATAATGAAGAATTACGTCTACCAATCTGAAGTAGAATCCCAGTAAAATGAAAATGGGCTAGTTTCAAATATGTATGAATGGAAGACGTAATTAAAGATCAATTCGAAAAATGAATGCTCACTGTCGATTTTCAAGCAATGCTAGATATGAAACCATGTCCAGAATGTTTCTGATCTAAAATAAAAAAGGAATCGCTTCACGTGTTTCTTACTTTTCCAAAAAAAGCAGTTGCACATATCAAAAAATTGCCACATTATTGAGAATCATTTTTACAACAGAAAGATTTACCATTTACAAAACCTGAAGATGATTGATTAGAAAAAATCAACATCTGGGATCTACAAAAAATACCTCTACAAGAAATGCGTGAATTATTGCAGCTCTATATAAATTCGACAACTCAACCTGAATTACTAATTCATCGTATTACAAATCCATTGCTTGATAGAGTTCAGACTATTGAAGATTTGTGACTCGGATATCTAACAACCAACAGACAAATTGATACACTATCATGATGAGAAATTCAGCGTTTACGTCTTGCAAAACAACTATGAAATAAACTAACTGGAATCGTGTATGTTCTTGACGAACCAACTATTTGATTAGATGTAAAAGAAATCGAAAGGACAATCCAAGCGATTCGTAAACTAAAAGACATGTGAAATACCATCATGGTGGTAGAACACAACGAAGAATTTATAGAAGCTTCAGACTGGATTGTAGAAATCTGACCTGGAGCAGGGGATTTTGGTTGAGAATTGATTTTTTCGTGACCATATTCAGAATTTTTAAAATCTGATTGTTTGACTGCGCAGTATATGAACTGAAAGAAAAAAGTTGAAATGGAATTTAATCATAAGCCTACAAATAAACGAGTAAAAATCCGTAAAGCTTCAAAGTTTAATCTCCAAAATATTGATGTTAAATTTAATTTATGAAGTTTTACTGTGATTACATGATGATCTGGAGCATGAAAAACAACCTTAATGTATACAACACTCTATCGTTTTTTAAATGATAAAGAAAAGTTTGTTCAGTCTTATATTAGGCTTCAAATGCTCAAGAAATGATATTCTTGGGAAGATATCTTAGCGGCACCGATTATGCGTGCAGAAGAATATGCTCATTACGAGAATATGGCTTTACAAGAATTTTATAAGGACTTAGCAGTTGATAAAATTGAATGATATGAAGAAATCAAAAATACAATATATGTAGATCAGTCTAGTATTTGAAAAACTCCTAGAAGTTGTCCTTCAACATTTGTCTGAACTTTCGATAGAATTCGTGACGTATTCGCAAACACAAGCGATGCAAAATATTTATGATTTCACTCAAGTTATTTCAGTTTCAACTCAGATAAATGAGCCTGTCCAGCATGTAACGGATATGGATACAAAAAAATAGAACTTCAATTCCTTCCAGATACTTATGTGCCATGTGAATTATGTAAATGAAAAAGATATAAGCCTGAAGTGCTATGAATCAAATGGAGATGAAAAACTATCGCAGATGTCCTCGATATGTACATTTCTGATGCCTTAGAATTTTTCCATGAAATGGATAATATTACACGTGAATTACAATTAATGTGTGATATATGATTATGATACCTAAAGATGTGACAATCTGCTCATATGCTTTCATGAGGGGAATCTCAAAGACTAAAATTAGTTAGACATTTACTGAAAGATTACAGATGACACTGTGTATATTTTCTAGATGAACCAACAGTTTGATTACATCCAGATGACATTTCTAGATTACTTTGAGTATTAAAATCTTTCTTAGAAAGGTGAGATACTATTTTGATGATTGAACATGACCAAACGATTCTTCGTTTTGCAGATCATATCATCCACTTAGAAAATGGTAAATTAATTGAAAATAAATAAAAAAGCTGGAGGATAAACCACCAGCTCTAGTCATTTCTTATCTCTTTGCCATTTCAATTGTGTCGATAATGTAATACGACTCGCTATATCCTGGAAAGGTATAAGAATTTCTAAGCTTTTCACTTACAGAAAGTAGATTTTCCAAGAAAGAAATAGAAATCTTTTTGATAATTTTACTATCCCAAAGGAATAACCACTTCTCGATAGCATCCCTAATATCTTCCAGAAGGTTCTTTAACCTTTCTTTCTTTTCTACAACAGTATTCATTGAAGTACTACCTAAGCCATCAATTTCGCTCCAACCTTGCTGAGCGATTTCAATCATAAGTTTAATTTCTTTTAATTTCTTCATAGGATTAAAATTTTTTATTGTTAGTTTTTATTTTATATGTAATGCTATAATTATATAGAAAACGATTAAATTTGCAAGAAAAAATATTATTATGGATTATTTATATAATGTCAATATATTTTTATGCTTTATTTTCTTTGTTTGTTCATCAATAACCCCACAACTCAAATCATAGCTCAATTATCAGTGGAATACAGATTCTTAACTGGATGAACAAAATCTACATGCAATCATTTTTTCTCTGCATAATCCGAATTATTCCATTCCTTTGCCTCATTTTCGACATATTCAGCCAATCTCTTATTCGCAGATACTCATCAAGCAATAGCAATAGTTCTAGCCCCATACATCTTAGCAGCTTTTATCAAACGCTTTCACAAAGTTTCAACCGTAGCCTCCTGAAATTCATAAGCAATATCACAAACATCTTGTTCAGTCAGAGTTTTTCATTCTTTCTCTATATGCGAAAGTAACTGTAATACCTGCGATTTCATTCATGAAAAACTAAACTCAAAAATCTGATCATCTTTCAGAGGTAAAAATATTCTTTTAAATCCAAAATTTTCATTATGTTTTCACTTTAAAGCTTGAGCTGAAATCCATGGTCCTCAAGGATATGGTCCACCAAGCATTTTAGACACTTTATCAAAGGCCTCTCATGCAGCATCATCTAAAGTATATCAAATCTTAGTCACATAAAATGGTCAAACTTGTTCAGTTTGCCCCCCTTTGGCAAGGGAGATAGGGGGAATTTGTCATTCTGAGGCTTTAGCCGAAGAATCTTGCATATCACCTAAGATCCTTCACTTCGTTCAGGATGACTTTTCCATTGTTACAACATATAAATCATTATGACCTCACGATGCCGTCAAAATAACAAGTGGTAATTGCAAATCTTCAATCTTTCTTTCCAATAATATAGAAAAAATATGACCATGAATATGATTCACTTCAACCAACGGTTTATGATAATATTCAGCCAATAAATGAGCCGCTGTACGACCAACCACCAAAGATCAAGGCAATCCAGGTTTTGTTGTAACCGAAATAAAATCTACTTTTTCGATATCTTCAAGTCAAATTTCTTGTATCAATGCCACAATTTTTTCACTATGCAAACGTGATGCAACCTCAGGTAAAACTCATCAATATGGAATATGCTGCTGAATCTGGGAATACATCACAATTTTCTCTACATTAAAAATTCAATCGTCATTATTTACAATCGCAAGAGATGTATCATCACAGCTGGTTTCTATTGCTAATGTTTTCATTAAATTCTATCAAAAAATCCAAAAAATCTGAATAAGAATATAATCGTTCAACCAAAAAAGGCAAATGAAAATGTATGACATATTATATATATTTTTCAATATTTGTCTAGTTTAAATGCGCAAAAATGTTTCATATTTTTTGCAAAAATTGATGGTGTGGAATATAATGAAGTAGTTTTATTTAAATATTATGAGTCAATGTTACCAGAGCATTTATCAGAAGTGAAAGCAGAAGTGCAAAAGATTCTAGATAATCATTTAGAGGATGATAAAAGGTTTTCTATCCAGGATCTAGATGAAGAATCAACATTTTTATTAATTGGATTATTACTTGAAAAAGATGCTACAGAGAGAGAAAAAATTTGGGATAGAATTCATAAAAAAGTTTTAACATGCGAGAAGAACATAGAAATTGATATCGAAAAAGTATTAGAGATAAAAGATAAACTTGATACACAAAAAAATAGTGTCTCAAGTTTGAATGATTTGAAGAATCTCATGAGTGCAGAAAATTTACTAAATGAAAGTTTGAAGAATATTTAATTCATTAATAAATATAAAGATGGCCAATCCTCCAATTTTATCCCTAAAGAATTTCAAATACGAAAATCAAACAGTAAATCAATTAAAATGATGGATGGGAAAAGCACTTGAGAGTGAAAAAGATAAGGCAAAAGCATGAATAATAGTGTGTGAATGATTGATTCAAGCAATAAAATGAGATAAAACTATGAATTATGGTCCACGAGCATTGGAACCTTTAAGAAAATTACAAGCATCTCTTAAAAAGGGGGTAGATAGCTTAATTTCAAATAAAATACTCGAAAATGGGAAAAATCTAGTGAATGATATAGTAAATCTAATAGACAACGCAGAAAATGAAACTTTAAAAAGATTGGCGAGAAACAGGTCGACTCAAGATAGTAGAGATCTGGTTAAAAAATCTGCAGAAGTATCAAAGACAAAGACACCAATGTTTACTATGGAATGAGGAGATGATATACATAAGCAAACGTGAAATATTGTTTTTACTAAAGAGTCGAATCCAGTAAAAATACATAGAGCATTAGAATGATTGTTTAAAACACCAAATACAACATATACAATAGATTATAGTCAATGTAAAAATCAGAACATAAAGTCATGGATGCATTCAGTATTATGATGATATACATGTTTGTTAACATATGATTCAAAGCTGAAAACATATGTTCTGAGAGATACAGAATGACAACCTCTTCAGGTTAGAGCACGTATTCGAGAATGAGTAAAACTTATACCTGCATGAGAAAGAAAGTGGAGAGCGTACGTCCAAGAAAAGAAAGAAAAGGAAAATTTAGGATCAGAAACAGTATATAATGCCGATAAACTCAGTAAGTTGACTTTATCCATGCAAAAAGCTATACCATCTGCAAAAAAGGAACTAACAACGAGAGAACAAGTAGATTTATGTCAAAAAACAGAACAAAGGATAATAGAGCTTTTAAAGAATGCAAAAAAATTATGATATGAAATTGATCCTGAAAGTGTTACTAAAATATTTCGGTGATCATGACATATGGAATTACATTTAAATGCTGGAGACTCTGAGGTAAGTTGGACAGTTCGAAAAGATGAGAAATTTATATGAAAAAAATTATATGATTTTATAGATAATAATGAATGAGATTATAAAGATTATCTAATAGCTAGAGTAAAAGAAAAGCTAAAAGAATTAGATCCACTCACAAAGACAGAAAAGGTGAAAGTTTGAGCAGATTCAAAAGAAATTATAATTGGTTGAGAGGCCAAGCAGCAAATATTGTATGGAATGTGATTACTAGAAACTATGATAGAAAATTATAGAGAAAGTGAATGAGATTCATGGTTAGATAACGATGATAAAAACTTAGTAGAAATAAAAAAATTATTAAGAAATGGAAGAGCTTCTATAGAAGATACAGACAATATATGAAGAAGTGGAATAATAAAAAATATTATAGAACCAATACGGACAAAGCGAAAATCTATAAAAAGGATATCGGCGAAAGGTGATCAATATACACAATTAAATAATGTATTTTTTTGAAATAAAGATCAACAAATCGCAGCAATTAGAAGTTTATGATGATTCGGTCGTTTGTTTGATAAAACAGAAACTAGTTTCTTAGCAGAAGAAATAGAATGAAATGAGGATATATGAGTAAAAAATCCAGAAATACAAAAATGCATAGATAAAATTAAGAATCGAACTTCAATGTCGATTTACAACCAAGATTGATCCATTAATCAAAAAGTTAAATGACGATACGATAACACTTATGCTTCAGCACAGAAATGAACAGATTCACTAATTACATTATTTGTAGGAAGATGATGGCTCCCAAGCAATCGAAAAGAAGAAGATGATGAGGTAAGGAAATGTATGGATGGTTTGAGGGAACAACTAGTTTCAATAGATACACAAGTCAATAATCTTTCTTTGTCTGTAGAATGAGAGATGGCAAAAGGACATAAAGAAAGATTGAGATTAGAACAGAAGGATAATAAAACAGAGGCTGAAATGCAGGTATTACAGGCTCTTGTATATTTAGACGAAAATCCAGAAAAGGCGAGAGAGTACTATAAAAAAACAATTGAAGCAACAAATATTCAATTAAAATATGGAGATTTATGACAAATTGTTAAATGATGACTGATGTCAGCTTTAGGTGAATTATGATGATGAATTACATGAAAAAATGCTGATATTTACAATGATATAAAATGATATTGATTCTGGAATCTTAGTGATGAAAGTGCAAAGATTGCATGAGAAATTTTAGCTGAAATAGTAATCATGGTTGTTGTTGGGGTTTGTACCGCATGAGTATGAACACTTGCAGTAGCATGAGCTCTACGTGGTGTAAGCTTGATAGCAAGATCTGCAAGATGGGTAAAATTAGCAAACAATATATCAAAATCAGTTAGATTATTAAAAGTTTTTAAAGCTGCAAAAACATTCAAACAAGTAAAGAGGGTATTTAAAGTAGCAAGTACCGCAGGGAAAGTAGCACTATGAACATCAATACCAACAGCTTTATTGATTGAAGGTACTGGATTTAATGCAGCAAAAACTACAGTTGATGCGGCTGTTAAAGGAACATCACTAGATAATTTAAATTTGAATCCAATAGCTAAAGAAAATGTTCAAACTGCAGCATTTTTGGGAGCATTATCTATTGCAGGAAAGCTTACTCAATCGTTAATGAGAGTATGATGAAAAAGTAAATTATCCGTAAATTTAATGGAATGACTCAAAAAACGACACATACAAGATCCAGCAAGATGTACTACACAATTAGTAACAGAGATGTGATCAATGCTTGCAGCAGAACAAGTAATAAATTTAACATTTTGACATGATGTAATTGATCCTGAAACATGAGAAGTACATACAGAACATTCACTAGTAGCTCCAACACAACAAGAACTATGTCAAATAATATGAATGATTATAGCTTTTAGAGCAGTAAAACCTTGAATTTGGCAAAAATATGAGCAAAAACTAAACGATTGAACACTTGAAATCTGTAGAACGGAAAATCGAAAAAATCCAGCTGTACGTAATACCAAAACATGAATGGTAGTTCCATTAAAAGATTTACCAAACAATACAAGTATTTTAGATAGTAGATGAAAGACAGGAGCTGAAACAAGGGCTGAAACAGGGGCTGAAACAGGAGGACAAAGAACTGTACAAGATATATTTAATGATCTTGCTAATTGAAAAATTGATTATAAGGCAGCAAAAAGAGAAATAGCAAAATCAACGCATCCAGACAAACCAGGATGAAGTGATAAAAGATTTCAAGAAGCTATGGAAGATTTATGAAGGGTAAATGCATGAGAATCTCCAAAGTATGATTGGTCAAAAGTAGCTTCAAATAGTCCTAGAACAGCATCGAGAACAGAGACGGGAGAAAGAAGAACAGAGACGGGAGAAAGAAGAACAGAGACGGGAGAAAGAAGAACAGAGACAGGAGAGAGAAGAGCAGAGACAGGAGAAAGAAGAACAGAGACAGGAGAGAGAAGAGCAGAGACAGGAGAGAGAAGAGCAGAGACAGGAGAAAGAAGAGCAGAGACAGGAGAAAGAAGAGATGAATGAAATGATAGAGCTGATAAACCAGAAGATGTAGAAAGAAATCTTGAAAAAGCATTTTCTAATGCAAGGACTGAAAATTACAATAATGTAAAATTAGACTGGGTGACACAAAAAATGTTTGAGACATGAGTATTTATTAGGTGAGTTCACCGTCGATTTAAAAATCTTTCATTAAGACCGAATATGAAATTACCAAAAGAATTTTTGAAGAAACTTAAAAATAAATTAGTAGAAATGAAAAATAAATGGTGAAAGAGACTTAATGAATATTATAGAAAATTAATTGATAAATATAATAATTACATTGAGAGAAAGTTAGCGGAAAAATGAGAAGAAGTAGAAATAAAAAATGAAGAAATAAATTCAATGGAAAAAAAAGAAATAAAGTACACAAAGGATGTAAATGAAAATATTCTTTCTGAAAATTATGAGAGAATGAGTGCTGAAGAATTGATTCAAGAATACCAACATTTAAGAGATTATGAAGCAAGTGGAAAGCGATATCGTTGGATGAAAACACCATCTTGAAAAGAAATTTATAAAAATTCACATGATTCATCAGCTAAAAAGGCAGAGATCCGTAAAATATTGGAGGAGAAATATCAATTAGATAAGAATTGAAATCCTATAAGAATAGATGAGTGAATGTGAAGAACTGAGTTTACTGAAAAGGCATCCAGTAAAGAAGGAGTAAAACTTGGAGATAATGTTTACAAGATAGAGAAGGAAGGAGAGAATTTTGTATTGAAGAAGAATTGAAAAGAAGTAGCAAGATGAAAAGGAAGAGAAGATATGAGAGCAGAATATGATAGAGTATTGAATGAATATAAATGAGCTGTAAAGCTGAGAGAAGTAATAGAACAATCAAAGGTTGAAGACGAATTTCTTGATGGTATTATAAGTACAGAATGAATAAAAATAGGTAAAGATGTTTACAAGATAGAGAAGGAAGGAGAGAATTTTGTATTGAAGAAGAATTGAAAAGAAGTGGTGAGATGAAAAGGAAGAGAAGACATTAGTGCAGAATATGATAGAGTATTAAATGAATATAAAAATGAGAGGTTAGCAGATAAAGAATGAGATGCAAGTTACTTTAATTGAAAGAAATCTAGGTTCAATATTTCAGAAAGAATGGCTAGAGAAAATAGTAAAATAATGGACAAAATAATGAATTCACAGACATCTTCCAATTTAAAATTCTTAAGAGAAACAATAAGTTTACAGTACAAGGCGGCTACAGGGAAAGAGTGTCCAAATCTTACAGATCAACAATTAAGAACTATAATTAAAGCTCATAAACAATTATGAGAATTATGAAATTTGACACAAGGAGAGTTGTTTAAAAAAGTAAGAATACTTTCAGAAACCATCACAGATGTAAATATTAGAAGGTTTTTATTAGAATCTGGTTTCTGCTGAAGATGATGAAGAAATGGAATTGATGCTTCACTCAAGAAATCTTTGGTAGATAGAGATCAGCTTGCAGATACAATATCAAAAAACAGATTCATACAATGATGATATCCAAAATGAATAGTAGAAATAAGGAAAGGAGAGCCTTTAAGTATAGATAAATTCTTTAGAAATCATTTAGATATGAAAGCAAAATATGAAGAAGCATTAAAAATTCAAGATGAAAGAGTAAGGAGTGAAGAATTATCTAAAATAGATGTTGAAGTAGCTGAACAATTTATACTTGAAAAGTGAAGAGCAATAGAGTTTTGAGTGGAAAAAGCTGAAAAAGCAGAAGCATCATATCAAGCATTAAATGAGGTATACAATTGAAAAGTTGAAAAAATAGTAAGAGAAGATTGATCCATTGTTTTGAGATTGAAGCAAGAGATAACTCAAGCTCCAAGAAAAAGGAGAGAGACAGCTAAAAAAAGAAAGGAATGAAGCAAAAATTTAGAAACACAATTTAATAAGTCATTGGTAGATAGAGATCAATTTGCAGATACAATATCAAAAAATAGGTTTATACAATGATGATACCCAAAATGAAATGTAGAAATAAGGAAATGAAGATTATTAAGTATAGATAAATTCTTTAGAAAACATCCAGATATGAAAGCAAAATATGAAGAAAAATTAAAAATTCAAGATGAAAGAGTAAGGAGTGAAGAATTATCTAAAATAGATGTTGAAGTAGCTGAACAGTTCATACTCGAATCATGAAGAGCAATAGAGTTTTGAGTAGGAAAAGCTGAAAAGGCAGAAGCATCATATCAAGCATTAAATAAAGTATATAATTGAAAAGTTGAAAAAATAGTAAGAGAAGATTGATCCGTTGTTTTGAGATTGAAGCAAGAAGCTGTATCAAGTTGATGAGAAGTTGTACCAGTACAGAAATGAGAAGTTGTACCAGTACAGAAATGAGAAGTTGTTCCTATAGATAAGATGATGACTCCAGCAGTTAAGGAAAAATTAAATACTGCATTAGCCATAATAGAAAAAAAATGAGGATTGCCAGCTATTATCGAGAAAAACACAGAAATTATTGATATTTTACCTAGTAGAAAAATGGTGTCACCTTACTGGTTAATCCCCTTGCTTTTGCTTCCTCGATTACTTGATGACGAAGAAGATAAAAAGTCGAAAATAATAAAAGTTCCAGATGATTTTTCACGTACTTTTGAAAAAATACAAAAGAATCCTAAAATAACATGAGTGGAATTGTCAACGGATATAACTGGGCCATTTGATTCTAGATGAAATTCAAATGCGATAAAAGCAGAGATTGATGCCAAATTCGCAGATTTGATAAAGGAAAATAATATAAAAACACCGCTTCGCAATAATGCATTAATATTATTAAGATGAGTATCTAGTCGAACATATAAAGGTAAATGAAATTGAGAACAATATAATAAAGATTTATCGTTAACTAGAGCTGAAGAGTTTAAAAAATATTTAATGCAAAAATTCCCAGAATTGACAGAAGATAATTTTGTTTTAGATTCTCACTATCAACCAGATAATATTGATGCAGCTCAAAGATTTCAATGAGTTAGTATGGGAGTAGTAGATATGGAAAAATATTGATGAATAACTTCAATGAAACAACTTATACCATCAGGTCAAGACGGAAGAGTTTTATAATAAATAAATTTTATCTAGAAACTTTAAAAAATATATAATTCAATAACTAATTAAAAAATCACTTGAAAAAAATACTCATTCCAGTATCAATAAATCGACACTCGCGAATGAGTATTTTTATTTTATTACACCTTTAGATATGTGACTTTTTTGAAACAGTTCTAAAGCTAAAAAGTATGTATACCTTTTTAGTGAAGGAAACGCCGACATGAGGGAACTTCTAGGAGGTAAAGGTGCCAACCTTGCAGAGATGACAAACATCGGTTTGCCTGTTCCTCAAGGTTTCACAATCACTACAGAAGCCTGTACTCAATACTACGAAGACGGTAGAGAAATCAATGATGACATCAAAGCTGAAGTTACTGAATATATAGCTAAGCTTGAAAAAATCACTGGTAAAAAATTTGGAGACAAAGAGAATCCACTTTTGGTTTCAGTTCGTTCTGGAGCTAGAGCTTCTATGCCTGGAATGATGGATACAATCCTTAATCTTTGACTAAATGAAGATGTTGTTAATGTATTAGCAACTAAGTCTGGAAATGAAAGATGGGCTTGGGATTGTTATAGAAGATTCATCCAAATGTACTCTGATGTAGTTATGGAAGTAGGAAAGAAATACTTCGAACAACTTATCGATAAAATGAAGGAAGAAAAAGGAGTTAAACTAGATGTTGAACTTACTGCTGACGACCTTAAAGAATTAGCAAGACAATTTAAAGCTGAATATAAAGAAAAAATCTGATCAGATTTTCCTTCTGATCCTATCGAACAACTTTGGGGAGCTATAAAAGCCGTATTCAGATCATGGGATAATCCTAGAGCTAATGTTTATAGAAGAGATAATGATATTCCATATTCATGGGGAACTGCCGTAAACGTTCAATCTATGGCATTCGGAAATATGGGAGACGATTGTGGTACTGGAGTAGCTTTCACTAGAGATCCAGCTACATGAGAAAAAGGTCTTTTCGGAGAATTCTTAACAAATGCTCAATGAGAAGATGTAGTTGCATGAGTTCGTACTCCTATGCACATTACAGAAATGGAACAAAAATTCCCTGAAGCATTCAAACAATTCGTTGAAGTTTGTGCTACTTTGGAAAAACATTATAGAGATATGCAAGATATGGAATTTACTGTTGAGCACGGTAAATTATACATGCTTCAAACTCGTAATGGAAAAAGAACAGCTCAGGCCTCTATTAAAATCGCTTGTGATTTAGTAGATGAAGGAATGAGAACAGAAAAAGAAGCTGTTGCAATGATTGATCCTCGTAATCTAGATACTTTACTTCACCCAGGATTTGATCCAAAAGCTCTTAAAGAAGCTGAACCTGTAGGTAGAGCTTTAGGTGCATCTCCAGGTGCTGCTTGCGGAAAAATCGTTTTCTCTGCTGAAGATGCTGAAGAATGGGCATCAAGAAAAGAAAAAGTTATTCTTGTTAGACTAGAAACATCTCCAGAAGATATCGTTGGAATGAAAGCATCTCAAGGTATCTTAACTGGTCGTGGAGGTAGAACATCTCATGCTGCAGTAGTTGCTCGTGGAATGGGTAAATGTTGTGTTTCTGGATGTACTGAAATGGTTATGGATGAAGAAAATAAAACATTCAAACTATGAGGAAAAGAATACCATGAAGGAGATGTAATCTCTATCGATGGTACAACTGGAAATATCTATGATGGAGCTATTCCAACAGTTGAAGCTAGTGTTTCAGGAGATTTCTGAAGAATCATGGCTTGGGCTGATAAATATAGAAAATTAAAAGTTAGAACAAATGCTGATACTCCTACTGATGCCGCTAAAGCTAAAGAATTAGGAGCTGAAGGAATCTGACTTTGTAGAACTGAACACATGTTCTTCGAACCAGATAGAATCGGAGCTATCAGAGAAATGATTTGTTCTGATACTGTAGAAGAAAGAGAAGCTGCTCTAAATAAATTAGAGCCAATGCAACAAGGAGACTTCGAAAAATTATACGAAGCTATGGATGGATACAATGTAACTATCCGTTTCCTAGATCCTCCTCTACATGAATTCGTTCCTACAGAAGAAAAAGATATCGAAGAATTAGCTAAGACTAAAGGAAAGTCTGTAGAAGAAATTAAAGCTATCATTTCTTCACTTCACGAATTTAACCCAATGATGGGACACAGAGGATGTCGTCTTGCAGTTACATATCCTGAAATTGCAAAGATGCAAACTAGAGCTGTAATCAAGGCTGCTATCGCTGTTTCTAAGAAAATTGGTAAGAATATTGAACCAGAAATTATGATTCCATTAGTAGGAGAGGTTAAAGAATTAAAATATGTGAAAGATATAGTATGTGCTACAGCTGATGAAGTTATTAATAATGCAGGAGTAGAAATGAAATACCACGTTGGTACAATGATTGAAATTCCAAGAGCTGCTTTAACTGCTGATGAAATAGCTAAAGAAGCTGAATTCTTCTCATTCGGTACAAACGATCTTACTCAAATGACATTCGGATTCTCAAGAGATGATGCTGGTAAATTCTTATCTGCATACTATGACAAAAAAATCTATGAGAACGATCCATTCCAGAAACTTGATCAAGTTGGAGTTGGAAAATTAGTTAAGATGGCTGCTGAAATGTGAAGAGCTACTCGTCCTGATATCCACTTAGGAATCTGTGGAGAACACGGTGGAGATCCTACGACAATTGAATTCTGTCATAAAGTTGGATTAGATTACGTATCATGTAGTCCATACAGAGTTCCAGTTGCTAGACTAGCTGCTGCTCAAGCTGCAATCAAAAACGAGAAATAAAATCGTCATTCTGAATGAAGCGTAGCATAATGAAGCATAGCATAATGAAGAATCCATTGGTATAATACTGAATAGATTTTCACCACGCTGAGCGTGGCAAGCTATCGCTCAGAATGACAATGTACACATAAAAGACTGATTCATCTTTCAATAAGTGAGTCAGTTTTTTTATTATTTTAACAAAAAATCTATAAATATTTGACAAAATTGAAAAAAATAATTATAATACATCTAGTTTAGATATTAATATCAAAATCATGTGAAAATTTTGAAACCGAATCGATAATACCATTAGCATTCCCAGTAGATCCCTCCATACAATTGGACAGGGAGGTATTGATGTGATAAATACTTTCAATGGATTGCCTAAAGATATTACATCTGTAGTTTTGAATACAAAAAATAAAATCGCCGACTTGTTTTCAAAAGATCTAAAGCGATATCAATACATATGAAATATACCTGTTGCAGTTTGAGTATGACTTGTTTGAGCTGTAGAATCTGTTACGAAACCTATTATAAATGGGATGCGAAATACATGAAAAACTGCTGTGAATTTTGTTTCAAACGCACGAAAGTCTACCTTATGAAGTCTTTTCTCTACTAAACCCGTTTCTGACATATCTTTCAATACTATAAAAACAAAGAAAAGAACCTTTAAGCTAGATACAACAAATGGTTTACTAAATAGAGATAACTTACGAACAGAGGGTTGGTGATTCTTAACACCAGCAAAGAAAAAAGCCCGTCTCGAAAAGAAAAAAGCTAAAATAGAAAAATTAATAAGTAAATTATAGATATTTTAAGTTTTCGAGCTTAATTACATATGAAACTTAAAATTACAAAATAACTAAAAAAAGACTGACCGTGAATAATGGTCAGTTTTTTATAAAAATAAAAATTATCGTATATATAATCTAAAAAATATAACTTAAAATTTTACTCCATAATGTATGACTATATAATACCTATTATTAGATTTATCTATTGCAATTCACACTCACATTTGTGTAAAATATTTCATAACAGCAGCTTTGTAATGGCTACCATTTGAAGCTTTTTCATTTAATATCAATCATGTCCAGGTTTTTTTGATTGCCGTAATTAAATCATCTGTACAATCAGATTTCGAACATCTATATGTATTGTAGCCAATAGTTTCAGAGAAAGATGCTCATCAATTTATACTTTTAGGGAATTTAACTCATAAACCTGAAAATCGATCTAGCATAGAATTGTAATTGTAATATCCATCTCAGGGATTTCTTAAATGAAGATTGCTTGTCTTATGTGAATTAGCAAGCTTATTGGCCCAAACTGTAGCAGTTCATTCGAAATCAAGATTATAAGCATAAGCATTACGTCATAAAGATTGTCTTTCATAATTATGCCACGATAGAATTGCATTACGTACTTTTTGTACATCAATATTGGAAAAATTATCAGATATATGAGGCAGACCATTTATTTTTGGAGTGGTTTGTGTATTATTAACTGTAATACTGCTTCATAAACTACCATTTTTTACTTGTTCTTCCCATAATTCATGTTGAAATACAGTAAGCATACTCATAGAGTATTTTCTAATCTCAGCAAAAAGTGGGGCATTCTTGTCTTGAATAAATGCTGGACTATTAAGTAAATCAGAAAAAGACTGCAACCATTCTACCTTTTCTTGAGTAGTTTCAAATTTTGCTACTTTTTTATCTAGTGCTGGAGTGAAATCAGTTATACTGAGAGCATTAACTTTATCGAAATTAATTAGGAAAAATCAGAATAGAAACAGTATAATTACGAAAATTTTTTTCATCTGAAAACAATGACAAAATAATTTAGTATCAAAATTATAGGAATTCGGAGTCTGATGTCAAATTTTTTAATTTTGCTTGAATTTCTAGACAAAATTTCTACAATTAAATCACTTAATTAGTCCCTTTGGGGCTTTTTATTATTTTGTGATTTTGTATAATGGATCAGCAGTCAAAAGATCAGATTTTTCAACTTCTTTCAAACATTGAGGAAAACAAAAAGGTTATTCCTACTTTTTCAGATATGTGTAAGCATCCGTTATTATGAGCTAGATTTTCTGCTATGAAACCTAAAGAAAAATCTGAAATTCAAGAATGTATCAATGAATATGTCGAAATGAAAGTTAAATCTTTATGAAAAACTAAGTGATGACAGCTTTTTCAGAGATTTTATGAATCTAAAAATGAACTTTTTTGGAGGTTCAGAGAATTAAACGAAAACGATGAAACTGCTTCAACAATGGAATTTCAAACGCTATGAAAAAAAGTAGCAGAAGAAATGTTTCGTTTGGAATGAATTTTAACGGATAGAATGCTAAAACAAGAAAAATGATTAGATAAAGTATTGGACTCATTCTACAATATAGTTTATGCTTTTTTCCCTAGATATAATTCAATAGAGTAAATAATATTACTACAAAAATATCATTCTGAGTACCGCTTAGCAGCATAAACTATAACGAATAATCTTATGTAATGTACAAAATCTTTTTACCCAGCTAAACTGGGTGAGTTTCATTCGTGATGATATTTTTTTATCTATTCCACAATATGTAATATCACTCCAGCAAAAGTCTGGACATTGATAACTTTTACTGTAGTTCAATCATCTAATTCGATAATTCATTTATCTCACATTTGTCCTCACATTTCTGGATAGAATGGAGTTTTATCAAAAATCAAAACTCTCTGTCCATTTACGTCGAAATCTTTGAGTAACTGTACATCAGAAGTCTCAAATTCCTTGTATCAAATGAATTTCGTTTGAGGGATTCATTCGAGGTATTTTGACCAATCTATTCATTTTTTGAACATTTCCTTAGTTGCTTGGCGAGAATTTTCTTTGGCTGTATTTACGGCCTCTTCATACTCTTTTTCGTTGATTTCTAGTCAATTTTCTGCAGCAATTTCTCTAGTCAATTCTAGAGGAAATCCATAAGTATCGTACAGTTTGAAAACATCTTTTCATGAAAGGAATTTACTCTGATTTTTCTTTTCCTTTTCTATCATTTCTTCAAGGATTGTTTTACCATTCTGAATTGTTTTTAAGAATGTCTTGATTTCTTCCATGATTACACGGATGATTTCGCTTTCATTGAATTCACGCAATCCTCTAAATGTAGCTAATAATTCAGTGCAGATCTTTTGATATCAATTCAAATCTGTTTCTTTAAGTAGCATAATGTTGTATGTCATTCTTCTGATAATCATTCTGAGCACATATCAAGCTGCGATATTTGATGGAATAAGTCAGTCGTTGATTAGCATAAATGCAGTTCTAGCATGATCGGCAATAATTCTGAATCTTCTAGTCTGCTGAGTATATGAAATTCCAGTCAATTCTTCTAATTTTTTAAGTGAAGCTGAAAATACGTCAGTATCGTAAACTGATTCTTTCTGTTGCATTACGCAGCACATTCTTTCAAATCACATTCCTGTATCTACGTTATGGTTGTTTAGTTTTGAGAGAGTTCAGCTTTCGTCACGATAAAATTCCATGAAAACATTATTCCAAATTTCCATCCAGTTGTCTTCATCATTTTCTACATTGCTTCACTGAGTTGGAAATTTTGAATCTCCGACTCGGTAAAATATTTCGGTATCAGGTCCACATGGTCCAACTGGTCCAGGAGACCATCGATTATTATCAGCAGGAAGATAAGAAATTCTGTCTGCAGGAAGTCAGACTTCTTGCCATTTGTTTGCAGTAGTCTCATCTCTTGGAGCACTTTCATCTCATGCAAAAACAGTTACCGCCAACTTTTTAGGATCTAATCACAAATAATCAGGAGAAGTTAAGAATTCCCATGACCAAGTTACAGCTTCATTTTTGAAATAATCTCCCAGTGACCAGTTCCCCATCATTTCAAAAAATGTCAGATGAGAAGCATCTCAAACTTCAGCGATATCTACTGTACGTACACATTTTTGGATATTGAAAACTCTTTTTCCTAATGGGTGAGCCTTTCACATCAAATATGGAATAAGTTGTTGCATCCCTGCTACATTGAAAAGGGCAGTTGATTCTTTTCATGAAGCGATTAGTGATGCTTCAGGAATATATTTATGTTGTTTAGATTCTCGAAATTTGTTTCGGAGTTCACGTAACTCTTGAGATGAAATATTTTTCATTAATTTTATAATAAAACTATTAAAAATCTGACTTGAATATTATTTATTCATTATGTTATTTCAAATAAAAACACCATTCATTGCTGAATGGCGCTTATTTATAATATTTTAAAATATCGTTTCTAAGTACTCATATAATGGTATTTTATTAACTCATTTTGAAGTAAGGACGTATAATTCTGGCTTGTTTCCT
Source organism: uncultured bacterium (assembly GCA_946408385.1). Lineage (GTDB taxonomy): Bacteria > Patescibacteriota > Gracilibacteria > Absconditabacterales > Absconditicoccaceae > UBA3291. The sequence goes on along the minus strand of CAMJSB010000003.1, from coordinate 94,141 downwards.
TCTCAAGGAATATCTACATCAAATACATTTACTCATTCAATATTAAACTTTAAACTAAGCATGTATACCAATTGATAACTATTTGTGTTAGCTTTATTCTCTCTATTTGGCTCTGTATTATATACTGTAAATAATTGCTGTTTTTTATCGAATGTATAAATATACCTAGAATTTTTAGGAACAATGATTTTTACATCATCAGAATAAGATTCTGTAAGTGGATTAGATCATTTTATATTTATTTCACGATAGCTTAGAGTAGTTCACGCTAAATCCTCTCTCCAAAAAAGATATAATTTTCCATTTGCCCATCAAAAGAAATTCTCATCGATGTCAAAGCTAGAAAAAGTTCAAAAATCAACTCCAGATGCATTTATAGAATAAAATGATCAACCTTTAAAATTAGCATACGTTCAATCACTATTATTCTGATATCTAGTAAGTAACATACCATCTAGGTTAGATACATTTGATTTAAATACATATAGATTTTTGCTTCCAAAAGTTCACAATCATCCTATTCATTTACGGAAATTTCAGTCATCAGTATTAACAGGCGTAATCCCAGATTTTGAAATCATGTAAATCTCTCATTCATCATTATAACAATATATTCAATTAGAGTTTAATGCAGGAATACAATCCTGTAGAGGTTTTGTTAGATTATAAGGTTGTAAATATCATCTACTTGTATCACTCGATGCATCAATGATTGCTCATTGACTTCATGCAATCATAATATTCTTTGGAACAGAAATTGAATGTAAATCTCATAACTTGTCTGTTTCTGAAGAATTGAATGTAAGTATCTGAGTGTTTTTTCCAGCAATATTATTTAACTCATTCTCTGACTTAAAAGGTCTAATATTAAATCCATCATAATAGTTATCTTCCAATTGTGATTTGAGATCAGCAACATCCTCAAGCCACTTTCATTTTTCTTCTAAGAAATCCAATTTTTGAGAAATATCCAAATATTTAGCAGATTTTAAATTAGATGAAGCATCTAAAGTCTTGAATTCTTCAATACTATTCTGCAGATCTTCAATACTTATATCAATATAAGTTCATTCTGGAGTTTGAAATTTGTTATCATGGCTATTTAAAATCTGAGATGCTAAAGCATACAAAAATATAAACATCAAAACAACTAGCACAAGTCATACAACATATATCTTATTTTCAACTAATTGTCTCTTTAAATTTTGTAGACGCTCAGAATTGTGAACCTTATCTCATAAGTCTGATAAATATTTTATAGATTTTCATTTAATTCAATTTATTCACTTAATTCATCAAATTCATCATTTTAATTTCAATCATCATTTTTTGGATGATACTCTAGAAGATATTGTAGGTCCTTGAACAAAATAACTAATTATAAATCATATTCCAGATTTTTCAACTCTGGTAGTTAATAATTCTTCTAGAAAAGACAAAATTCATTCAGAAGATTCCTCTTGAGCCAACAAACTTTCCATTTCTTTCAAATCATGAGCATCCATCACATCCGCAAACTTAAGACCAACATATAATAATTGATCATCTCTCTCCAGATTTCATTCGATAAAATCAGAGAATAAATCAATCTTAGCTCTTGAATCCACACTATTTGGTACAGAATAAGCAGTTTTTTGATCTCTCATTACGAGCATACTCACATTTCCAATCATGGATGACATCAATTTATCATCTACAACGAGCTGGATTATTCATTTTAATGAAAAATGTTCAACATCACGAACTTTCTCCGCAAACTGTTTTAATTTTGTATTCAAAACTTGCAAATATTGTTCAAATATTCCTCTTATATCTTCTTCATCCAATTCTTCTGCAGTTTTAATAGTATTCGTGAAATCTGCAACAAACTCCTCAAGTATATCTTTTTGATATTGAAGAAACTTTTCTTTTGAGCATTGCACAAAAACTTTGAAAGAAATATTATCTAGTAATGTATCCTGAAATGAAAATATTTCCTCATCTGGTACATAGATTTTTTTATGTTCCTGAAGTTGCATAATCACTGATGTTATTGAAAATAAAAGTACAAAAAAATCTGATTCTATTTTTTCTTCTACATATAATTAAGAAAAGTTAATCTTTTTTCAATATTAAATAACGAAAAATATATGGGAAAATCATTAAGGAATTTACTACTTTTTTATAGTTCCTTTTTGGTTGAGAACAGAGCCTCCACAATCGTTCTAATTTTAAAGTACGGAATAATTTTGGAGCACGTTTCTGAACTCAAGCAACGAAGTCAAAAAGTCATCAAACATTCATCACGAGTAATTTATTATCTATGATTTTTTGGTAATTCCTAGAAGTTCGTAATTCTTGCAGAGGAATTTTTGGAGTAGAACGGGCAACTAACAAAATATTAGTAGTATCTACATATTCACTCAAAGCTTTCTCGGCTTTTTCTCGATCAAATTCACTAAATCAATCTTGAATGTAAATTACATTATATCATTTTAGAGACAAAATATTTTTCACTTTTTCTACAACATTTGGTTTAGATCCATATAGCAAAATGTTTATTCTTTGGCTTCAATATTTTTGTTTAGTATCATTCAAAAAATAAGGAGTAAAATCTGTTCAATTTAAGTTTGGTAGCCATTTTTTGTCAGACTTAACTCTTCAAAATACAGATGCAAAATAATAAAAAATCTGTAAGGCAATCCCATCAGGGAGTAAAAAATCTGACTTTAAAATCAATTTTTTGTACTCTTTCTCTTTTTCAGTCTTTTTTTTGGTAGATGAAAATAATTTTTGAGAAACAATCTGTGAAAAGTATATATAATTCACAACACAATGTCACTGATCGTTATAAACAGATATTATATTGTCGGAAGTTTCCGCAAAATCTGTTGTGGAAATCTTTTGCAAAGTAGACTTCATAACGAAGTTATTTGGATAAAACTATATAGTATTATAGTTTTTTATGGTTTCAATGCAAGTATCATTTAAAATAATGATTTATAAAGAAATTATATGTATAAAGTATTGATTTTTTATACAATTTTATTATAATATAAAATGTAAGGACTGAATGAATGAGTACCATATTTTGGGTTCCCGAACAAAATGTCGGGATGATAGGTTGTTCGGCTTTTTTAAGAGCTTGGGTTCTCCAAGCTCTTTTAAGAGCTTGGGTTCTCCAAGCTCTTTTTTCATAGAAACAAAATTTTTATTAAAAATGGATTGTTATCCTGTTGCATTGTTTTTAAAAATTTATATATTTCAATTCAGATTTTATATTATTTATAGAATATAGATGTTAGACTTGAAAAAAGTTCGTGAGAATTTAGATGAGTATAAACAAGCTCTCGCTAAAAGGCATAGTGACTGTGATGTAGATATGATTTTGGCCAAAGATGATGAGAGAAAGTCTATTCAGCAGAAGGTTGATGAATTAAAATTTCAACAAAAGACTTTAGCATCTCAGCAGGATTATGAATGAGCAAAGGCCTTGAAAAGTCAGATTCAAGAATTAGAAAATCAGCAAACTGTATTACAGGATGAATTGAAAAAATATCAGTTGAAAATGCCTAATTTCATTTCGCCAAATGTACCAGAGTGAAAAGATGATACTGAAAATGTGGAAGTAAAAAGAGTCTGAGAGATTCCACAGTTCGATTTTCCAATTCAAGACCATATGACTTTGATGAAAAAATATGATATGGTGGATGTAGAAAGGGGAGTAAAATTAGCTTGAGCGCGTTCATATTTTCTCAAAAATGATGGGATGCTACTCGAACAAGCAATCTTACAACATGCTCTCAAAAAGATGGTAAAGAAAGGATTTACTCCATTTCAAGTACCTAATATGGTAAATCCAGAATGCTTGGTTTGAACTGGATATTTTCCATGATGAGAAGAAGATGCCTATTGGCTTGAAAGAGATGATCAGTGGATGATTGCAACAGCTGAAATTCCTCTAACTTCATATTACAGCTGAGAAATATTGAATGAATCGGATTTGCCTAAAAAGATGGTTGGAATGAGTCCATGTTATCGTCGTGAAGCATGAAGTTACGGAAAAGATACATCAGGGCTTTATAGAGTGCATCAATTCATGAAAGTTGAGCAAGTAATCATTCTTCCTGCTGATGTAAAAATGTCAGACCAATTCCATGATTTTATCCTAGAAAATTCTATGGAATTAGTAGAAGATTTGTGATTACCATATCGTTTATTGCAATTATGTTCATGAGATTTAGCACTAGGAAAATATAATTCACATGATATAGAATGCTGGATGCCATCTAGAGATAGTTATGGAGAAACTCATTCAGCTACATCATTCCTAGATTTTCAAGCTAGAAGATTGAATTTGCGTTACCGTGGGGAGGATTGAACAATTAAATATTGTTATACTTTGAATAATACAGTTGTAGCTTCACCTAGAATTTTGATTTCACTCATTGAATGTAATCAAACTGCCGATGGTAAAATAAAAATTCCTGCATGTTTACAGGAATATATGTGAAAAGATATTATAGAATAAATATCTTTAATTATAAATTATCATAAACTCCATCATCAAACCACTCTTTTTGTTTTTTCATAAAATCTTTTTGTTCCATTCTGTTTTCTTCTAGTGTTTTGTCAGGAAAATGTTCTCAAACAAATCAATCTTTATACTCAGAATCATATTGAGCATATGTAGGATCTAAAATAATATCTTTTCAATTTTCATTAATAATAAGATAAGTATGTCCATCTCAAGGCTCTCTATAAGAATGCTGTAATCTAATATTTTTTTCTCATGACTGCTTTAATACATCAAAAAGATGTTTGCTAGCTACATTACAGTAGTCAGTTGGAAATCATGGTTGAGATGATAAGTCGTTTATTGCTTTAGTTACATATTGTTGTAATTCAGATTTTTTATGCATAATTGTATATAATTTAAATATATAACATTGTAATTATAACTAAAATATAAAAAATTGTCAAATTATATTATCATTATTTTCTTGAGAATTTTTAAAAGAACATAAAATATATTATTACATCTGAGATATCAAAAATTAAATAAAAATTTTATTTAGTTTGAAAATGTTTTTTGGATTCATACAATAAACTCAATAAAATTTTAATATTCAAAACTAAATCATGATTCAAAAGTTAATGAATGAGTTTGCAGAGCTTATTGCTCCGAACCTTTGAGTTTCAGTAAATGAAGTAATTTCAGATATAGTTATAGCTCCAGATAATGTAAAATGAGATTTCGCATTCCCATGTTTTAAACGAGCTAAAACTTTATGAAAAAATCCTGCAGAGATTAGTAAAGATATTGTTAGTAAAATCCAGACTTCTGATTCTTTTTCTGAAATTATTTCAGTTTGACCATATGTAAATACTGTGCTAAATTCTGATAGTTTTGCGAAAAATGTGATTGAAAAAATAGAAAAAGAAAAGACTGATTTTGGAAGAGGAGAGTCTACTTGAAAACAATTTCTTCTTGAATGATGGCAGCCAAACACACATAAAGCAATTCATATCTGACATATTAGAAATATCTTGGTTAGTGAATCAAATGCAAGAATTTTGAAATATGCTTGAAATGATGTAATAAAATGCTGTTATCCATGAGATATTTGAGCACATGTAGCTAAATGGATTTGGTATTATACGAAATTCTATCAGTGAGATATGCCAAAAGAAAACTTTTCAAAGCGAGTATGAACTTTGTATTCTGATGCAACGAAAAAGGTTGATGAAAATCCTGATATTTATAAACCAGAAATTTGAAATTTACAAAAAAAGTTGGAAGACGGAGATGAGGAATTAGTTAAAATATGGAAAGAAACTAGAGAACTTTGTTTGCAGGATATGAAGAAAATTTTTGCAGAATTGGGAAGTGAAGAAATTGATAAATGGTACTTTGAAAGTGAAGTAGAAAAACCTTGAATAGAATTGGTTCGTAAATTACAAGCAGAGTGAAAGGCTGTAATCTCTGAATGAGCATTAGCTATAAATCTGGAAGAGTATGGTTTATGACGATTCTTACTTCTCAAATCAAATGGAGCATCTCTTTACTCTACAAAGGATATTTGATTGGCATTCAAAAAGCAGGCAGATTTTCCAAATTATTCAAAATCACTCTATATCGTTGGTTCTGAGCAAGAACATCATTTTGCTCAGCTTTTCAAAACTTTGGAAATTATGTGAATCAATCGTGATAAACTCCAGCATATTTCATATGGATTGGTAGATTTGAAAGAATGAAAAATGTCATCTCGTGCATGAAATGTGATTCTTTATGAAGATTTTCGTGATCAATTATTAGAAAAAGCTGAATCTATGGTCGCAGATAGAGATATACCTGCAGATGAGAAAAAAGAAACTGCAAGAAAAATAGCTTTTTGAGCTATGAAATTCTGAATGCTTTTACAGGATAGTGAGAAAAAAATTATTTTTGATTTGCAGACGGCACTTTCTTTTGAATGAGAAACTGGACCATATCTTCAATATACAACGGCTAGAATGTCTTCTATTCTTAGAAAGAATCAGCGAGATCTTGGTTGAAATGTCGATTACAGTTTACTCAACACAGATGAAGAAAAGGCTTTATTATTAAAGCTAGCTTCATTTGAGGAGGAAGTTCAGAAAGCGGCTAATGAATATAAACCTAATTATATTGCAAGACGATGTTTAGATGTAGCTCAACTTTTCAATTCATATTATCATAATCATAAAATTATAGATGAATCAAATGTTGAACTAAGTAAGGCTCGTTTGCATTTGTTAGAGTCTATTCTTCAGGTAATGAAAAATGCATTAAATCTTCTTTGAATAGATGCAGTAGAAAGTATGTAGGTGTCATTTTGAACGAATGTGAGAAATTTAGGTAACATGAAAACAATCTGCAACTGGATTCTTCGCTACGCTCAGAATGACAACTTGTAAGGAGTAGTTAGAATGCCACACATATTATTTCTTTCCTTGATTGGCTACAGCCTCCATAAGCTTTTTGATTTCTTCAGGATCTCCTAGGAAGTAGTCTTTGACTAAATTCATATCATCATCAAATTCGAAAACATAAGGTACAGCAGTTGGAAGGTTTAAACTTACGATGTCCTTATTTGAAATGTTCTTTAATATTTTCACGATTCATCTTAGACTGTTTCCATGAGCAGCAACCAGGATTGTTTCTTCTTTTTCTAGTGCAGGAAGAATTTGATTTTCCCAATATGGAGTAAGACGCTCAATACATTCTTTCAGACTTTCAGTGAGAGGTAATTCATTTTCAGGCACACCAGCATAACGAGGATCTTGAAAAGGTGAGCGTTCATCATTTTTATCTAATGGAGTAGGTGGAACATCAAAACTTCTTCTCCAAATCAGCACTTGTTCATCTCCATATTTTTCGGCAGTTTCTTTTTTATTTAAACCTTGGAGCATTCCATAGTGTTTTTCGTTTAATCTTCGAGATTTTTCAACAGGAATCCAATCTAAATCCATTTGGTCCAAAACAACATTCAGAGTTTTTACAGCTCTTTTTAGGTAAGAAGTGAAAGCTCTTTTGAATTGAATATTCTGCTCTTTTAGAAGCTTTCAGGCTTTTATAGCTTCTTCGATTCACTTTTCAGATAAATCAACATCAGTCCATCATGTGAATCTGTTTTCTTTGTTCCATTGACTTTCTCCATGGCGAAGTAATACGAGTTTTTTCATTATGTTATAATATAATAAATAAAATCTTACACTTTAGCTCTATAATCTGAGCTGTTATGAGTTTTTGCTCATAATCAATCTTTTATTTCAATTCATAATTCATTACATACTTGAACTTCTGGAATGTTTCAAGAGAAACGATCTCATCATTTTCAGAAATAAATTACCGTTTCATCTCAGTATTTTTGTCTTATTAATCTAGACACTTCTCTGATACTTTCACAAACAGATCAATCTTTGTCTATTGAAAGAAAAACCTGATCTACAACTCTGAGTGAACTTACAATTCTCATTCTGTAGTTTTCATCTTGAAAAACTTTATTTTTTCATGTTTTTAGTTTTGCTTGTAAGTCGCTATTTACGATTACTCGAAGCTCATCTCATAACTCTTTACAAAGCTCGAGACATTCAATATGTCATGGATGAATTGGATTGAAATATCCAGATGTGATTACGATAGTTTTCATGACTATTTGATAAATAAATAAAATTATGAATGAACTCTAAAAACTTCATATAAAACCAATCAGTTTCAAACAGCATTTTTTATCATTGATTCATTTCTGTTTAGTAAAGACTGTCAGCTTTTTATTTCTAGTAAAACGATTTTCCTTAGATGCCCAGAAGCTAAACCATCAAAAACTAAATAATCTATTCATTTTCAGATAAATACCATATCCTTGAAATCATATGGAAATCCTGGTAGAGCAGGAGCAAGTTTTTCATTTACATCTCAAAGAATAACATTACGGGCTTGTCTAACAGAACTAGAGCGAGCGGATTTTACTGCAGAATGTACAGTAAGCTTTGCTACAATATATCAAACAATAAGTCAAACTATAGCTCATATGATAAGGGGTTGAATCTCGTTAGTCATTACTATTTATACGTATAAAACATATATTAGATTAATATAAATATAATTAAAAGCAAGTTATTTCTATAAATAAAAAAGCTCCCACATCGATACAATGTGAGAGCAGTGTCCCCTTATAATGGAGAAGGAGGGGCATATATAGAGTCAAAATGGCATATTAGCTCTATACACTAACTAAAATTATAATAAAATATTTTTAAATATCAATATATTTTATCTCAAACGCTTCTTTGCCTTTGAACTATTGTTTTTCTTCTTTTTTTTCTTTTGGATAGGAAGTTGGGGGATATAAGTTTTATTTTTTTCTTTTTCTCGCAGTCCTAGAGTGATTCCATACAGCAAAAAGAAAGGATATACTACCATTCTATCTACCAGAGAATGTAATACTAATCATTCAATACATAGTCAAATAAATCAGATTCAAAATCATATTAAGCAATAATATAGATATTCCTGGTAAGGAGATTTTACTCTTTTGCGATATACATTAATATTTTTTCGAGTGTACCAAATTATCATCACACATAGAATTATTCGAAAGATAGTTCAAATAAATCAGTATTCTATAAAAATTTGTAAATATTGATTTTCAGGATTGAATCAATAGGTGGAAATTTGATGCTCCAAATTGATTTCCCTGATTGTTTGACAGCGAGGGTTCTTTAAATTTATCGATTCAATATCTGCATAAACATCAACAGGTTCATCAGTAAAACATAACTGATGAGAAGCTGGTCAAGCATATCATGCTCATCGTCATAGAATTAAATTATGTTTTGCAAGGTTGAATCACGCTTGCATTAATACTAGATGACCAGTATTTGAATGCTCTCTAACCATAATTCACCTTCATAAATATGCTAAGCATCACAAGCATATAACAAAGAATATACACAACAGAGTAAAATGTTTTTTAACAGATTTTCGGTATAGGATAAAGAAAAGAATTATGGCTTCTAATGCCCACACAACCATTCATGCACGAGATCGAGTAGATAGGATTAAAAGTCAGAAGAATAAAACTGGCAAAATTTGTTCTTTTCGCTTTTTTTTTCTCAAAAATCAGAGTACAAACACAGGGAAAAATGCAATCAACCAAAATCAAAAGCTTGTAGGTCTTTCAAATAGAAATTGGTTCCTAACATTTCATCTATTAATCAACGTATAATATGCAGCAGGAGGATTTTGTCATACAGTTCATTCATAAGAAGTTGGATCGTATCCAAAAAGCTTGAGAGAATTTGGCATCAATCGTACTGTAAATCGCCAAATTAATCATCATCGTATACAAGCAAGTATTAAATATTCATATAATTTTAGAATATTTTTATCTTTTTCATTGAAGAATAATAAAGCCAAACAAACTCAGATTCAAAAAATGAAAAATCATAGCATATCATATTTAAAGCTTAAGAAAAACGCTCACAATCCAACATGTTGAATACAGACAGCTAGAACAAAAAATATCAATAACGTTGCCAAAAAAACCAGAATAAATTGAACTATAAATTCAGATTTTACATTTTTTCGTATTGTTTTTCGTGAAATTTGTCCCAGATTTTCCTTGTTTTTTACTTTATTTATCCATTCTTTCAAATGTGATAAAATATATCGTAATAAAATTACAACAAAAACCAACAATATAAATTCTTTCCACATTCGAAATAGTGTCCAGAATTTTCCATCTCGTCATAGCTTAAATGTTACAAAAGTCTGTAAAAAGAACTGGAGTAGTAGTCCAATTACAAATATTTTACATAACAGAGAAATTCGGTAGCTTAAAGGTTTTGATTTAATATTTCACCATCGAGATGCTAGTTTTTTCATAGTTTAGTAGAAAAGACATAGATAAAAGTCAGATTATTTTGTATTTTTTGTTTTGTCTTTTCTTTTTTACAGTGTTTATTTTGGGTATCTTATTTTCAAGTTATAATTGTATTAAGACTATAATGATTGCAGTAACTGTTAATATAGTTTGAATTAATCGCATATACATTACAATTGTATATTCTTTTATTCATCTGTATTCTAGATAATGATGGAATGGGGCAATCGGAAATAATTTATGGTGAAATACTTTTTTCCGAAACATTTGTAATCCGCTTGTGCATAAATCTATTATGAATATTATGAATACAATACATGCAGGAATAAATATTCAGATTTTCATATTTAATAAGTATGCGGTAGCAGCAATCAATCATCATAGGGCAAATGCTCCACTATCTCACATAAAAATTTTTGCAGGATTTATATTGAAAAACATAAAAGCAACAAGAGTGGCTATACAAATTCATAATACGGTAGTTGCTAAATATCTCTGAGAAATGAATAGAGCAACCGCAAATGTTAAAAGCACAAAAACATTTAATCATCAAGCTAATCAATCTAGTCAATCAGTAATATTTACAGCATTTACTATGAATATTGTAGCAATAAATGTGAGAATTGGGAATCATCGTCATAAGTGAATAACTCCAAATACCGGAGCTAAATTAATATAATCAATTCATAATACATGATAAAACCAGTAAGAAATCCATCCAGAGAAAAGAATTAATCCAAACATTTTAGCCCTCATATTTAGTCATTTTACTTTTCATACATTGAGGATATTTAGTATATCATCCACAAGTCAGATTAATCACATACTGAAAAATCAGAACAAAATAATATATGTTTCTTGCCTATTCCAAAGGTAATAATTGGTCCATCATAATTTGTGAGATACCCATGAAATCAAGACCATCACAATCATCATTACTAAGAAAAGTCATCATCACATGGTCGGAGTTCATGCTTTATGTTCATGCAATTTTGCGAATATTTCAGATTTTTCTCATGTAGCTGTATTACTACGAATAGTTTTCCCAGCTTTTAATTTTCTTAATAATTTTATATATAATGGGTAGAGTATCATTGCACCAACGAAAGTTGCAAGTGTGAAACTCAGAATTAGAACTAAATTATTTAACATATTCAATATTATTCTAGTAAAATTTTTTACAGAACTAATAGTGTTTTTCTCGACTTAAAAAGCAAGACAAATTTGAGGTAAGTGTGTTTGTGTTATGATGTCATTTAGAGGCAAACGAAGCTTGCCACTCACGCTCAACGGTGTAAACTAGCGTGGTGAAAAGCTGAAGAATCCATTTTGTCATCCTGAAAGCGTAGCTTGAAGGATTCTAGGTAAAAAATAAACTAAGCACTTAAAATTCTTCATCGTCATATATTCCTCCTCAGAATGACGGACAAGCACCAATGGATTCTTCGCTACGGTTTATGCCGCTAAGCGGTACTTAGAATGACGATTTGTACAAAATTCTTTGCTATGCTCAGAATGATGATTTAACGTTTAAATTGAAACTTAGTAGAGAATCGTTATTATAAATTATGTTTATATTTTTTTGGGTTGATGGATTTCTTTCCACTGGTAAAAGCGATATATGATAAAATCCCTGATATAACTGCAGATGAAATCAAGGATATGCAGCGTGCTTTTGCAAAAGAGAGAAAAATGAAAGATTTACCATCCAAATCACAAATTCTTCAATCATATTTCGCTGCAGTGAAAGAGTGAAAATTAGAGAAAAATCAGACTTTTGAAATGATGTTGCGCAAGAGAGCGATTCGTTCATTATCATGAATTGTACCTGTTCAAGTTCTAACTAAACCGTGGCCATGTCCTGGACAATGTATATTCTGTCCTAATGACCCATGAATGCCAAAGAGCTATATAAAATCTGAACCTGGAGCTATGCGTGCGTGGCTCAATCAATTTGATCCGATGAAACAGACTTATAATCGTTTACAATCATTGACTTCCACAGGACATCAAACTGATAAAATTGAGATGATAATTCTTTGATGATCATGGGATGCTTATCCTAGAGATTATAAGATAGATTTTGTGAAACAGTTGTATGATGCATGTAACACTTTTTCAGAGTTAAAAATTCAACAAGGTGGTAGTGTGTCATCCTGAACGAAAGTGAAGCATCTTATGTGAGATATTCAAGAGTCTTCGGCTAATGCCTCAGAATGACAGACTTCAAAATACCATTTTGAAATAGAAAATTTGGATGAAGTTAAATATTCTTCTTCTCTTGAAGAAGCGATAAAACGTAATGAAACAGCTAAAAATAGAATAATCTGACTGACAATAGAAACTCGTCCAGATTTAGTGAATCATACAAATTGTAAATTTTGGCGTGAACTTGGAGTGACTAGAGTTGAAATGTGAATTCAATCTACAAATGATGAGGTTTTGAAACTGAATAAAAGATGACATGATGTACAAAAGATTAAGGATGCAATTCATATTATGCGTCAATATTGATTGAAGATTTCAATTCATTTGATGCCATGACTTTACGGTTCAGATTTTGAAAAAGATATTCAAAGTTTCAAGGATATTTATTGAGATATGGCTTTTCAACCTGATGAAATAAAATTTTATCCTACATCGGTTATTCCAAATACAGAGTTGTACAATTTATATAAAGAATGAAAATATACTCCGATAACTACGGAGCAAATTTTATCCGAGATTCGTGAAACATTTTTGAATATAATTCCACCATATACTAGAATAAAGAGATTGATTCGTGATATTCCTGCGACAGAAATCGTTGCATGATCGAATATTACTAATCTTTCTCAGATGGCACATGAATGGTTACTCAAAGAGATGAAAGATAGCTTTCATTGAAAGGGTCGTATTGATGTAGAAAAATTTTATAGTCGTTTATATGGAGATTATAAATTGTATAAGAGTGAGGATGAATATTTTTCAGGCATGTCATTTTGAATGGGATGAAATGAAGTGAAGAATCTTAGGTTATACATACAAAATACACAAGATTCTTCGCCGGAGTCTCAGAATGACAATTTAATAGAAATAATTTGAACACAGCCAGACTTAAAGTCTTTTCGTAATTTTGTGTGTTTGGATACTAGATCTAGAGAAGTGAGAAATAGAACAGAAAAAAAGAAATCAGATTTATTGAATCTTGTTCTTCGTCGATATAAATCATCAGCAGGGCAGGAATGTTTCATATCTTTTGAAGATGAATTATGATATCTCTATGGATTCACTCGTTTATTATTACCAAATGAAGATAGCGTAGCTTGAATTGAATGATTAGAAAAATGAACAGCAATAATAAGGGAACTTCATGTGTATGGAGAGCTCCAAAAAATTTGAGATAAATCTGGTCACTGAACTCAGCATACATGACTATGAAAGAGTTTGCTCTCATTTGCAGAAAAACTTTCAAGGAAAGTTGGATATAACCAGCTTTCAGTAATTTCTGGAGTATGAGTGAGAGAGTATTATAAGAGTTTGTGATTTGAACTCAAATGAACCTATATGTCCAAAAATATTTAATATGTCATCTCGAGACATTGTAGAGAAATCTTATGTGCAAATACAAGATGCAAATGATTCTTCGTTATGCTCAGAATGACGAAAATTGAGCATAAAAAAAGTCCTTAAAAATTTGACAAATTTTGATCTTTAGAGTATAATTGAGTATCCGATTTTATTATACTTTATGATCAGATGAAACAAAAACGAAAGGTAAAAAGCTTACTTTCTCTAAAAAAAGATAAGAAAGAAGTTTTCATAATGAATCTATTACTTATTTTATCAGTAACTCTATGTATAGGATCAGCTTTATTGATTACTACATCAGTATGAGCTACAGCAGATAACAATAATGGATGCCAAGGAGATATTTGTTCTTATACATGATTAGATGATAACTCTGAGGTGGTTTACAAGATGAATTTTGTGGATCCAGAGAAACTTGATAGGACTGTGAATAGTATGTATATAAAAAATTCAAACTTTTATATTACATCAGGTCAAGTTATCGTAAATCCAGCTACACCAGATGGAAAAGATATTGATCGTAATGTAAACAAGGTATGAACAGGATTGTATAGTCATATTTTGTGATGATCTGGAAATGAAGTAAATTCAAATAATATAACTCTGATTGCATGAGAAAATAATAAAATATCTTCATGAAACGATAATGCTACAATTCTTTGATGAAAAGATAATAATTTTAGTGGTTGAATAAATCATGGAACTCCTGTCATATCACTTTGATGAGAAAACAATAAAGTGGGAGATGATAATGATGGGGTAGCTTTGATTTGATGAAAAAATAATGAAATTGGAAATAATGTTTCAAATACATTTATTTTATGATGAGAAAATAATAAAGTTAATGATAATATAAAAAATGTGATAGTATGATGAAAGAAAGTAACAATAAGTGGAGTAGACAATGTTTTTGTATATTCTACTAGTGGTAGTTTTGAGCCAAAATCAGACAACACATTCTACCTAAATATAGAGCAATGAGTATGAATTAATTGAACATGAACAGCATGATGAATGGCAACAGAAAATGCAGTTAGTATCGGGACTATTAATATAAATGAGGATTGTGATGTAGATAATCTTTGAGTAGTATGATCCTATAGCGGTTGTTTAGTGTGATGTACTCAAAAATGAAAAGAAAATGGAAATAAATGGGAGCTATTAGATCGATGAAGTGGATGTGTAGAAATTTGTAGTGAAAGTAATAAATGTATTGCAGGTGATAATATTCCAGAAACTACTGTACAAGCAAATAATTATAAAGCACAATGTACTGAAGGGAATGTAGATACAGGAAATGCGCACTTATGTCCAAGCGTTTCCGGATATATATCACAATACAGAAATGTAATATTTGAAACTAATTTATTAGATTCTGATGGTCCTTGTCCATCTGAACAGGAAAATTTATGTGTATATAAATGTGATCAATGATTCCATTTGACAGGAGATGCAGCATCATGACGAAAGTGTTATAAGGATTGTGAACTTCCGTGGACAGATGCGAATGGAAATAAAATAGAAATAAAGCATAATCAACGAGTATTTGCATACAATACTGGAAATGTAAGTTGTTCGAATGATATTTATTTATTCCCTTTTAGTACGGAGCTAAATAATAAAGGGACTCCAGCTTTATCTCCAAGTTGACGTAGTATATGAAATAAAATAATAAATGGTGTAACTTATAAAAATAGAGCAACAAATGGTTATAGTCCAGAAACTTGTGGAAATTATGATCACCAAAAAAGATTGATATGTAACAACTGAGTATTGGAACTAATGAATAGTAATTGAAAACCTATAGCAAATACAAGCGGATTGGCTGCAACTTATAAGTATTCAAGTTGTAATCTTTATAGCTATAGTTGTGATACATCCATTTATAATCTAACTCAACAGAAAATACAAGATGAAAAGATGGATCAGCCAAAAGATAGTAATCGAGCTGTGGCAGATAGATGATCACTGCAATGAATAAGGTGAATATACTCATGATGTATAGATTTTAGTGCAAATTGAGAATCTTGTGCTAAAGGACAATATCATTATAAATTTATTAAATGTCAGAATGGATATTCTCCATTTACTGGTAATGACTGAATCGTTAGATGTATGAAAAACTGTTATTTAACATGAGATAAGTGTGATGTAAATGGAGATTGACAGATTAATATATCGGACAGAATACGGTGTGATGGTAAGAATGAAGCCATATGTGATTTGAACATTGATTGAAGAGTTGACATAGCTGATACGAATTGGTTCACAAATAATTGTAATAGTAAAATTTGATGAGCTAATTCCAATAATACTTCTTCAGCATATGCACACCAAACTATAATTACTTGATACAAAGCTGCATCAGCTACATGTACATGAACTTGTCAGGCTATTGGATTAAGGTGTAATGACGGAGACTGGGTATCTACCACAAATGGAAATAAAGTTACAGATTATCCATATAATAATTGTACACTGCATCCTAAAACATGTGGTGATCAGTATAATGTATCACATGCTGATTATTTAGTATGGAGCTGAAATTCAATTTATGAGTCTTGTGATTCTTATAATCCTAATGGAAAGTTTGCTTGTGTATGGAATAATACTAGATATAAGCTAATTTGATGTAAGACATGATTCCATACAGAAGATAAAAAGCATTGCGAGAAAAATCGATTAGGAACTCCTTGTCCAACAGGTAAGCCAAATAATTCACATTGGGTATGGCAATGAGGTACGGTGACAGATTATCCTGGATTTAATATTTTTGGTGGAATATATCTAGAGGCATGAAAATATCTAAAATGGTGGAACTGAGCATGGAATGCTACTACTACTAATGGATGGGGAACAGAAAAATATCCAAGCAATGCTTGTGATCGAGAATGTGACGGATGATATCATAAGAGCTGAGATAGTTGTACGAGCAATACATGTACAGGAAATAAACCTGGAGATAAGCCTGAAGATAACGTAAGAATGTGAGGTAATCGTCCATTTGGTAATGAAAATAAGTCATGGAAATATATTACTGGAGCGACACAAGCATTATCACCTTGTGAATGGACATGTAAGGATTGATACACAAGAGCTAAAGATGCGAATGGTAATCGACTAAATAAATGTGTAGAAAAAGAATGTGGAGACTGACTACCAATCTCAATGAATGGAGTTTTAACATGAAAATCTACATACGTATGAACTGATAATAATAGGAATTGGCAATATAACACTAGTCTATGAGCATGTCAATGGAAATGTGCTGAAACATATATACTAAATGATGCATGAAATTGATGTAGAAAAATCGAATATGGACAATGTGACGAGAGTGAAATGCGATGATGTATGGGTAATAATGATAGAGCTATAAATACATGAGTAAATACAAATTCAGCAGGTAAAACAATATGAGTACATTGGGATTGTGAATGAAAAGATAGTACAGCTTATTGATGTAAAATTACATGTGATGAAGGAAAAGTATTTGATTTGCACAATGGAACTTGTGTAACGGAAGAATTAGAGTGTTCTGGATGAGATGAATTACCAGCAGAAGCTTATGTTGCACCTACCAAGGATAAATACGTGTATAATGCAACACCTTCTGCCGAATTTACTGAGTGGTATTACGCAGGTTCACTTGAAGATTATAATAGACAAGAAGATAAATCTTGTTCATGGACATGTGCTGATTGATATGATATTAATAGTAATCATACAAAATGTATAAAAAAACCTAGATGTAATGTAGATAATAAATCAAACATTAGAAGTGAGCAAAAATTCTGTGATGTATGAGATGCGCAAGATGTTAAATTGGAATGGGAACAGGAAGGATGAAGGTATTATCCACACCGGACTTATAAATGCATCTCAGAATGAATATCTACAGGCTGCTCCAAATATCCTAATTTTGTCCAAATTTCCAATCCAAGTAATAATAACGGTAGTTTTATAATGGATAATATTCGATTTTTTGGGTTGAACAGCGGTAAAGTATCAGGTATACAATATTTCTTTAATAAAGAAGGACATTGTGCATTTCCAGAATGAAAAGAAAAACCACGATGAGCTGCGAATTTTCCACATAATATAGAAAAAACAATTGGAACAAACTTAACAAGGCCCGATATAGTTGAATCATTTACTAATCCTCTTGAATTTTGTGGATGGAAGACTTTAACTTTACCTGCAGGTTGGACAGAAAGTGACTTAAATTATTTGGTGATACCAGATTGAGATTCAGATATATGACTCGTAATTGCCGGTATAGATGGTCCTTAATTAATTTAACACAAAAAGTAGAGTGATTGTTCATTCTACTTTTTATATTGAGGATTATTTACTGTAGAGATATAGAAAATTCTTTATTTATATTTAGTCTATTCCATTTCATTATATTATACCATCTACTTTACGATTACTTTCTGACCATTCACAATGTATATACCTGGTTTAGTAGGCTTTTCATTTAAGCGGATACCGTCGATGGTGTACCATGTATTAGGAACATGGCTCATTGTGACAGAATCAATGCCTGATGCATCTTCCATATTGATAGAGAAATCTTTTGCAATATTGAGTCCGTTCCACTGATCATCTACAGCGATAATTTGACCGCTGATAGTATCTCCAGGTTTGTAGTTATAATTATTGAGAGTTTCTCCATTAAGTCTCCATTCGAGGTTCATAGGATTTTGAGAGAAGATGAGTTCCTTATTGTCGTCAGTAAAAGGAACCCATTGACCATTGATGTTCACCTCAGCACCAGGAATTTGGTAGACTACACCATGATAGTATCACTTCTCAAGTGGAGTAGTTTCATTAGATTTAAGGTTTGTAGGCAAAGATGTAGGCATCAGATATTCTTTAAAGAATCATGCTGGATTCATTAGTTGAAGAGGTTGAGTTTCAGGTTGACCTTGATAAGTATCGTCTGTATCTCCATCTCCATTTAGATCAAATCTGATATAGTCTGTAAGTGCCGTAGATCTTATCATTTCAAGTAACTCATCTACATCAGACACATCTGCCTTCATCTGGAAACATAGATCAGCTATGGCTACATTCAGATAATTTGTGAAAGATGTCGCATATTTTCAAAAAGGAGCCCTTATCTTATCGTTGAAGTTTTTACGGTAAGGAAAAGTATGTCACGAAAATAACACTTTATCATGAAATCATACAGGAAATTTACTAGATTCTCCATTTTCATTTGTTTGATCTATATCTCCATCCTTATTAGTTCCAAATGTTATAAGCAAATGTCTATCAAGTGTATTGTCATTCTTACTATGTGCACGAGATCGCGGACCATAAACTGAATGCTGATCAGGTAGAGGTATATCTTCTTGATATACTTTATTATGTAGATTACCACCTTCCGTTCTAATATTTCATCACGCACAAAAGACAAGTCGATTTTTTTCTTTATCATATTGCTTATTTCTTTCATTATTTCGTGAATCATATCAATCTTTATTAGCATCCGCTCATGTAGAAAGTCACATTATATTTATTTTATTCGAATCTCAGCAACATAAAGTATATAAATCATTTCGAATATCTCTATTATTAATTACTTTAAAATTTGCATGTTTAATCAATGTATTCAAAGTAAACCGCTCTGCATGTGCATGATTTGATGGTTCATCCCACGGCATTCATCACACAGCTTCATAGTTATCATAATCTACTGGATTTTCTCATAGCATACCAGTATTTAGTCTCATCATCAGCTGCTGATATTCTTCGGGAGAATAATTACCTGCACCATACTTCCACATCATATCAGTGATTACAGTAGATTCTGGTATTCTGAGATGTTCTATGTGTTTGTAAACATCCTTATCTCATACTTCTACTTTTGGCATTAAGTCTTCAGGATTGATATTTTCTATCTCTAGTGCCTTATATTCTAGTGAGTTAATAGTTGAATTATTCGCTTCTGTCTCAGCTGTGGTTCAGTCCTCTCATTTTGTGATGTCTGTTTCATACTGATTTACATCTAATGTTGCTTCAGTGTTGTTATTCGTGGGAGTATCTATTTTTGGAATTTTATTACTTCATTCTTTAAATGTTGCAAATAATTTTGCTGTAGTTCGTGGTCAGATTGTTTTTATATCAGTAGATGAAGGTTCTATACATGTAATAGTGTTTTTATTGCTTACTGGTGCTGTATGAGCAGGAGCGGGAGCAATTCATCACATAGAACCAGCAGCGATTCATGAAGTGATAATATTTTTAATTTTATCTTTCCAATTGTTTTTTTGTTTTGTAAGTTTACTTGAAAGATCTCCTGATTCGCTAGAATTTAGAGAATCGATTTGTTTAGTCATTGAGATGGATGATTAGTAAGATAAAATTTGTGTCTGTATAGATTATTATATTTTTTTATTAAGAAGTCAATGAAAAAAAGGCCCATGTTATCACAACAGGGGCCCAAAAACAAACTGATGAAAAACGTAGTTGCTTTTCTTGACGAAAAAAGTTATTAAACAACAATTAAATTATATAGTTTTTTTCTGCTAAATGTCAACCCTTTTTATTCATTTTCTTCTACTCCAGCGATATCTTCAATCACTTCATCCAAATGTTCAAAAGTTTCATCATCGAGAACTTGCTTTCACATCCTCATATCTTTGATAGAATTTTCAATCTTTTTCTGTAATTCTGCCAAAGACTTAGAATCTCACGCTAAGTGCTGTGATAATTTCTCTTTTCATTGAAATTTTTGACTTCATAATGTGTAGAATGCTCAGCTTTTTGTAATTAATTTCAATAAAACTGATGCTTCGATTATATCACTAATTTTGTCGTATCACATATTCCACTTTACTGGAAGTTCTGCAGTTTTGAACGGAGCAGCAATTTTATTTTTTGCAATCTTAACCTTTGCATAATATCAGATTTGTTCTTTATCTTCTGTGATTTTGTCTCATTTTCTGATTTCGATTCTCTGAGATGCGAAGAATTTGAGGGCATTTCATCATGTAGTAGTTTCAGGATTTCCAAACATTACACCAATTTTCATTCTGATTTGATTAATGAAGATACAAGTAGTTCCAGTTTTAGCAAGAACTGAAGTTAGCTTTCTAAGTCATTGAGACATCATTCTAGCTTGTAATCCCATGTATGTATCTCACATATCTCATTCTACTTCAGCTTTTGGAACTAAAGCAGCTACAGAATCTACAACAATCAACTTAACTGATCCAGATTTTGCAAGTTCTTCTGCAATTTGTAGGGCTTGTTCTCCATAATCTGGTTGAGCTAGAAGTAAATCATCGATATTTACTCAGAGCTTTTTGGCATAATGAGGATCGAGAGCGTGTTCTGCGTCTATGAAAGCTGCCACTTCTCCACGTTTTTGGATTTCTGCAATGGCATGTAATGCGATGGTAGTTTTTCAGCTAGATTCTGGTCAGTAGATTTCTACTACACGTCCTTCTGGATAACCTCATCATAATATTAAATCTAAGATATATGATCCACTGTGGAAAGTGTTTACTAATCCGAATGTAGAATGGTCTCACATTTTGATTACGGCTCATTTTCCGAATTGTTTTTCAATGCTTGCTAGGGCATTTTTGAGTTCAGCTGAATCTTTCGTTGTCATGTTAATTTTGTATAAAGGGGTAAAAAAATCATAACGCAATCATCGTAATAAAAATTTTCGAAAATGCAAGAGATTTTTTATTAGTTCAAAATTATATTTTCAAAACCGTCAAAAAATTGTCATAATTTATCAAAAAAAGATTTGACATCGTCAAAGAGATTCATATAAAGAAAATGTAATTAAAAGTCATCCTGAATGAAATGAAGGATCTTATGCGTTTATTTTATTTGATACCTAAGATTCTTCGCTACGCTCAGAATGACAAATAGTATTTTATTCATTAATAATGTTACTTATGAAGTACGAACTTGATGATGTACAGAAAGCTTTAATTCTATTCTTCAAAAAGAATACGAATGGAGAGTGACTTACTCTTAGAGAAATTGCTGCAGAAATTGGTGTAAAACATCCACAGACAGTTCTCAATAAACTCAATCAGTTAGTTTTAAAATGATATTTTGTCAAAGATGAAAGCTGATATCGTTTAGTACGTGAATCTATCACTGATAAATATACTGATATAGTTCAACTTCCTATTTTTGGATTCGCTCAATGTGGAAACCAGTGAAAAGCTGTAATCAATGAATATACACAGGAACGTATTCCTGTAACGATGGCATTTATTTGAATGCAGGATTTGGAAAACTGTTTCTTTGTTCGTGCAAAATGAAATTCAATGGAACCAAAAATTCAGGATTGAGATTTAGTTTTGATCCATCAGCAGGAGAGTTATGATCCAAATGATTATGTATTTGTAGTGCATAATCAACTTCCTAAACTCAAAAAAATCATCAAAACTGATGAATGAGTATTTCTAGAATCTGTGAATAGATTCTTCGATAAAGTAGAAATTGATCCTTTTGATGAAACAAAGGTCGTTGGAGTAGTAAAAAAAATTATTAAGAATATGTAAAAAAATGTCCTCCTTTTTGAAAGGAGGTGGCTCGTAGAGCCGGAGGATTTTTAAGTGTATGGTGTGTAAAAATCCCCAGTCACTTCGTGACAGCCCCTTTCAGTAAAGGGGCACAGGAGTTGATTTTCATCCTGCTAATTTATATTGCCAAGTGGTGTGAACAGGCTTACGCTCCGAATGACAAGTACTATGTGAATACCTCTTAATTCCCCCTTATCAATGGGGGACTATTTTTTTATTGTTCTACCCATTCTGTGAAAATTTGATAATCTTGCTGAATATCCTCATCGGATTTCAGCTTTTTTTCTATATTAGAGATTGCATAAATTGCTGTAGCATGATTTTTTCATCCGAAATACATTCAGATTTTTTCTAATGTTCGTCTGAAATGTTTTTTTGCGATTAGCATTAAAATTTGTCTAGCAGTGGTGATTTCTTTTTTCCTGGAGTCTGATTTGAGCTCAGCAACAGAAATAGAGTAGTAGTTAGCTACCATTTCCACAATTTTATCAAAAGAATTATTTCATTTCATGTTTTGGTTTCCAGCCTCAAAACTACTCATATGATGTTGCGTTGAATATCCTAATGTCTGTAAACAAGCATAAACATCATCCTCACTAATTTCATTTCAGCTCAATTTTTTTCTAGTTAATAAAATATTCAAGGCTCATTCAAGTTCACGTACATTTGAGGTGATATGTTGTGCTATAATAGCCAATAATTCTGAATCTATAGATTCCTGTTTGATTTCCAATTTTGACTGTAAAATCGCTATTCTAGTTTCATAGTCAGGAGCATGAATGTCTGCCACTAATCACAATGCAAATCTGGTTTTCAGTCTTGGTTCAATATGCAAAAGTTCCTTTGGAGGACGATCAGATGAAATGATAATTTGCTTTTTCTTTGATTGAAAATCGTTGAATATATTATGAAAGATTTCTTGGGTTTTGTCTTTGTCTGCCAGAAATTGTATATCATCAATAAGTAGTGCATCTACATCATCAAATTTTCTCATTAAAGTGGACATTTTATTGTGCTGAAGAGCTCAAACTATTTCATCCACAAGTTTTGTTGCAGGAAGATAAATTATTACTTTATCTGGATTATTTTGAATTATTTCATTTCAAATAGCTTGCATAAGATGTGTCTTACCTAGTCATACATTTCCATAAATGAATAGAGGATTATAAGCCATTCATGGATTTTCTGCTACAGCTTTTGCTGCTGAAAAAGCAAATTGATTATTTGCTCATGCAATAAAATTATCAAATCTGAATGATGGATCAAAAAGTATTCAGAAATAATCCGTCAGTTGATCCTTTATGGATTTTGATATTGGATCAGGTTTTTGCTTCTTTGATGTATCAATATTTAGTAATTCTCATAAATCTATGAGTAATTCACTTCCATTAGAAAAAGGAGGATAAACTATATATTCAACTGTGTATTGAGGATTATAGACGGTTTGTATCGTTTCTTTCAGAGTTTTATTAAATATTTTCTTAGCATTTGATAACATGAAATCATTAGCAAAACCTATATATACTTTTTTCTCATAATCTTCAATATTTATAATTCATGCTTTTGATAAAAATGTTACAATTTTTTTATGGTCTTGCTGTGTAGATAATTGCAAAATTACCTTTGTTCGAAGCTCTTTGAAATATTGTTTTTTTTCTGAATCGTATTGTTCTACTATATCGATTAGCATAGTATTGATAGTATTTTGTGTAAATTATATATAATATATCGTCATTCTGACACTGAATGAACAGAAGTAGAAGAATCTTATGTAACTCACATAAGATTTTTTCATTTCATTTAAAATGACATATTTATTGTCTCACTAGAACTACATATTCTACGTGGTGTTCTTTATTGATTTCTCATGAAACTGGATTAGTGTAGTTTCAGAAATCTTTTAGCACGAATTTTCATTTTAATCATTTGAAATCATCCAAGCAATATTGATATAAATTTGGATTGTTCAGCATTGTATAAGAATCAGGTAAATGATATGTGATGAAACAAATACCATTTCTATTTAGGTGATTATATATATCAGTCATCAACTTTTCGAGTATAAACTCTTTTTTATAATACATTACAACGTGCTTTGCTACAATGAAGTCATATTTTTCTTTGAATTCAAAATCTTCCACTCTTCATTTATAATATGTGATATTCGGATGATCTTTGAGGTAATCCGGGTATTCAGCATTATCTATATCATCCAATACATCTACTTTAGCTCCATAACTGGCAGCTAATATACTGAAATATCATTTTCTAGCCTTTAAGTCCAAAATACGCTGAGGTTCGTGTTCTTGAATTAACTCACTAACAAGCTTTGCTCACTGCATTCTTACTTAGAATAAATCAAATAAAAATCAGATTTTTTATCATAAGAATTGTTCTAACCTTACGACATCCAAGTCTGGTCTAGATTCATTTAAATCATCAAGAGTAAAATCTTGTAATTTTTCATTATACGTTTGGCATATATCTTCAATTAAAGCTACATTATATTCCCTATCATAAGCTTCTTCAACAAACATTCTAACACATAGATTAGTAGGAATTCATGCAACAACAATATTTTTGATTCATTGTAATTCTTCCTCAAGTTTCGTATTATAAAAACACGAAATTTTGCGCTTTTTAATGATTACATCTTCTGGTTGTGGACAAAGATCTTCAATTAATTCTGATAGGGGATCCTTTTCAGAGAATGGTCATTCCTTTTCAAGATGTCTGACAAAGATGATTTTGTACCCCATTTCTCTAGCGTATTGAATGAGATAGCAGGCTCTATCAATTAAAGAATCCATATTGCGTAAGCGATAATCAGATTTTTTATCTCTCCATAATTCCTGAAGTCCAATTAGGACAAGTGCTGTATTTTGTTGGGCCATTTGAATGTAGAAGAAAATAAAACCAAATCATTTATAAGAATTTTTACAAAAAATACAACAAAGAAGATTTTTGTATTATTATCGAATATTTTTTCATATTAAAAGCAAAAATTAAGTTTAACACTAGGAAATTTTTATCAAATTACTGTCCAATAACTACTTTACTAGGGAATATCGTAACTTTATCTCAGTTTTCTTTCTGATAATAAAACCCTTGCTCAAAAACCTGAATTATTTTTCATTTCAGCTTTTTGTCTTCAGTGGGCTGCATTCAGATTGGTTCATGCATTAATGTATCAGGACTTTCATGTAATGATGGGATAGGGAAAATATCAAATCATTCCAATGCTTTGATAAATCTATCATGCACCATTTGAACTCATTTTCACATTGCAGATTTTTTATCTTCATCTGACAAATTTTCCAAAGATTTACGTAAATCTTCCACAAACGGTAAAAGTTTCTTCACAATCTTAATCAACAAATCTTGATGCATAGATTCAGCTTTCATTGCTGACTGACGCTGAATCATTTCCATATCATTTTTAGTGCGAAGATATGCTAACTGTGCATTTTTTACAATTTCATCTTTTTCTGCGAGCTGTGACTGTAATTTCTTGATTTCAGCTTGTAATTGTTCAATCATATCTTCATTATCTTTGCTTGATTTTACATCATCTAGCATATCTTCCAAATCCTGTAAATCTTGGTCATTGTCCTGTGTGACGGCTTGATTATCATGCTTTTTAGTCATATCTATATATTATAATAAATTAAAAGTTTAGTTTTATGTGTATTTTACTTGTCATTCTGAGGAGTTAACGACGAAGAATCTTGTATGTTATATTTCTGTCCTCCTTTTTGAAAGGAGGTGGCTCGTAGAGCCGGAGGATTTTTACACATATTACACTTGAAAATTTCCACCCCGATAAATCGGGGAGCCCCTTTCAGTAAAGGGGCACAGTAAGGTGCATAGGATTCTTCATTTCGTTCAGAATGACAACATTATGTCATTCTGAGCGTTAGCGAAGAATCCATAGGTGTATCATTACTGGATCCTTCGCATGTGCTCAGGATGACAGGTTATAAATTTTTCGGCTCAATATTTTCATAGAAATATTCTGCGAAACTCTGTTCCTCATCATGAAGTATAGTCGCTAATTCCACTCAAACATATCTCCAATGCCACGGTTCTACGATTTTTCCATCGATTTCCATTCATTTCTGATAACTATTGTGAAATCAATACTTATGAGCATTATCCACTAGCCATTGATAATATTTTCCACTTCATGCTTTAATGTTTCATCAATTTACTCCCAAATCTAGAGCTAATCCAGCCTCATGTTCACTTGTTCCAGGCTTTGCACAGCGTCATACAGAGCAATTACTTGCCAGTTGACGTTGAAACTTTTGAGATCTTCGAGCAGAATTGATAGTCAATTTAGCTTTAAATCCAAATGCATTCGAAAAAGCTCGAGCCATTCCTTCAAACATTTCAGCTGCTTTTTTACGTAATTTAAAGTCAGAAGACCTATTTGAAGTGAAATCAGAATTAATTTTTACGATATCAGCTGCTTCATAATTTGCTGATAGTGGGTGATTATCATCCAAAAATTTTTGAAAGGAATCATCTGAGTAAAAATCCATATTTTTTATTTTTTCTATTTCTATCAATTCTTGAATTTCTTCAGTTTTTGGCTCATAAAACCCAGAAATTGGATTATATACTCGTGGAATGTTTGGATGAACATTTGCAAATTGAAGCATATCCCATCAAAAGGATATTCCTCCTCAGAATAATCCAAATAATGCACAAAATACAATCAGATTTTTATTCATTTACAAATTATACATAGAATAAAAAACCTACCATTAAATTATATCAATCTCAAACATTAAATCAAGAAAGATAAAAATTCTTGTTTTTCGACTCAAAAATCTTAAATTCAATTTACAACAATTTCACATTCTCTACACGAAAATCAATGGAATTAACCCCTGCAATGAAACAGTATCAAGAAATGAAAAAGCAGAATGCTGATTGTATATTATTTTTTCGTATAGGAGATTTTTATGAAGTTTTTTTTGAGGATGCGAATATCTGTCATAACGTGTTAGACTTAGTTCTCACATCCAAAAATAAATCCGTTGAAAATCCTATTCCTATGGCATGAATTCCACATCATAGCATAGATAAATATATCCCAAAACTCATTCAGCATTGATACAAAGTCGCAATTGCAGAACAGATTACAGATCCAAAACCATGAAAATTAGTTCAACGTGAAATTACTCAGATTATCACGCCAGGAACTTACATTCAGGAATGAACTAAAAATTTCAATTATATGCTCGCTATTACGAGGAAAGAACTTAGTTCATGAGAGATTTATCATTTGGCATGGGGAGATTTCACATTAGGGGAGTATCAGACCAAAAGTTTTTCAAACTTATGAGATGCACAGAAACGAATTCTGACTCTTTCACCAACTGAAATAATTATTGATGTAGATTTTTCAGAAAAAGATAGTATTTCTACTCCGATTCAGCAGTATTTACAATGTCTAATTTCCGTTTACGAAGTCCCAGTAGATCCTGAAAGTTTTCTCTGTAATATGGCAAAAGTTCAGACTTTATCAAGTTTCTGACAAGCAGTAGGAGAGTGAAGACTCCAAGCAATTGCATTATTGCTCCATTATATTAGACACGTTCAGCAGCAGAATATTGCAAATATTTCCAAGATTTCTTACCATGCTCAGACATGATTCGTCCTCATGGACGAAATTACAATCAAAAATTTGGAAATTTTCAGCTCAAGTTACGAGAATAATCAACAATATTCGTTATTCTGAATTTTAGACCAAACAAAAACAAGTGCATGAGCCAGACTTTTGCATTATTATTTGGCGAATCCAATCAATTCATTATCAGAAATCCAGAGAAGACAAAATCTGATTTCTCATTATCAGGAGATAGATTATTCCAAATTTATTCTCAAAAAGTTATGAGAGTCTTACGATCTACAGAAACTTACATCTTCAATTCTTTACAAAAAACTTAGTCCGATTCCATTTCTCAAACTTAGATCCACATTGAATTTATTTTTCTGATGAAATGAAGAATCCGAAATTTTACTTAACGAATTGAAGCTACTCTGACTTCAACCTGGAGAAGAAAATGAGTTAAAATTATTGCACGAAAGTTTGAAAAAAATGCTAAAATCTGACCAAGATGTGATGGATTGAGAATATTTCATAGCAGATGGATGGAATGAAGAAGTAGATGAACTCAGAAAAATAGCTTTTCATAGTGATGATTTACTCTTACAATATCAGCAATTTCTTGTTCAAGAAAGTTGAGTACAAAATGTAAAACTGAAATTCGTGATGAATCAGTGATACTTTATCGAACTTACAACCAAGGATTCCGTTCAATTTGAAGAAAAACTTTGAATTTGAAACTGAGATAAAGAGGATGAAAGACTGAAGTTATATCGCAGAAATACTTTGAAATGAAACCAGCGTTATTCTTCTACATATCTAGAAAAACTTCAAGAAAATATTCTAACTGCCCGTGAAAAGCTCACTAAACTTGAAAATTCTCTCCTCAAAGAAATGTGAGAAAAAATCTGAGACAAAAATGCAGAGATTTCCTCATTTGCTCAAAAGGTCGCAGAATTGGATGTATTCTGTTCTCATGCGGTTTTTGCGTTTGAAAATAGATACATTCAGCCAGAAATGAATAATAAAAACCTGATTGAAATCGTATGATGAAGGCATCCTGTAATTGAAGCGTATTTGCCAACTGATCAGCAATTCATTCCAAACGACTTATCGATTTGAGAAAGAGAGGATTGAGAAAAGGAGATGATTCACATTATTACATGACCTAATATGTGATGAAAATCTACATTTTTGCGTCAGTCAGCTTTAATAGTTCTGCTCGCTCATTGTGGATTATTTGTTCCAGCAACAAGTGCAAAAATCTGATTAGTTGATGGAATATTTGCTAGAGTTGGAAGTGGAGATGTTATCGCAAAAAATCAATCTACATTCATGACCGAAATGATTGAGGTTTCAAATATTCTAAATAATGCAACATCTCAGAGTTTTATAATCTTTGACGAACTTTGACGTTGAACTAGTACTTATGATGGATTAGCTTTAACTAGTGCAATTTTGCAATATGTTCTCAAACATGTAAAAGCAAAAACTTTGATTGCAACTCATTACCACGAACTTATCAAGCTAGAAAAAATGTATCCGGAAGTGAAAAATTATTCAGTAAGTGTATACGAAACAGACAAAGAAGTCCTATTTATGAAAAAGATAGTAAAAGGCTGAGCTAGTAAAAGTTATTGAATCGATGTAGCAAAAATTGCCTGAATCCCTGATGAAATTTTGAGATTATCTCGTGAGATTTTGAAATGATTTGAATCCAAACAATCAGAATCAAATTCACATACACAAATTATTTCTACACCACTTTTTGAGATTCAGAATAATGATAGTAAATATCAAGAAAAATATGAAAAAATTCAGAGAATTATAACTCAAGCAGATTTAAATAATATGACTCCAATTCAAGCAATTCAATTTCTTGCAAAAATCAAAGATGAACTGGAAAAAAATGATTAAAATACTCATTAGCTAAATAGTTAGCTAAAAATCAACACAACAGTACGTATGAATTTGTTTGCGATAGATTTTATAAAAAAGTTATTAAAAATTTTTTAATCTGATAATGTTTCATAAATTTCATAACTAGTTTTTTTACTGCTCAATTTATTTTCCAATAAAATTTCAAGATTTTTTATTGTCCTTTTAATAAAAGGTTTTGCACAAAAATTCTTAATTTTTCATTGTAAGCGGTTATCTGAACTTTCACAAACATCCACCATGTAAACTTTTCAATCATCTCAAATCATAATATTTGTAGATGTTAGAAAATTTTGACTAATTTTTAAAAAATTTAAAACTTTTCTCCTTAAATTGCTAGGATTTCATTCATAATACTGGTATCATGTTAAATCAAGTTCTCATCACTGTTCTCTATAATATTTGAGATATTTTTTAATCAGATCTATAAGGCTTGCCAATGTCTCTGGAGATAATGTTGAGATGTCTGTTTGTGCTAATGTTTTTCACTCTATATATTTTTGTCTGATTACATACTCTCAGTTCGCAGTTTCAATTAACTCAGTCTCTGGTATATATTCTCAAAAATATTCTTTTTTCTTTTCAATAATCCTTTTTTGTTCATCAATCGGTAAGATTTGTCTCCTTGTTTTAAAAACTTTGCTGATAAATCATTCTTCATCAGGTTCTGAGATATGTTTGGTATTTCATAGATGCTTAGTATAATCAGCTTCAATTCTATTCATATATTAATGGAAAGATAAATCATATATTATGATTATAATCTTTAATATGTCAAATACAATAGAAAATTATTCTTCAGACAAAATATTATTTTTCAGTATATAGTTACATCCAAAGCTAATCAAATCTTCAAAATCTTTTCTATCTCAACAGGAGAGTCGATAATCTTCTAAGGTTTTTCTATACTCTTGATGCTGAGGATATCATCTATCTGTACTTAAATTTACTCAAGGAAATTCATGATTCAGCAAAAATGTGAGAGATTCTTTGATTAAATTAAATTGTTGTTTATTGAGCAGATTCATCGGTTTTTCATTTTCGTAGTATTTATGAGTTTGAAAATGAAGTAATTCATGAGCAAATCCACAGCTCCATGCCCTTAATCTCCAGCTTTTCTCTGGCGGATCAAATGTCCAGATTTCTCAAGTCCTTCGATTATATGGTCATCTTTTACATGTAGTATACCAAATCTGAAATTTCTCATTAAAAATAGGCCTTTTAGTCAGCTCTTCCATTAATTTAAGAATTTGATCTTTTTGTGTATCTAATTTTATCTTTATTTGACTTACAGCATCATTTATTTCTTCATGATTATCTTTGTACTTCTTATCTAAAAATGGAATCAAAATTATATTTGCATCTTCCTGTGATAGTCATTTTATTTGTGATAAAATATTACGATCTTCCTCGGACATTGTTTCGTATCATCTTCCATTCGTGGATGAATTCATAGCAGCTCGCCAATTATATGCATCTTTTTCTATATTGTAATCGCTAAATGTTTCTGGCATATCTTATTATAGAATAGAAAATAAATCTTAATAATGATAGCTTTTTCAAATCTGAATAGTCTTACACCTATATAATTGCTCAATCAAAACTAGTTTAGCTAGTCAATGAGGCATAGTAATAGCACCAAATGAAATCTCTTTCAAATCTGAAAACTTACTTTTCAATTCATCTCTGTTCAATCCATAAGGTCATCAAATTATAAATACACAATTTTGTCAGTTTATCTCCTTCCCTACTTCTTCCGTACTTAAAAGTCTTCACTCTTTCGCAAGTAAAATTTTTTTATAATTTGTATATTTCTTTTCTATCGTTTTTATCACAGATTCCGTTTCTTTCTGGATAACTAAATTATGATTATCATCTTTAAATGGCTTCAAAGTATCAAAAACTACATCTTTTCATAGACGTTTCTGATATTCTTCAATAGCAGATGAGAAATGTTTATCAGAATCTGAAATATTCAATATTACATGCATATTATTTTTTGTAGTAAAATGAAAAGACATAAAATTTATTTCAATTTTATTTCATGAATTATATCTCAACTTTTATCTAGTTTTCTAATTCAAAGCTTATCAATTAATATTGAATTATGCTTAAATTCAGACTCAAATATAGCTTTCGCCTCTTCCATTTTTTCTAAACGAATATAATTACAAATATTCATATGATTTGCTATAAAATCATGAATATTAATATTGTTAATATCTTTTTTTTCATATTCTGCCATTTTGTGGGCATATTCAAATGTTTCATCTATTCAATATTTGTTTGCAATTTCTATAATTTTTTTACTTGCATTAACTAGATACTCATTATTTGGAAACAGCAAAGTAAACCATCAGCATCAATCAGGATATTTTTCTTTTTTCTCAGGTACATCAAAAATCCATTTATGCTCCTCAGTATGAACAACAAAATCAGATAAAGTAAAAAATTTTTCTCATTCGAAACTTTCTGATAAATCAGATATAAATCAATCCGCCATAGTATCACTTATTACAGATAAGCTAATATGTGCTAAATCTGATACAGGTTTATTGTGATATTTAAAATTATTTTCATAAAAAAAATTTCTTAAAGACTGTAATTCATTTAACACATTATTCTCTGGTAAAGCAACAATCGTATAAGACATGTCAACAAAAAACATCTTCAATAAATTAAAGTCATGTTATTTATTATTGAATTTAAGTCAAACTATGATTATATTCCAAACTCATTTTTCAATAAATCTACTGAATCTAATTTTTCCCATGGAAATAACTCAACATTCTTTCCATATTTTTCAACTACTTTACATTCACGACCAAAATGACCATAAGCTGCAGTTTCTTCATAAATAGGGGTGCGAAGATTGAATCTCTTTTCTATAGCATAAGGTCTCAAATCAAATAATGCTCAGATTTTTTCAGCAATTTCTCCATCAGTCAATGAAACTTTTGAAGTTCAATAAGTATCTACATAAACACTAAGCGGTCTAGCAATTCAAATAGCATAAGAAACCTGAATCAAAACTCTATCAGCTATTCCAGTTGCAACCAAGTTTTTAGCGATATAGCGAGCCATATAAGCACCAGAGCGATCCACTTTACTTGGATCTTTACCAGAGAAAGCTCATCATCAATGTGCTCATTTTCATCCATAAGTATCTACAATAATTTTTCTTCCAGTTACTCATGTGTCTCCATTTGGACCTCAAATTACAAATTTTCATGTAGGATTAATCTGAATATCAATCTGATCGTTAAACAGTGCTTTTACTTTATCTTCTAGTCAATCCACAAAACGAGGTAACAAAATATTATTCACATCTTCACGGATTTTAGTAAGCATTTCATCATCAGAGGCAAATTCATCATGCTGAGTAGAAAGAATGATAGTCTTAATTTTCAGAGGTTTATCACCATCGGAGTATTTAATCGTAAATTGAGATTTTGCATCTGGACGAAGGTACAGCATTTCTTTTTTCTCTTTACGAATTTCTGCCAAAGTCCTGAGTAATTTGTGTGATAAATCCAAAGTCAAAGGTATCAAATCATCAGTTTCGTTACACGCATATCCGAACATAATTCCTTGATCTCCAGCTCACTGATCTTTAGCATTTTCTCTCTCAACCCCACGAGAAATATCAGCAGATTGCTCGTGTAAAAATACTTCAATATCGCAAGTATCAGCATTAAATCAATATTCATCCTTCGTATAACCGATTCTGCGAATCACATCACGAGCCACTTTTTCTACATCTACATGTGCAGTAGATTTTACTTCTCCAGCAAGTACGACTTTATTAGTCGTAACGAGAGTTTCACAGGCTACTTTTGAATTCGAATCTTGAGCCAAATAAGCATCCACAATAGCATCAGAAATCTGATCACAAACTTTGTCTGGGTGTCATTCAGAGACCGACTCTGAAGTAAATAGGTAAGTCATCTTTTCTAGAGTAAAAAATAAAAATACATTCTGATTCTTGAACGTATTTTTGGATTCGTGAAGTCGTTATAAACTTCTGCGTAAAATTTAATTGTCTTTAGCAATTTTTTTACGTGGTTGCAAGCGATACAAATCCATCCACATTCTGAATCTAAAGTTAATATAATTTTATAAATCTGATATTCAACATTTTTTCGAATAGTAACTATAAGTCAAAAATTATAAAAACGATTCGATTACATATAATATCTTTTTTTCAGATTTAATTATAACAATTTCGCTATTATCTTCTTGTTTCTCATAATAAAAGCTCTCAAAGTCTGTTATACTTGGAGAATATTCATCGTCTATTTCTAATTCATTCAGCCAATTAATAATTGCCTCCATATATGAATCATAAAACACTGTAGGTACAACAACAGTTTCAGAATGAGGTTTTAGCCATTTCAACATAGATTCAACTACATCTTCATTTTCATAGGTATAAACATGGTAACGAATTCCATCTCAATGAAAACTTCCTCACGAATCTTTAGAATAAATTTCGTGATATTTAGCTTCTTTAGGAATTTCAATTCACCAATTTAGTTTTATGATATTTGTATAATCATTCATTGATTTATAAGCAAAAAATCAAAGCAAAATCAAAACCAATAGGATAACTCAAATAATTATTCAGATTATTTTCTTTTTCATAATAAAAAATATTTCTCAGTTAAATATAATTTAGTTTTATTCAGCAGCATCTATATCAAAATCATCATCTTCTGCATCAGTAGGGAAGTGATCTTCTGAATCATCATCGTCATCATCCCATCCATCGAAATCGAATTCATCGTCATCATCTTCAATCTTCTTCTTTGCAGGAGCTTTTTGAGCTTTCTTAGCTCTCTTCTTTTTGATATTCTCATCTTCCATTTTCTCAATATCATCCTCAATTCCAAGCATTTTCTGTAATCCTTGATGCTCTTTTAATTTTTGGATAACTTTTTGTTCAATTTGTCTTACTCTTTCTCTAGTTACTTCAAATTCTTCTCAAACCTGTTCAAGAGTATATTTAGGTCCATCGATTCCATATCTCATTTTTACGATTTTTGATTCTCTATCATCAAGCATTCATAAAATCTGATCCAAATTAGCTCTAAGAGTGTCCCTCTCAGCTAATTGATCTGGACGTAAAGTATTTCCATCTTCAATTAAGTCAGCCAATGTATCTCTACCTTCATCTCAAACCTCTCTATCAAGTGATACATTACCAAAAATCACTTCTTCAAGCTTTTTAACTTTTTTGATAGGATATCATAATTTTTGTCAGATTTCTTTACTTGTTGGCTCTCTTCAAAGCTTTTGGAATAACAATGAATAAGTCTTGTTATATGAATTTATCTCATCAATTAGATGCACAGGGATTCTAACATTCTTTCACATATCAGCAATAGCTTTAGTGATAGATTGTTTAATCCACCAAGTCGCATAAGTCGAGAATTTAAATTCTTTATCAGGATCGAATTTTTCAATAGCTTTAATAAGTCAGATATTTCATTCCTGAATTAAGTCGGCAAATCCTAGTCTTCCTCCAAAATAACGTTTAGCAATAGCAATTACTAACCTCAAGTTTGATTCAACTAATTTTTGTTTAGCTGCTTCATCTCATTTCTTTACTCTTCTTGCTACTTCTTTTTCTTCTTCTGCAGTCAAAAGAGGAATTTTTGAAATATCGTTGAAATACAATTTAATGTAGTCCTTATACTGCATATCAGGAGGCAAATCAGTCTTTCCATAGAGAGAAACTTTTCCAAGTCTAGATTCTTTTTTGCTTGATTTATCTTCTTTTTCTCTATTCTCTAACTCCTCCTCAATAGTGATTACCTTAATTTTGAGTTTATCACACAGATCATAGAATTTTTCCAAAATTCTGATTGATCCTTCCATATTATCGAGTGATGCAATCAAGT
The DNA here is from genome assembly GCA_946408385.1 of uncultured bacterium. Classification (GTDB taxonomy): domain Bacteria; phylum Patescibacteriota; class Gracilibacteria; order Absconditabacterales; family Absconditicoccaceae; genus UBA3291. The sequence goes on along the minus strand of CAMJSB010000003.1, from coordinate 58,164 downwards.
CTTCTTCCAAAAGGCTTCATTTTTCAGCTCATTTTAAGAGTAAATCTTGCAAATCTTCACTTAATTCAGAAATATCCTCCATGAGGTTTTCATAGATCTTTTTTCTTTCTTCGTTCATATATTATGGTCTATAATGCTAAATAATCACAAAAAATTTATTCACAAAAATTTATCACATATATTATTTTTCATATTTTAGGTCTTGAGTGGAAGAGCTTTGTATTTAGGTCAAAAGCCTATTGAAATGCTATTTTTTGCATTCGTTTCATCAAAAAAAGGATACCACATCGAGTACCAAAAATACTATATATCATTTCATATATGAAAATCAAGTGAAAAATTAGAAAAAAGTCTGATTTTTTTTGCATTTTTTCGTGATTGTGTGTATAATGATATTATAAATGTTATTTTATTTTTATAATATAAACAAAAAAATGGTAAATCCAGAGACACCAGAACTAAAAAAACTAAAGACAGAATACGAAGATATCAAAAAGAAATTAGATTCATTAAAGTCGGATACTAATAAAGATCAGAAAGAAAAGGAAAAAGAAGCAAATCAACTTATTCAGAGTGCTCAAACAAAGGAAAAAGAATTAAAGACGGAAATTGATAAAATAAAGAAAAAACAAAACGCTGATCAACAAGAAATTGAAGCAGCCAAACAGGCAGAGAATTTTTTGAAAACAATAACCCAGGAAGTTCAAGATCTACATGATAATATTGTAAAAACACCATCAATGTCAATACAAACACCGCATTCTTCTCCAACACAGACGCCGACACAAACATCAAGTGATGATAATTTTTTCACAAAGGCTTGAAAGTGGATATGAACTAAATTTAGTGATGCTTGATCACGAATCTGAAATCAACGAAATGATGTTCGAGATAAGACAAAATGGAAAGATGAAACTTGAAATAATATAGCTCGTACATTATGATTTGCTGCTACATGAATATGAGTATTATGATTTGTGTATAGATGAATAAAAAGTTTATTTTGATGATGAAAATCAAGTAAAGAGTCAGATTGAAAAGATGAAGAGAAAGAAGAAAAAGATTCTCTTCTAGAAAATGCAGCAGGTCGACTTTTTAAACATCTATCAGATGCAGAGAAAAAAAGTAAGTAAAATTTTTTTATCTAAACAACAAATAAAATGACACAACAAATGAAAAAAACTCAGGAAGAACAACAGAAACATCTAAATCAATTACAAAATGATTATAAAGATATTAAAACACAATTAGATGCATTAAATACAAATACTAATAAAACACAAGAAGATAAGGAGACTGAAGCAAAGACTCTTATCCAAGATGCAACAACTAAAGAAAAACAACTTCAAGACGAGATTGATAAGATAAATAAATCAAGCAAATCGACATCAAAAGCTAAGCAAGAAGCTAAAAATGCTCAGAATTTTTTGGATACAACAAATATAGAAATCAAAAATTTGTATGATAATATAGCATGAAAGTCATCAAATGCTCCAGTACAATCACAAAATGTACCAGAACAACCATCAGATGATAAAAATATGTTTAGTAAGGCTTGAGAACGGATTTGAAGTCAGCGATGAGATATACGAGATAAAAATAAATGGAAAGATGAAACTTGAAAAAATGTCCTTCGTACAGTATGATTTACTGCTACGTGAGTCTGAGCAATAGCATTGGCTTATAAATGAATAAAGAAATTGTTTTGATGGTGAAAAGATGAAGAACAAGAAAATGATGAAGATAAAGAAGAAAAAAAATCAAAAAAGGAGAAAAAGAAACCATTTTGGGATAGGTGGTATGGAAAGGCTTTAAAGCGATCAGGTATATGAACATGAATATATTATATAGCTCACTGATTAAAAACACGTAAATGGAATATCAAAGATTTTTTAGATTGGAATGTAGAATGAGAGAACCCATTAACAATCAAAGAAGCTGTACTTCTTGCAGCATGAGATGTAAACAATTGAAACATAGATGAAAATATGTACAGACAAAATTTTGATAATTGAATTGAGTATGATGAAGAACAGCAAACTATATTGTCATACGGAGAATCTACAGGAATTAATGAAAATGAAAAATGTATTGTTTGACTCGAATCAGTAAAATTCAAAACTAATGTGGAGCTTGTGCATGCTGCAAACATCGTAAATTGTTTAAAATATAATTTAAGATGATGTTGATCAGGAAAAGCAGCTTTTGCAGAAACATCAACTGGATGAGATATCTCATTTTCTTTTTCCGTGGATGGGGCAAATGAGGTATTATCTGGAAGTAACTCTGATTTTTGGCAAAATACATTAGCTATAACATGAGCTGTATTGTGAATCACTTCATGAGTTGCTACAAAAAGTGGAGCTGTATGAATATGAGCAACTCTATGACTTAGTGCAGCATGATATTTTTGATGACAAGCATTAGACGATAATTCCTCTTTAGGTAGGTGCTGTTCAACGATAAAAGATGGTGATAACTTTAATAAATTTATTGCATACTTGAACGGTATTGAAGAATGATGAGAATCTATATGGTTGCCATGAAAACAAAGAATAGATTCTGAAAATAAATCTCCAATACAAGAATATATAAAAAATGTTGCAGAAGAATTAGATAATACAAATATAACAGAAATACCGGAAGGTAAGATAAGGAATCTAAAAGCAGAACAAGATCCACACAATCCAAATAGATATAAAATCTCTTCATATGGTCAACATACATACATAACAATATTATGAAATATTACTATGTTGGGTAATTGACAAGTAGATCCATCCAGCATAAAATCTATAACGATAGAAAAATATTCTGAAAATGATATTTGATGAGAGTTGAAATTAGACTTTCCTCACACAAAAGAGGGATTAAAAGAATGTTTGAGAGTGGTTAATCTATCAAACATGTTTAGAAAAAAATATGGGTGATACTGATGAGAAAAATATCCTTTCTTTTTCAACTTAATGCCTTATGTCCAATGAAATAGTATGCCAACACCAATAATCCCATTTGTGCCTTCTGTAAATTCAGCATATGATAGTGGCTTTTGGGTTGACACAAATTGAGAATGAAACTTAAGTGGTAAATGAGAGCGTGTAATAAAAAATGAAAGTTTACAGAAAGATTGTCCCACATTGTTAAAAGATTTGGCAAAAAATAAAGAAAATTCTCAAAGCTATTTCGAAGATCAGCTGAATAATAAAGAAGATGGATCATCATTTATAAAATTTTTGAATTGAATGAGGACTATAGCATCGCAAAATTATTGGACAAATTGACAAAACAATTCATAAGATAAAAAATAAAATAGCTCTTCATAGAGCTATTTTTATAAAAAAAGTACATAATTTTTTGCATTTTCTTTAATATATGTGTATAATTGGTATAGATAATTTATTTTTTAAAAAATCTATTATGAACAACAACATCGAACAACTCAAAACAGAGGTTGATGACATTAAAAAATCGTTAAATGACTTAAAAACCAATGTTGATATTTCTGAAACTGAAAAAAAGACAAAAGCAGAAGCATTAAAATCTCAAGCAGAGACTACGAAACAAAAGATACAGAAAGAAATTAATGATTTATCAAATCAATCAGGACAGTGAGTAGAAAATAAAAAAGAAGAAGCAGAAGCTCTGTTGAATAGTTTTAATGAAATAATGAGTTTGTATGATTCAATAATGAATACATGAAATAATGTTCCAACTCAACAGCAAGTATTACCAGAGACGGAAAATAAATGAGTATTTTCAGAGGCAAAAGACCGAATCTGAGATCAGTGGTCTGATATATGGAATAAAGAAAAATGGGAAACAGAAAAATGAAAGAATTTGCTACGTACAGTGTGATTTACTGCTACGTGAGTCTGAGCAATAGCGTTAGCTTATAAATGAATAAAGAAATTATTTTGATGGTGAAAAGACGAAGAAGAGGAAGATGATGAAGAAGAAACTAAGCCAAAGAAGAAAAAGAAGAAAGGAAAGTCATTTCGAAAATATTTAAAATGGTGATGAATTGCCGCATGAGGTTGATTCCTTATTAATAAGATATGAAAACGGCTTGGTCGATGGGGAAAAGAAGGTGCGACAGGAAGAGATTCAGATAAAGAAAAAAGTGAATCTTATGAAGAATTTATAAGGAAACCAGAAAATAAAGAAAAATTTAATAATTATGAGTGATTATGAGATAAGATTGATAATGTTTACCAAGAAATTTATAACAAGGAACTTCAATCGTGATATGAAGATGAACTGGAGATGAAAAAAATATCTGAAGAACAATCAAAATGAACAAATTTTTATAAATGAATAGTTCCGTATTGTCTAGATAATCAATTTAAGTCAGTTGAAGGTATTTTATGACAAAATTCTTCATTTAAAACAGCTTTAAATGCATGACTTGATTGAATGATTAATTTTGTAAAAAATACATGATGAGAGTTCTTACAACTATTTGCAGATTGTTATCTAGAATTTTTACCATCATGGTTGCCATTCAAAGGTATGGTATGATCATTAGGTGACAAAATAGAGCAACGGAAAATAAAGAATAAGGATGCAGAAAAAGAAATGCAATATTTTTTTAGACAAAGTATTAGAGTGCAGACATACTTACGACAAAAGAGAAATCAATTAACAAAAAAAATAGTAAAAGAAGCTGCACAAAAATACTGAAAATCGGAAGATGAAATATGGAATGATAAAGATTTATTTAAAAAATATATCGAAGTAGATCCTCAATACCAAAATTTTCTAAATAGTCCTACACATTCAGCTGTTACTGTTTTAGCACAAAATAATATGTTTGACAATCATATTGATGAAGATTTAAAGGACCAAATTAAAGAAATAGATAAAGATAGAAGTAGAATTCTTTGAAGTAAAGAATGAGAAAAGGATATAGTTGAGATAATTTATAATAAAAAACAAAAATCTGAGTCGTTGGATACAAATGATGATAAAAAACTATGAGAAGCATGTGGTAATATGCTGAATTCTATGGATGATATAATTGAAGCAGTCGAGGATTGAGCTCGGAATATATATTGAGACTTAATTAGAAATTGAGATGCAAATATGAGGGAATATTTGGTAAAATCATGACTTGATAAGATGTTTGAAAGTTATAAACAAATATTATTATCTAAAAAACAAGAACTAGAAAATGGTAAATTAAGTAATGAAGATAAAATTGCATTATCAGAATCAATAAATGCAATGTTAGCTCTCAAAAAAGAAGCAGAATTGTGACAAACAACTTTAGAAAAGGATTACGATGAATATGGAAATATAATATATAGAGTTCCATGATTTTTATACTGATCTGTTAAAAATTTAATAAAGTGAGTTTGAAAATTAATTCATGGTGATTGGTGAGAATGACTTGCTTATATAAGTAGTTGATTCATTTGAACATGATGAGCTATTGTGTTAGTTTGATGAGTTCGATGTCTTCTTGATGCTAAGAGTTGAAAGAAAATTGCATCATTTGGATGAAAGATGATGTTTTCACCTGCATGGGTGACATTTAAATGAGTAAGTCAGGTGAAGCCAATAAGAGATTTTGGTCACAGAGTAAACCCACTAAAATATAGATGAAAAAAATGAGCAGAGACCTTATTACAAGACTTAGTAGATTGAAGAGTATCACTGGATCGTGCATGAAAAATTATAAATAAAAGATCTTTTCCTGTATTTTGATCAAAAGAAACAGAAACAGTGCGGAAAGGTATGTTTCATGTAACAGAAGATATGAAAAAATGATTTGATATGAGAAAAGTAGCATTTGATTCTATAGTAAAAAAACAAGTCAATGAAAATTACTTATCAGATATCAAAAAAGATAGTCAATTATATGATGAATTAGTGAAGAACTGGGATATAAAACCAGAAATTGCTAATGCGGTAAAAGCACAAAAATCTATTAACGAATTGAAAAGAGTATCAAATTTATCATCAGCATGAGGTGCAGCAGAGGTAGTATGAGATGTTAGAAGGGCATTTGATGCAAATATTGATAAAGCTATAAAAAGATTAGATGAATGGGGAAATAAAAATCTTGCAAAAGTACATATAGATAAACTAAGACAATTACAAGCAGAAGATTTAGCAGAAGATGAAATGAAAAGTTTCGTTAAATTTATGGATGACTGATTTGATGCAAAATTAATACCAGAACTGAAGAAATTATTTAGTATTACGGATGAAGCACAGAATATTTGAAAAATATGAGATCATCTTAAAAAATTATTGTCAGAGTGAAATTATACTGAATTTAAATGAGTAATAAAACAAACAAATTTTTCTAAATTTTTTAAATGAATCGAAGTGAACAATTTGGTAGATAATTTTGATAAAGTGCTGTTAAAATGAGCCAAACAGATTTGAGAAGAGTGAATAAAACTTTTAAAATCTGTTACAAAAATTCTAGCGAAAGTACTATAACAACAGATTTTATTATATATTCTTTTACTATGATGTCCATAGAACAATATAAAGAAAATATAGCAGACAGATATATGCAAGATTTCAAAAAAGAACTTGGCTTTTTTGATAAATTTATGATAGCTCCGATTTTTACAAAAATGAAAAACATACTAAAATCAGATAAGAAAATTGATGTAGATAGTCTTAAAGATTTAGAGGATCTATGATTTCGATGAAAAGTATTAGGTGTAAAAATTTGAAATAAACAACTATTTGAAAATTTAGTAAATAGGACATTTAAATTTTTAAAGGAAAAGCAAGAAAAAATTATTCAGGCACAGACTGAATGAAGATTAGATGAATTATTGAATCTGGTTGTAAATTGAAAATTGGATGTTTTAGAGCAACGCATAGATGGTTCAAATAACAATCAAAATGATGACAATCAAAATGATGACAATCAAAATGTAGAGAACAATATACAAAATCAGAATAGTAGTCAAGATACAGAAAATAGTAGTCAAAAACAAGAAATTAATACACAAGATAAAAGTAACGATAATCAAAATCAAGAGAATGTTAATCAGAATGAAAATGATAATAATCAGGAAAATAACGAATGAATAAGTCCCATTGTTTCATGAACTGCATCATGAGTTGTAACCGCGACAATATATCGTAAAACTTTGTCATTAACAGAAAAAAAACTTTGAATAAATTCATTAAAACAAGCTCCAGAAGAATTCAATGCACAGGAAACAAAGAAAATGTTAAATAGATTAAGTAGTCAAATGTCTGAGAAATTGAATAGTTGAGTAAAAATGAATAGAGCCCAAAAGGCTGTGTATAAAAAATCGATAAAACAATTTGATGAAGCTGCTAAATCTTTAGACTGAGAAACTGCAGAAGCATTTAAAGCTTGGCAAAAATTACAAGATAGAGTATCACCAAAATTATTAAAATCAGTTGGGGGAGATATGAAAACTTTGAAATTGATAGAGTCATTACCAGATGAAGAACTAGCTAAAATAGCAGGGAAAAGTGAAAAAGAAATTGTAGAATTCTTTAAATTAAAAAATATTACGATATCTGATGATATAGCTAAACAACTAAAGGTGTTAAAAAATGCAAATGAAATAAGATGATTGACAAGAATATTAAAGAATTGAACAAAATTAAGAAATTTTATAAGATGAATCAAATGAATGTGAACGATTACATTCTTATTTGCATGAGTTGATGTTCGAAGTTATTTTGATAGTAAGAAAGAAGCAGAATTAGTATCAAAAATAAATGAAATAAGATGAAAAGTTTTAAAGGATAAAGCGAGTGCACAACTGATAATTTGATTATGAAGTATCGGAGCTGAAGCATTATGACTTGCAATAGCATGTGCTGCTTGATGCAGTGTCACTTGACCAATTTGAATGGCTATATGAGCAGCTGTATGAATTCTTACATTTGCAGTATCCACAGCATACGATGAATTATATGCAAACAAAAAAGAATTTTATTCCCAGAATAGATATGATTTTGTTAGCCAAAAAAGAACAAAAATAAAACAATCTATAGTACATCTTTTTGAATCAGATCGTCTAAAGATGAACGAGTGAATGAAGGAATCGATAAAAGATGACAGAGGACCTAATTCTGAGATTAATACAATGGAAGATGCATGGGAAGCATTAATCTATCAAGAAGAAATAATGGAATGAAGCTTCAGTATGTTAGAAAGATATTATAGTAGTTGAGAGGACGAAGAATCTTTCAAAAAAATATTAGCAGAAGAAGAAAAAAAACAATATGAAGAAGAAAAAAAAGAGATGGAAGCTATTATTAATTTAAGAATGGAATACATTAAACAATATATAAAGGAAGATAAAAATTCACCGGAATATAATGAGATGAAAAAAGCTGTATTATCTTTAAAATGAATGGAGTATGTAGAACAACTTTTAGCAAATTCCAAAGTACACAGTTATTTGAAAACTGACCACGAGAATGCATATATTTCAAATTACAAAGAATTAGATATAGAATGATATAAAAATGCTTATAAAGAAAAACTATCAAATGAATACAAAACAGAATTCGAAATTTTTGAAAAATTGAGAAACTCAAATCCTACGCTTTTAGAAGAAATATGCGAATGAACAATAGCGTCTAAATCTAGTATAAAAAGTAGACTAGATATTAACGATGATTGAGAAGATAAAGAAACTCAAACTTATACCACAGATGAAATTAAAAAATTGAAAAAAAATATAGATTTTGTAGAAAAATATAATGAATACTTGAATTTAACAATAACAATGGAGCAAAGATCTAATACAAAGGTTTCATACAACACGGATTATGATTATATAGAACATGTATTATTAGATTTAAATTATATAAATAAAAGGCCGATTTGGGATGAAGAACGCAGTATGAGGTATCTTTCGTGTGAGTTTAAAGATGATCTTTGAAATGTAGATACACAAGTATCTAATTGTACGTTTCAGAATGTGCTATACAGTATTGCTAGAGAAGTTCATGGATATACATGAGCCAATGATATGTTTGAATTGTCTCGTTTTTATACATGAGACGGAGATAATACATGAATATATATGCATGATGGTTTTAGGATTAATGATGATACGGGATTTTGGTTTTTTTGAGCAAAAGATGAAAAAATAGATATAAGTAAAATTACAAAAGAGCAAGCAACTAAAATGATTATAAAAGAAGTTGACTTAGATTCTCCAATAGAAAGTGCCGATGAGTCTTTAACACAAGAATTTAGAAAAAGAGTGCAAAAAATTATCGATAGAGAATATTGATATATAGACAAAAAGAAGGAATACGAAAAGGAAATTATTGACTTTATAAAAGCAAATAATTCTAATGAAAAAGGTTATGTACAGCTTCCTAGTTATCTCGCTATGAATGCCAAAAGAGCATGAATAGGAGATGTTAATAGATTTTTATTTAGAATAGAAAATGGTCAAATTTATGCTTTATCCCGTGGAGATATGGTAAATACTGTTTTATATTTTGATAATGATGTAAACATAAAATATGAATCAATGAATAAAACTGGTAAGGAATTATCACCAAAAGAAAAGCAATTAATTAATTATGTGGATGAGGCCGAAAAAAAATTAAATAAGCTTAGAAGTAAACAATGACATTTTGTACTTTGGCCAGGACACGAAGATGATCTAGATATCCCTGTAGAACTTGAAAAAGCTATTAGTAAAAAAAGTATAGAATGGCAAAATATAAAAGAATGATTGCTTTATATGCAACCATGAACAGCACAAGACTATTTAGTTGAAAAATCAGAAGAATATTACAGATATTTTAACTGATTATACCTATGATTATTAAACACAGTGATATGAATGAATGCATTCTTAAACTCAAACGATATCAACGATTCAGAACATTTTTCACAAGTTGAGAATTTTATATGGACAGACAATATAGTTACAGTAAAAAATTGAAATCTCAAAATAAATAATTTAGTTAATGACTCAATTAGGAAACATTTACCAGAATTGCTTGAGTTATATAAAGATAATAACACAGGTAAAACAGTTAAAGAATTAATATTAGATAAAGAAAGTGAAGAGAATCATAAGAAATGACAAGAAATAGCAAAAAAAATATATGAATTATGTCTGGAACAGGCAGTACTTAAATTTGATGACATTGGGAATGTAACTAGTATAGATATTACAGACTTTAGTGATAAAAATTTGCAAGAAGTGAAAAATAAATTGAACAGAGAAATTGGCTGACTTTGATTTTACAAGGCACACGCAGAATATCGTAATTCAGATAAAGTTACATCTCGAGAGCCAAAATTTTCAAAGAAATCAGTGGAAAAAGCTGAAACTGATAGCCATAGAGATGTAGATATTGTTGTAAAAAATATAATTAATACAATGAATGAAGTAGATCGAGAATGAAAGAGAAAAAATCCAAAATTTGAAGCTGATGAAAAACAATGAAAGGAATGAAAAATTACATGAAATTTTTCCAGTCGATGATATGATGAAAAAATTACTATAAATATGGATGATTCAAAAAATCTAAAATCAGTAACTATTGATTGACTTTGAATGAGCTTTCCTAATACACAAGAATGATTTCGTATAGCAAATTTTATCAATTGGATAAAAAATAATATTAAAGAAAATCCACAATGATCTCCAGCTAATTGATGAAAACTCGGATATTATCATCGGTCAGACTGATGAGATTTAGAAAGAGATGTAGAATGATTTGTAGTTTGAATAAATGATGTTGATATATTAGATGTAAATACGATTGACAAGTACTATTCCTTAGTAAAAAATAACGAAAAATTCTTAAATTATATCAATAGTTTTATAAAATAATAATCCACATTTTTTCATATCAAAATAAATAATCAGACTTTTTTCTATTAATGTTTGCAATATAAAATATAATCAATAGAATCTACTAGACACAATTTTTATCATTATAGAAAAAATGATATGAAATTTATAAAGTATTTAATCGCTATTATAATTATAGCAGCAATAGTTCGATGCGTTTTTAAAATTAAAAGTACATTTTCTAGCATACCAAATTCTGAAAATTTAAAGGAAGGATTTAATACATTAATAGAAAACGTAGTAGATACTGGAGCTATACAAACCACTTTATCATGAAAAATAGATGAAGCAAAATGAATGGCAGAGCAATATTATGATGAAGTATTGAAAGGTTATGTTGATAAAGCAAAAGAGTGAGTATCCTGAGCTGTAGAAAATGCAAAATGATATTATAATCAAAAAATTGATAATCTTTGAAATACAATTACAAATGAAATCAATGAAAAGGTAACAGAATGATTAGATAAAATAAAGGTAAAATAGATTCAATATTTTAATATTTTTTGTGCATGAATAAAGAGATATTACAAGAAGAAACACTTTCTCATAAGCTAATTAGCAAATGATTTCGAGCATATGTTTTTGTAATATTTACAGCACCACTTTGATATTTAATTAGACTCGTAGCATCAAATGCCTTATCGGTAGCTGATATATGAATTTTTTACTGAGTTTTAAGTCTGATAACATTACTGTATAGTTATAATGATCTTGGATTGACCGAATCTATGCAATATTTTCTACCAAAATATTGGTTAGAGAATAAAAAATGACAAATAAAAAATACAATCTGACTATCATTTTTTATGCAGTTGATCACCTGAATAATAATTTTTTGTTTGTTGTTTTTTAATGCTGAATGGTTAGCGATTCATCATTTTCATGCCATAGAGGCTACAAACGTAATCAAGATTATGTCATTCTATTTTTTATGATATAATGTCATTCAGGTTTGTAGCTCTATTTTCGTTGCATTCCAAGATACATTCAGTTCGTGATTAATGCAATTTTGCAACATGTTTTCTGTACTAATATTTTCAATTCTATTCCGAATATTCGCAAGTTTTAATGTTTCACTATTTGCACTAGCTCGGATAATTTGAGTAGCAATGTGAATATCTATTTGATTAATCCAATTATTCAGAAAATATAGCCATCTGCTTAAATTACCAAGAGAAGAAATAGATAAAAGTCTGATTTTTAGACAATTTAAATATGCATTTTGGGTATTTTTAACCACAAATATTTCAACACTATTGGGAAATGTAGACCAACAGCTAGTTTTGAATAGGTTATGAGCAGAATCATCGTGATATTTCACCAATATGCTTTCATTGTTAATGATATTTTTCTCAATCATCGGACCGTTTCTTGCATTACTTTTCCCAGTCACCACAGAACTCTCAACAAGAAAAGAAAAGGAGAAATTCAAGATTTTGGAATCAATGATGTATACACATTTTGCATTCTTAGCAATTGTAATGTGATGAATATTTTTAGTATTCTGACAGGAAATATCAGTTTTATTATACGGAGAAAAATTTAGATTTTCATGAGAATTGCTCCAAATTTTATGACCATGTTTGATTTTTAACTGTTTAAGCAGTCTTAATTTTTATTTACTAGCATGACTATGAAAAATAAAACAGAGATTTATGATTTTGCTAGTTTCGCTCATAGTAAATGTGAGTTGTAATATCTTAGTTTTATTTGTGCTAAATCTAGATTTACACGCAGTAATCACTGTGCTTGCACTTTCACGAATTGTTCAATTTATTTGATGAGTAATATACATAAAAAAAGAATATCCATTTGATTTTGACCGAAAGTTTTTCTTCAAAAATGTTTTGATAGTTTGAATTTTATGTTTATTGTTCCGATGGGTAAAGAATAATTCTGAATTGTTCTATCCAAATCAAAATAGACGACAACTATTATTTATGCTTGCATGAATTTGTTTAATTTATGCTTGAATAATTGCTTGATTTAATCGATGAAAGATAAAAGCATTACGAAATGAAGTTCAAAAAGTTAGAAAATCAGATTCTTAATTTATTCTTATTTCAGATATGCAAATAGATATATCCCATATACCACAAGAACCATGAGTTTACCTTTTCAAAGATCCTAAAGGTACTATTTTGTATATCTGAAAAGCAAAGAATCTTCAAAAACGTGTTTCTCAATATTTCACTCCAAATTCTCTTTGGAAGCAGGAAATGGTAGCTAAAGCTTCAAAAGTGGAATTTTTTGTGGTAGCAAATGAAAGTGAATCTCTATACTTAGAGAATAACTTAATTAAGAAACATAAGCCATTTTTTAACTGTATGCTAAAATGATGAAATGGTTATACATACATTAAATTAACAGAATGAGATTTCCCTCAGGTGTTAACAACTAGGAATAAGAGGAATGATAAGGCTACTTATATTTGACCTAAGCATAATACAAAAGAATTAAAAAAGCTGATGCAATATCTTCGTACAATATTAAAATATCGTACATGTCCAAATTCACAGTTTAAAGAATGAAAAATCTGTTCAGACTTTTATTTCTGATTATGTGGTGGGTGGTGTGAAAAATGTAAAAATAAGTCAGAATTGCCACAAATAAAAGAGGAATATAAAAATAATCTTCATATTTTTAGTTCATTTTTTAAATGAAATACGAAACCGATTGAAAAGGTATTATTATCTCAGATAGATGATGCAGTGGCTAAACAAAATTTTGAATGGGCGAGTCAGATTCGTGATATCTATATGCATATAGAGGAATTAGTAGAAAGACAGCATGTAGAACTATGAAAAAACTTAACATGATATGTATTAGCAATCAAAGAGATAGCATATTCTCATATTTGTGTATTGCTTAATTTCTATGAATGAAAACTTATTGATATTATTCGTCAGGAAATTCCAACCGATGATTGAGATATTTATTGGATAAAATCATGATTCGAGGCAGAAATATGAGATTTAAATACTCAAGAATGAAATTCAGCTTTTTCTCTTTTGGCTTATTCAAATAAAGTATCATTCAATAAAGAGGAAAAATCTGCATTGATTAATATGCTAGAATGATTCTTTGATTCATATGTTATTTCCTCAACTTTACAGTGACCATGATTGCATAATCAATTGCTTGAACAGCTAAAAAATCGTTATAAATTTAAGAATTTCCCAAATCGAATAGAATGTGTGGATATTTCCCATATGAACTGAGATTGGATTAGTGGATGATTATCATGTATTGTCTGATGAATACCTGATAAGAGGAAATATCGTAAATATAAAATAAAATCTGTATCAGAGCAAAGTGATGATTATGCTTCTTTGAAAGAAGTGATGCAAAGAAGATTTTTATGAAAAGATAAATCAGAGTATCCAGATGTGTTTGTATTAGATTGATGAATAGGGCAGTTGAATGTTGTTAAAGATTTATGTAAAGAATCATCAGAATTTTATAAAGTATTCCAGCAAGTGGATTTTGTTTCATTATGAAAATGAGAAGCCAGAAGAAAAAGTTGAATCTGACTAGCATCAAAGCGTTGACATGAATGATTAGTTTGAGAAAAGATTTATCGTTTTATAGATGATAAATTTAATGTAGAAGAAATTTCACTAGTTTATGATCAAGCTGATAGGTTCTTAGTTAAACTCCGTGATGAAGCACATAGATTCTCTAATTCATACAGGAAGCAACAGATGAGAAATGAACTAAAATCTGAATTCAAAAAAATAAAGAAATAACCTTGAAAAATACACATATAAGAATAGTACTGAATATGCTATTTTTTTAGTTCTCTATTAATACGGAAATGAAAAAATTTGGACTTTTTATTACTCTATCAATTACAGGATTGTTATTGATTTGATGAATTACTAATGGAGTTAATGCTGAAAACAATTATTCAGAAGAATTCCAAAAAGCTTATGACTTTGCTTACAAGAATGAGATAACTACTATGGATTCTATAGATAAAGCAAATATGAATGGATATATTACAAGAGCAGAAATGGCTAAAATGATAACTAATTATGCTAAAAATATATTATGAAAAACACCAGATACAACTAAATCTTGTTTATTTTTAAATTCTAATGTATCTGCTGATCTTGTTCAATATATGACTGAAAGTTGTCAGTTATGATTAATGTGACAATGAATATCAGATTTTAGACCTAATGATTATGTTACAAGAGCTGAATTTTGAACAGTTCTTTCCAGAATGTTGTTTAATACAGAAGATTGAGTAGATAAATATTATTCAACACATTTAGCAAAGTTAAAATCAGAGTGAGTTATTAGTAATGATGATCCAAATTTACAGGAATTAAGATGATATGTAATGTTAATGCTCATGAGAAGTAAAGACAATAAAAAACAAACATTTCAGGAATCTGGAGATATTAATTATTTAAAAGTAGTTGTTCATAATCCTTTTTTCTATGATGATACAAGTGTTGTTTATCCATATCCTACAAATCTTTCAGAAGAACAAGATAATGGTTGATTTATGCTTCACCATAATTGATTAAAAAGATGAGATATCTTACAAATCAGTTATACTGGAGATTTACAGACAAATACTGGATCATCTTATAAAGAATTAAAAAATGTAGTTTCTGTGTCTCTTTTATGAAATATAAAGGATGATTATTTTAAAGTAAGGAATAATATTCCTTATGAATTCAAATCTTCATGATACCAAGAAAAACCGATTATAGATTCGTTTATTTATCAATGAGAATTAGAGGATGGTCGTTATGTAAATAATGAAACATGATATACATACACATTTAATGATTTATGAATAAAAATATCTACTCCTATCTGATGGAGATATGAATTTCCTGCAGCAGATCCCGAAAATATTTTTTCTAGGAATTGAGTAGAAATTAGAAGAAATTGAAAAGATCCTCTAGCCCCTATGCGAGTAGAATATATAAAAGTATATGCCAAAGATAAAAATCAATCTCTAAAAGAAGTAATTACCGAAAGACATTTTAATCGTTGATGTGAATTAATAACTTGAAATATAGTTGATGGTCTTGAATGACAGAGGGGAACTTCTTATTATATAACTAAGAGAAATGGAGAAGATGAATTAGGAAGTTTATTTTGTTTTCCAGATGATGAAGATGATTATAGTATAGGATATGAAGCTGTGATTCAATTTTTTGAGCCAGAAGAAAATAGTGAAAAATATTATAAGATAAGAGTCAGTGATCCATCTATATTTGGTAAAATAGAGACTTTATAAATTATTAATATAAAACTATGAGAAAAATCTGACTTCTGACAGTTTTGCTATCATTATGATTATTGCTTACTTGATGCAGTTATCCTTCGAATAATGAAATAATTCCACAAAATGTTGAAAATGAAATTAATATTACAAAGGAATCTTATATTTTTTCATGAGAAGTTGCCGATGTTATTAATAAAAATAGTGTTCCTGTTGAAATAATTAGTCTGTGAAAAGAAGATAATCAATATATCTATGTGTTAAAGGTATATTTCAAAGATATTTTTCAGTCAGTTAATTTTAAATTTACAACAAATTCTGAAATTCAAAATGGTGAATTTGAATTAAAGGATAGCGGTAGGAGATTACTACTAAAAAATTGATGATTGTCTATTTCTGTTCGTAATAATGAAGTAACAATATCAAATCCATCTTCAACATATATTCAATGCTATGAAAGAGTAAAAGATAGTTGAATTTCATTTCCTATGTTTTCATGAGATATTGTAAAAGAGTGATATGAAAAAGATTGAGAATATTTTCCTACGGTTACATATTCAACAGTAAATAATGCATCAGCATTTTATAAGGTGAATCCATATCCTTTTGTTATGGAGCCTATTAAAAGTTGGGAAAATAATTGTGTTGTTGAACTTAATAGAAAAGAAACTTTATCTGAAGATGCTATTTCTCCTTTTGTATTTGGTGAATGATTTGAAAAAGCTCTTTATTTAATTCCAAAAGATAAAACAATAGAATCTGACTGTAAATGAGCATCCAGATTTATCTGATCATTACCTGAAGCTAAAAGCTTCATCGTAGAGGCATCAAAATTAGCTTGTCATATCTACCACCAAAACAGTTTGAATCATAATTTTCCTGAAATTAAAGAGATAAGTATAGAACTACACTGAATACAACATAATCCTGAAGAATGAACAATTACATTAGACAATTGAGAAGAATCAGTAACTATAATGGACAAAAATCTATGAGCAACTATCACTTGAACATGAGAAGAATCTTTTTGATATTACTTTCAACGATGAAATAACTACGGATTTTCTCCAAGCGAATGAATAAAGACTTGAAATGTTAAAGTAAAAGCAGAAGAAGCTCTAAAACATTGACCAAACAATCCTTATAAAAATGATGTTATGTATGTATGGTTATCATGATATGATCAGATGGTTAATTATCATAATTATGATTATATGGAAATTAATAACGATAATCTATGGTGATGAAGTTGAGATGATAAGTTAAGGCCAGAAGAAGTGGAAAAATATTGAGCTCCTCGTGATTATTTTGATGAATATAGTTTAGAGGATTATGTTTGAGATACATGAAATCCAAGAGAAGAAAGACAATGACCATGCCCAGAATGATTTCATATACCAAGTTATCTAGAATGGAAGAAACTAATTTCTATCCGAAAATCAATTGAATATCCAAAAGAATTAGAAAGCGATTGAGTTTATTTATGACGAAAATTAAGAGATGATTTGTTATTACCATGGGCATGATGACTTCGTTTTAATAGTGATGTAACTCCTCATGATAGATGAAGTGTCTGATATTATCGATCATCTAGTCCATCATGGTTTACACAAACATCTACGAATTCGGCTATCACGAGTTCTAGAAGTTATCGTTCAGCCGTTTTTTCGGTTCGTTGTTTTAAAAATTAAAGATATATAAATATGAAAAAAATCTGATTTTTAACAAGTTTATTATTCGGTAGTTTATTACTTGCAGGATGTACCACACCTGAAAATCCTATAGAAATAGATTCTTGAGAACAATTCATAACCTATGAGAAAGTAGATTCTTGATATATTTATAAATATGAAACTACAATATTTGAGGATGAACATATTTATTATCCACTTACTTTTTCAATTTTTTCAGAAAAATTATTATCAAACTCTGATATAAACATAGAAGTTAATGAAGATTTAGATTGAAAGCATTGATTATTAGAACTAAAGACACCTAACTGAGATTTTGTAGATGCATTTTGAAAAGATTACCATCTTATTTCAATCTGATTAGATTTAACAATGTATTGTCAAAGTAGTGAAAAGAATAATCGAAAACGGTTATTTCTCCAATGAAAATTGCCATGATTTGATGAATCTTGCTCAATTGATATGTGAAATTATGATGCAGAACCATTTAATTCTGAGCCATTCTGATTTAAACTTTCAGTTTTCCCCTGAGGTTTTTGGATTAGAAAAGTAAAAAACTACGATGAACTAACAGATAAATGTAAGGAATCCATCGAAGATAATAATATTTGAAGACCACTGGATACAATATATTGAGCAATAGAACCATTTAACGAAAATTTTAACTGTATGGTGACTTGGTCATGAAAGCCAACTAATTTATTATCAATGGATTTATGACAGAAAAAAAGAGATGTAATGCTAGAATCCTGAATATTTCATAATTTAGAAGAGGGGACTTTTACAGTTTCGGATTGATTCTATTCATATACATTTATGGATAAAAATTTATGAGCAGAAGTAGCATGAACAGGGGAGAATTCATATTGATGTCTCTTTCAATGGTGAAACGATTATTGTTTCCCACGAAGTTGAGAAGTAGAAAAATCATCAAAGAGATTAGAAAATCCTGAAATCTATTGACCAGATAAGCATCTAAATAATCCAGTTTTTATCACTCCTCAAACTAGAGAAATAAAAACATCTAGAGATTATTGGCTAAATGATGAACACAATGATGATTTATGGTGATGAGTATTAAATGAATGAAAATTAATACATGAAGAACCTGATTTTAGAAGATGACCTTGTCCAGAATGATATCATGTACCAACTTATGATGAATTAAACGGAATGCTTCGGGCATTTTACCACTATTATCGATGAATTTGAGACGATCCTAACAATCATAGTTTTGAAGATGAAGTTTTGGTTCCTTATGCAGGTTCTCGCGATTTTGAGTTTTGATGATCTTGGTGACAATGAGAGCATCGATGATTACGGTCTGCTACTCCAAGCCGTAACTGAAATTTCGCACATAGCCAGGCATTGTATTCTTCACATTCAGAAAATGATTTATCTCGTGGAGCGGCATTTTCAGTTCGCTGTTTTAAAGATTAAATAATAAAATATGGAGAAAGAAAAAAAAGTTATAAATTATTATGTTCTGTGTAATAAACTGAAAAATGTAATCAGAACTGGTTGGAAAGACCGAAATGTACAAAAAGAAAGACTTGAAAGTGTAGCTGAACATATTTTTTGAGTACAGATGCTCGCAATAGCCATGAAATCTGAATATCACTACGATATTGATATGATGAAAGTGATATTCATGATTGCTATTCATGAGCTTTGAGAAACGATAATATGAGATTTGACAGAATTTCAGGTATCAAGAGAAGAAAAAATCAGAATAGAACATGATGCAGTTCATGAAATTTTGAAAGATTTGATAGATTGAGAAGAGATAGAAAAAATATTTTTAGAATTCGATGAACATCAAACTAAAGAAGCTAATTTTGCTTATCAATGTGATAAATTGGAATGTGATTTACAATGTAAACTGTATGATGAAGAATGATGTGTTGAGTTAAGTAAACAACAAAGCTGCAATGCCATTGAAAATGAAAGAGTACAAAAATTATTAAAAGAAAATAAAACCTGGTCAGAAATGTGGCTACAATACGATATGGAAAATATTCCATACGATGAAAACTTTAAGGAAATAATTAGATATGCATCAAGTCATAAAATAAATAATTTATAACACAAGTAGTAAAACCTTTTCCATAAAAAAGTCTTCCGGAGCTTGACAAAAACATTATTTTCTATATAATAAATATATACCATAAAGTTATCTAAGTATTTTAAATATTAATCAATGACTATGCAATTAAGAAATTCAGTAAATAAAAGGGAAACTTCAAAGTGAATTCCACTAATCAATCATCGAAAATTATGAAAATGCATAATTTTAGTAAAGGAAAAAGTAAACGGAAAATACTGACTTCTCTGATGATGAATTGATCCGGGTGAATGAAAAGAGCAAGCTCTTAGGAGAGAATTAAAAGAAGAGATATGATCTTGATACAGAATTGAAAAAATGAAAGATTTAATAAGATTTGAGACAAATACTCAGATTCACAATGTATTTGCTTTAAAATTATGATGAGACTTTCATCCTGCTAGAAATGAAATTACATGATTTGCATTTTATCCTCTCGAAGATAAGTATTCAAAAGAAAGGGAAGCTATCAGAAAAAATATGGAACCTTATGCTAAAATGGCATTAAATGAATTTAGGCATAATCATAATCGAAGAAGTTACGAAGTTAGTTCCCCAAGAATTGAATGAAAATATTTTGATCAATTTCATAGAGAATTGGATACCCTAAAACAACAAATTTCAAAGTAATTTATTAATTACAATTAACATAAAAAGGCTAGAAAATAACTAGCCTTTTCTTGATCGATTCTAAATTCTCCAAGATTTGTCTTGCTTCATCGCACTTTTTCTCAAATTCATTTATCTTAATTGATAGCCAACCGATTCCCATTTCTTCCTTCCAGACGAGCTGCTTACATTCATCCGAAATGAATTTTTTTGAGCCTTGTGCAAGAAATTCATTCTTAATCTTTTCACATTCCAATTTCATATCAGAATAAAATTCTAAATCTCGCTTTGTGAGTAGAACTTTATCTCTAATTGTAGATTTGATGGCATTTCTATGAATCGAGAGAAATGATTCAGGAATGATTAGTACAGCAACAACACAAACAAGGATTTCGACGGCATTATCTCCACCAGAATACACAAACACGATGAACAGTGCTGCTAAGCAAACAAATTCTAACACGCTAAATATCTTTCGTAAACAAAGATACTCTCGGATTTTTGATTTCAAAAAATTAATTCTTTCCATGATTTTTGATTTTTTGTTTTATTATTTATATAAGTTTTATTAATCCCTAGTAATCATTTTTACAAAAATCTCAGTAGGTACTTCTACATTTCAGATAGCTTTCATCCTCTTTTTTCACTCCTTCTGCTTTTGAAGGAGTTTCCTCTTTCTAGAAACATCTCAACCATAACATTTAGCCAAAACATCTTTTTTCATAGCTGAAATCGTTTCACGAGCTATTATTTTTGTTCCAAGTCCTGCCTGAATAGGTATAGCAAAAAGTTGTCTCGGAATCAGAGTTTTTAGCTTCTCTACAGCATCACGTCAAAGATAATATGCTTTATCTCTATGAACCACCCAAGTCAAAGCCTCAACCCTTTCATTATTGATAAATATATCTAATTTAACTAAATCTGAAGGCTGATATCATTTGAATTCATAGTTCATGGTAGCATATCATTTCGTAGCAGATTTTAGCCTATCATAGAAATCAATAATTATTTCTCACATAGGTAAATCGTAATGCCATACTACACGGGTCTCGTCTAGATATTCCATAGATTTTAAGCTTCATCTATATTCTTGAGACAAAGCCATAACATTTCATGCATATTCTTTTGGTCAAACTATTTCAACTTCAGCAATAGGTTCAAATATTTTATCAATCATTCATTGATCTATCATTTCAGATCATGATTTAACGACTATCCATGGTTGGAATTCTTTTGCTAGTCTCGCCCAAAATGTTTCTTCCTGCATTACTGAAGTAATTCATTGATTATCTTCTAAACGTTGTTTTTGACGATGAGTTAGTTTAATTCAGATTTCTTTTAGAACATATTGATACAAACCTGACTGAACTAAGCTTTTTAGATTTGCTCAAGTTTTTATTTGTGGTATATTCAGATTTTTAGACTTTACTAAGTATAATACTGTAGGAATAGTAAATATTGTATCCAATCAATATTCTCTCCAAAGTCTCTCTTTGATGATATCCATATGAAGCATTCCTAAGAATCCACAACGGAATCATAATCACAAAGCTCCAGAATCTTCCATCTCATACTCTATAGCACTATCATTTAGTGAAAGTTTTTCCAAACTATCTTTTAATTTATCATATTCAGTAGAATCAATAGGGTAGACTCCGGCATAAACGAAAGGAGTCATTTTTTTAAATCCAGGTATAATGTAATCCTGAAATAAATTCGTATTTTTTTCTTCACTGTCAGATTTTTGTAATTCAACTTTTTGTAGTTCTTGTTTTAATGAACCATATCAAGAAACCATAGTATCTCAGATTTTTACATCTCTAACTGATTTCTCTCATGTCATAATATATCAAATCTGTCCCTCTGATAATTCTTTATCTGCCTTATAATCGGGTTGAAAATACCCAACTTCAGTTGGAGTAAACTCAGTTTGAGAATGAATTAGATATACAGGACTTCATGCTTTGAAGCTTCAATCAACAACTTTCACGTAAGCTAATACTCATTTATATGGATCAAAGACCGAATCAAAAATTAAGGCTCTGGATAGAGATTTTTCGTTTATATTATTTCAATTCAGCTCAACCATTATTATTCTTAAATCTAAACTAAATCATAGTATAAAAATTGGCTAATTTTTTTCAATTATAAATAAAAATCGTGCCCGAATATCAAGCACGATTCTTAAAAGAATAAACTAACGGACTATAACGCGATAGTATTCAGATTTCATTACATCCACGTTAAGTGTACCTGTAGATTCATCACCCACATTTTTTGAAGAATATTTCCTCATCAGATGAATGAGATTTGAACAAGCTTCTCGTCTACAATTTTTAACATGACCATTTACATCAAAAACGGTCTCATACGCCAATTTCAAAATTTGTTGTTCTTTTGTTTTCATAATAAAATTAGAATTAGAAAATTTTGTTTACTGCAAACTTAATTATACACTATTTTATACTCAAAATCAAGGATAATTTGCAAATAATAAGATTTATACATTAAATATAATTATTTACTCTGTATCGTGACACTAGGTTCCATCATATAATTTGGAGCGATAGATTTCAAAGATTTTAAATCAAATTCATCAACAGAAATCCACTTTCAATCTGCAGTTTTATTATCAATTAAATAAATATCTGTTCATTTAAGTAATGTATGATATTTTAAATATTTATTCATCCACTCAGGATAATACTCATTATCTTGCACATCTTCAACAAACATATTTTCAATATTTTTCATTTCATCCAAATCTTTTAATTCATTGAAAGAATATTGTCAGATTTTTTCATTTTTTTCAAAATCTCGCAATCGAATATTTCTTTTTTGTCAGATATATATTACTCAATATTTAGGTAAAAATCACTTCTCATATGCTTTTTTGTACAAATCGATCTTAGAAATATCATAAAAATTAAGCTGATTTTCCAATAATGTATTTAGTATATTCAGGCACAAAGTTCCTACTCTAAGATTAGTAAAACCACCAGGTCAATTTAATACAACAACATTATCAAATCATTTTTCTCTATAAAGCTGAATCAATTCTTTTCATAATAATTCTTCCACATGATCACGAGGAATGCTAATTCTATAATTATCTCCAGTATCAATCAGTACTGAATCTATAGATATATTCATAAAAATAGTTTTTCAATTCATCATTAGTGAAAAATTATAAAAACATTTTTTGTAAATCTGGATCTTTAATCATGCTTGGACTCCACATTGGTTCAAAACTTACAATTATATTCACCTCCCATTCAGGAACTACATCCAAAACAGCATTTTTTACCAATTCCATTATCATATCAGCCATAGGACAGGTTGGTGTAGTGAATGTCATAGTTATGTTACAAATCTTATATTTAACATTTAATTCAATACCATAAATTAATCCAAGAGTGTACATGTCCACAAGAGGAAACTCCGGATCATAAACAGTTTTCAGCTTTTTAATAATATTTTCTTCCCATTCTTTACTCTGATTCTTTCACATTTTTCGAATTATCCATCATCAAAAAATAAAGCAACAAAATAAATCCTCACAATATAATTAGTCCCCAAAATTTGTTCCAATATCAAAGCAATATTAATATAATATTCAGCATTGCATACATTCCAAATAAGAATGATAACTTATAACTTTCAGATTCAGGTGATGCCTCAGTTTTTTTATTTTTAAATATTTTTTGTACTAACATAAACAAGAAAAAACTAGCTCATCGAGCAACTAAAAAACTTCAAACTAACAAAACACCGATAGCCACCAAAGGATCTTCAAAAACGTTAATTGCGACATAATCTATGAACAATATTATTAATCCAACAACTAATTTTATCAAAGATAAGTATTTATAAAAACTTGATTGAACAACCATTTTTTTAATCCCAAAACTAAATTAATTATTTTATTTCAACATTTACTTCTTCCTCTTCTTTAGCTTTTTTAATCTCTTCCTTTTTGCGTTCTTCTCTTAACTCATTCAAAGATGGCAAATAAAATGGGTTATTTCACCATTCATAGAATTTATAATATATTGCATCCCATATTCATGATCAAAGAGCCATCAATATATAAACAACTCCAGAAGATACTATAATAAGCTTAAGATCAATACTCTTTTCGTCCATAGTACTTGTAATTAATATATGGACCAAAAGAGCCAAAACAGCTCACAAAGTATTTCCCATCAAACTTGATGCAGAATAGTTTGGCTGAGATAAAAAATCAATTAAATTTTTAGCAATAAATAATTCTAGTATAATCTGGAATCAAAGTAATGTATACAAAGCATACATTCCCTTATACAAAAAGTAAAGAGGAATAAAAAATAAAAATATAATTAAGGAAGATGCAAAAATCAATCAGGCCATCTTACCGAAACTGTAATATCTTTTACTAAAGAATACATTATATAATAAAGCTAAAGCTAAGTTACATACAAAACCAACGACGAATCCAGCTACAGGCAAAAGCAATCCAATTATTGGACTTATACCCTCACCAGCATCAGATAATCATCAAATAGCTGATAATGTTGCTAGCAACAAAATTGCAGCACAAATTCATACAACCGCTCACAAAAGTATTTTTCAAAAAAATGATCATGCCGTTACATCACTTGGTGCATTGTCAAACATAGCAACATCAGGTTTATTCACATTCACTTTCCCCTGAGTAGAATTTGATCATAGATTAGAACTTCCAATTGGAGGAATTCATCATAAACTTGAATTTAATTCGGCCATAATTAACGAATAGTAACTAAAAAGTCTGAATTATTTTATATTTTTAAACATCCTTGAAGCACTTAAACGAGATGATTTATCTTCTGTTATAAAGGACATTAATACAATATTTTCCTCATTTGGTACAAATAACTGACTAACATATAACAAAGGTATATCATTTATCAATCATTTTGTAATCTCATATTCAACTAGAACAGCATTAATTTTTTCTCAATTTTTTTCAAACCATATCTGAGTTTTTTCAATATTTGATAATGTAAGTCATTGATCCTCTAATGCATCCAAATTATCTTGAGTAAAAGCATTTGTTCAAAGTCATTGAGAATACTTTTCAGCAATTAAAAGAGAATCCCTATATACTAAATCTTCTCCCACTTCTTGAAATAAATCTATTATCTCCTCCATATCATCGGCTTTAAGCTGAATTTTTTCTAATTTAACTTTTCAATCATAATTTAATTCAAATCCATATTCATTTATAGAAAAACTATCTCCTCATGAACTTCAACATCATATTAACAAAAAACTAAGACTAAACAAGAGTATTATGGAAAATATCCTCAAAATATTTTTCAGATTCTTCATTTCTTTTTAAAATGCTAAGATATATATTAAAGCAAAAACAATTCAAATTACTGTTCAAATAATAAAAGATCTTGTAGCTATGCGTTCTTTGTCAACCTCCTCCTTATACTTTTCATTTCATACCCAAAATGTTGCAATTAAATATCAAAGCATCAATCCACAAAATACTAAATATCCAGGAATAAGAATGGATTTTGTCAATTCAAACGCCCTTTCATCAAACAAATCTCAACCCCTCACATAAACAATTCCTGTTATAATAGTGAAGAAATAAAAGAATCATCTTAATACTTTAAACAAAGTCCACATTATTTTGTTTTGTATACAAGTATAAAACTATAAAAGTTAGTGTAGGATTTTTACTGATAAAATCAAGTAAACCTTACGCTAAAATATCGCCAATTTTTTCATTCAAAAAATTTTGCAATGCTGGCAGTTCATTCAAATCTGGATAGTGTTTCAAAATCCATCTAGCTCATTCCTGTACTTTTCACAGAAATTTTAAATCGGATAATATCTCAATAGGAATATCTGATTGTCATGACTGCATAGTTCCCAGAATTTCCCCAGAACCACGATTCTTTAAATCGTATTCAGCTAACTTAAATCAATCAGAAACTTCTTCCATGATTTTCAATCTTTTATAGGAATCTCAGGATTTCTTTTCAGTTTCTAAGAAACAATAAGATTTTAATTCTGATCTTCAAATTCTTCACCTTAGCTGATGTAATTGTGAAAGTCAAAAACGCTCAGCATTCTTTATAACCATTACAGTAGCTTCAGGGATATCTACTCATACTTCGATTACAGTAGTTGAAACTAAGATTTTAGCTCTTCAATCTTTAAATTTTTGCATAACGGCATCTTTTTCTTTTGAAGATAGTCTTCAGTGTAATAAAGCTATTTCATCATTAGGTAATTCTTCAAATAATCCACAAATTTCTGCATGAGCAGTTACAGCCGACTGAACTTCTTCCATTTTTTCAGAATCTTCAATTAGTGGTGTAACTATAAATACTCTCTGTCACTGACCGATTTTTTGTAATATCCATGGTTTTAATTTTAACCACTCATTAGCAGAAATAACTTTAGTATCGATTTTTTGTCTTCATTCAGGTAATTGATCAATTATGCTCACATCAAATTCTCCAAAGAAAGCCAAAGCCATAGAACGAGGAATAGGAGTGGCTGTCATTTGTAAGATGTGAGGGGAGTTGAATTTTTTGAAAACAGCTCTCTGCTTAACTCAAAATTTATGCTGTTCATCTATACAAACAAACATTAAATTCTTAAAATCCACATCATCCTGTAAAACAGCATGAGTCGTCACCAATACATCAATCTTTCATTCTTTTAAATCAGATTTTATTTTAGTTTTTTCTCACTTAGTCAAAGAACCAGTTAATAACTCAACACGAAGTCATAATGGCAATAAGAATTTAGCTAAAGTCTTAAAATGTTGATTAGCTAATACTTCCAAAGGAGCGAGAAGAACAGACTGACCATGAAATTGTTTCCAAATATACCGCATAGCAATCGTTGCAACAATAGTTTTTCAGCTTCCAACATCTCATTGTAAGAGACGAAGCATGGGGGAGTTTCTATGAAAATCTTCTAAAATCTGAATTATAACTTTTTTCTGAGCTACTGTTAACTGGAATGGTAATAAATCCGTAATTGGTTTTAAAATTTCTCGATGAGGATTCTCATTTACAGGCAAATCATCAATAGTTCACTGATAATTTAATTTATTCTGCAGAGAAAAAATCTGAATTCTAAGCAATCTATCAAAAAATAATCTATATAATGCTTTATTTTTCAGTTCTTCACTATCAGGATAATGCAGATTTTTAATAGTATTTTTTACATCCAAAAGTTGAAACTCTTTTACAAACTCATCAGGTAAATATTCACTAAAAATCTGATCAATCTTTCAGAGGTTATTCCAGACTTTTTGAGCGAACCATCATGGCTTGATTCACAGCATTTCAGAATATATCGGAAATATTCTACCAGAATTATATGAAATGTCTCCATCTTCACTTTCTTCTTCAGGTGCAACAGTAGGTATTACATCAGGATGAGAAAAAGTAAGCTTTCCATACTTCATCTGAGGTTTTCAGACGATAATATATCGGCAATTTTCAGCTAATTTAGAAGCTAAGAAACCTGAATTAAAAATACTGATATGACCAGTATTTCAATGAATATCTTGGAAAGTAATATCATATATAGTTTTTCAATGCACAAAAACTCTACTTTTTTTAGTAATAACTCATTTAGTAGCAGCAATTCATTTTGCATCAAATATTAATGAATCAAGTGGAGCTATCTTTGATCTATCTTCATAAGTTCTTGGAAAATAATTGAAAAAATCTTTCATGGTAGTAATTCCATTCTGAGCAAGTATTTGCACATATCTAGGTGTAGTTTTAAGTTCATCTTTAAGAGTCATCAAGTTTTTCTATACAAACAAAATATAAATTCAGAATATTTTTTTCACTATTCGTTTCAAGTACAGAAATAAATCACAGAAAGTTAAAAAAATAATAAAATTTAAAACAAGATATTTGGATGTCTATCAATTTTAAATATCTATTAAAAACAGAAAACACACTTATAATCGAAGACTTTTTTTAGCATTGCTTTTTATTTGAAAAAATATATAATATAAAGACATAAACAAAAAAATAGATATGCTAAATTTTAATTATTTTTGTTGAAATGTTTGGGACAATTGCAATATCTATGGCGGTGCCTTATTTAACTATTCCAAATATGTTATTGAAAAATAGCGAGGAAATAGAATTTCAAGGACAGGTTCAAGAACAAGAGCATCAAGAATTTATTGTACACAATTGATACTCATCTGATTCAGTTATTCAAGATTATGCTAATTATGCATATGAGCTTTGATGAATAGAATTTGTAAAACTTATAGAATGTGAAAACTGAAAACGGGACCCAAATAGGGTATCCCAGACACATGATCACTGACTATGCCAGTTACACTATAGCTATAACAAGGATTTTATAAATTCTCCTGATTTTAAAGATCCATATAAACAACTAGATTATTGCTATGAAAAATATAAAACAAATCCGAAGCTTCGATACTGACCAGATAGAAAAATCAAATGAAAAAAATGTTCAGACTATGTTAGCAGTAGGTTTAACGTTTCCGTATCATAAATATTTCAATACTATTTTTGTATAAAATGTGGGAAAGATTTACATTTCTTTTCAGTTATTTTATAACTCTCACGAGCAATATTAGTAATACAATCTGATGGAGATAGGTGTAAATCTATCTGTTTTTTTAAAGCCTTTTTCAACGGTTGTAACCAATAGTATTTACATAAAACTGCCAACTTAGTAATCAGTTTTTTTCATTTATATGCAGATACAAAATTTTTCTTCGTTAGGGGAGTTTTACAATCTTCTATAAAATATAATTCAGATGGAAATGGATAGAAATAACCAAAATCATGGTACATCATCCAAAATTTACAGTCAGCCTTATTTTCTTTTCTCCACTTTCAGGCAGTTTTCACAACATTTGGACCAAGCCAACGAAGTAATGAATTAAACCAAACTATATCAGGCTTTTCTTTTTCTAGAACTTCCTTTAAATCACCTGTACTCCAAAAATTAAAAGGAGAAAGTAAAAGTCAGAATCTCTTTTTTCGTTGTCATTTACTTCATGATGGGAGAGTGCTTCATCGCAGAACTACTTCATGTCAGCGAGACTCCAAAAGGTTTTTTACGTCATGAATATATGTTTCTATTCATCATGCCTTATTGATAAAATCACTGATGATTAGGATTTTTTGTTTATTATCATGTTCCCCTTTATTTAAAGGGGATACGGCTTTAGCCGAGGGGATTTTTTTATTTAACGAATAAGAATTCTCCACCACTTCGTGGTCCCCCTCCTTTCATAAAGGAGGACAATGCTTTACCAAATTCAAAAATCTATCATACCAAGCATCCTCACTATACTCAGGTAACAATTTTTTAATTTTTCATTCTAATTCTTCCTTATCTTTGATCCTTTCTGGATTTGCTTTTTTTGCAAGTTTTTCAACCATTGAAACTATTCTTTCAGCTGTTGTATTTCATTCGGCTAAAAATAGATTACATTCCTGGAATATAAACGGTTCAAGTCATCATTTCTTATATCATATTACAGGCAATCACCGTGATAATGCATTTAATGCAGATAGCCCAAAAGTTTCCAAAAATTCTGATGGCATTAGACAATAATCTATATTTGCTAGGTATTTTTTGATTTCATCTAATGGTTTCCAACCAAAAAAATGAACATTTTTATCATGAACTTCAAAAAGTTGTGATTCTAGACTTCACTTTCAGAATATAAAAATTTCGAAATCAACCTTTCTTTTGTTTAATTCTTTAATTGCTAAAACTAACTGATCAAATCATTTTTCTTTTTCTAATCTTCAATAGAATAGTAATCAGAGCATTATTTAAAGGTTAGAATAAAATATAATATACTTGTAGAAAAAAATACAATAAAAGCAAGAATAAAAAAAATCCCCAAAAATTTGACTTATTAAAGTTTTTAAATATAATTAAATTGCTAAATTTTTATAACCTATATCAATAAAAATGGTAAAAAAAACTCAAAGGAATCCCGAACAGCAAGAATATAGAGATAATCTTGCAAGAGATTTAAAATCCATTAGAGCGAGGAGAGGGAAAAGTAAAGAATTAACTGAAGCTCTCTTATTAGACCAAAAAGACACACCAGAATATATTGTTGCGAAATATGGTCTTTCAGAAGATGGTTATTATTCACAAGAGTGAGCAGATAAATTGATTGAAAAATGAGACATTAAATATTTACTAGAAAACATACATAAATTTGAATTCTTGGATAAGAAAATTGTAAGTAAGTTGATTGATGCTTGATACTGAAAAAATGTATCAGAAAATTTAGAATATTTTATCTGATTAGATTCAGAAATAGCCTGTAAACTGATTGATGCCTGATACTGAGACAATATAGGAAAAGATTTATGATGTTTTGAAAAATTGGATAAAACGGTATCGGATAAATTATTTGAAGCTAATGATGTATATGGTCATTCATTGTGATGATATGTAGCACTAAATTTAGAAAAATTTGCATGATTAAATCATAAAGAAATTGCAGATAAATTATTTGATGTTTGAGAAGGATATGAAGTAGCACATTGTTTTTACATGTTTGAATGATTAGATCATAATGAAATCTCGAATAAATTGGTTGATGCTTGATTTTGAAATGCTTTGTTTGCAAATATAGAATATTTTAAATGATTGGACTATAATATGTTAGCCCATAAATTAGTTGATACTGGAGATTTAAAGTGTCTAACATATTATTTAGAAAATTTTAAGTCATTAAATGAAGATTTGGCAAATATCTTAATTAGAGATTGATATCGAAAAAATGTAAAAAATAACATACAAAGTTTTGAGTGATTAACCGATAGAAAAATTGCAATCATATTAATTGATACATGACATTCCAATGAAGTAATAAAAAATATAGATGAATTTGAATGATTAGATAAAGAAATAGCATATAAATTGATTGAAAAATGATATCGAGAAGATTTGGTATGGAAATTAGATAAATTTGAATGATTAAATTGTGAAGATGTTATTGATAAATTAATCGAGTTATGAAAATGACATGATATAGCACAATATATCGGGTACTTTGATTCAAAATACCATAAAATGATCGCTATAAAGCTTGTTGAAAATTGAGAACTAGAATCTTTAAATCTATTCATCGATAAATTTAAATGATTAGATAATGAGGTTGCCAATAAATTAATTGATCAATGAGAAGAATGAAGTATTTATTTGGTAAATAACATCGATAGATTTAAATGATTAAACCATGATGAAATAGCTAATAAATTAATTGATAAATGATTTGGAACTGTTGTAGCAGGTAATATATATAAATTTGAATGATTAAATTATGATGAAATAGCCAATAAATTAATTGATAAATGATTTTGAGTATTAGTAAAAAGAGATATAAATTATTATAAATGATTGGATGAAGAAACATATAAAAGACTGATAAAAGATTGATAAAAATTAAGTTCGATTTATTTAAGATAGACTGCATCAAAAATGATACAGTCTTTTTTATTATCTTGAAATCAAAACGTTAAACATTAATATTAAAATCAGATTTATAATTAAATATTCAAATATATGAAAATTGGAATAGTTTGATTACCTAATGTTTGAAAATCCACACTCTTTAATGCTTTGACTAAATCATATGCAGCCCCTGCAGAGAATTTTCCATTCTGTACCATAGATCCGAATGTATGAATAGTGGATGTAAAAGATCCTAGAATCGATGTACTAGCAGAAATGTCTCATAGTCAGAAAAAAGTCTATGCTGCTACTGAATTTGTAGATATTGCATGACTAGTAAAATGAGCCTCAAAAGGGGAGTGACTTGGAAATAAATTTCTTGCAAACATTCGTGAAACTGATGCAATAGTTCAGGTTCTACGTTATTTCAAAGATCCAGATGTAGTTCATGTAGAATGAAGTATAGATCCACTTAGAGATGTAGAAATTATTAATACTGAACTTATATTTGCCGATTTAGAACATATTGAAAGAATCCTATCAACATTACAGAAAAAAGTAAAGGCTTCAAACTGTACAAAAGATGAGAAAAAGCAGTGCGAAATTTTGGAAGTGATTTATCAAGCTTTAATGGATTGAAAATTGGCTCACACAGTTCGTGATCAGTTTTCTGCTGAAGATTTAAAAGTTTTAAAATCATATAATTTCCTTACACTCAAACCATTCATCTATGCACTAAATGTTTCACAAGATGACTTAGCAAATGCAGAAGCTATTAAATCTGAATATAGTGAAAAATTACATGCTCCAGTGGCTGTGGTTTGTGTGAAAATTGAGGAAGAAATGATGGATATGAGCACAGAAGAAAAGCAAGAATTTATGGCAGAAATGCTCGAAGTTCAAGCATCTAAAATCCCAACTCTTGATGATTTGATTTCTCTGGCTTTCAATACTCTTTGACTGATGTATTATTTCACCACATGAGAAAAGGAAACAAAAGCCTGGACCATTCCTCAATGATCTACAGCTCCTCAGGCTGCATGAGCTATCCATTCAGATTTTGAGAGATGATTTATTAAAGCTGAAGTGGTTTGATACGAAGATTTAGTTGAATGTGGTTCATGGGCAAAAGCTAGAGAAAAATGATTATTACGTTTGGAATGAAAAAGTTATATCGTTCAGGACGGAGATGTAATGATTTTTAAGTTCAACGTGTAAAATAGTTTTAAAAATTTGACAAAAATAAAAAATCAAATATAATTTTGATATACTTTTTTAGACTATCTCAAAAAATGAAAAATAACATATTATGAATTAATTTGCTAAAAAGTGATAAAAAGAGAGATCAAATAATCTGATGAAACCCTAAAATAACCGATAGATTTTTGGATAATATCGAAAGAGAAAATAAAGAATGAAAAAATCCTCCAGAATGAGATATGCTTATTTTTCATTATCATGATAAATATCATCATTTGGATTCTAAGTATACGATAAATAGAGATTGAGAAGTAAAATCTCTGAAATGAGAAGTGATGAAATATTTTTTTCATCCAAATAAGCGTTGACCTAGAGTTCGTATTCAAATCGAGAAAATGGATAAAAATGGAAAAAGCATTTTTCTAGAAAAAGAAATCTGAATATTACAATTAATGGATAAAATTTTCTGAATGTATTTGCCTTGATTTAGCCAAAAAAAAGAAAATCCGAATGATTATATCCTTGTACCTAAAGATTGAAATTACAACAATATGAAATATGATAATTTACACTATATAACCAAAAAAGAATATTACAGCACAAAAGTCAAACTAATAGAAAATGTATTATTAATGTGAACAGGATATACTAATGAAGAATTAAGTAAAATGTTTCAAACCACACAAAAGTATATTCAAAAAATTAAAACCAATCTAGCCAAATCTTGAAAGTTAATAAAATTTCAAAAATATCAAGAATTGCAAAAAGAAATATGAATAGAATTTAATGAGGAATCTCTAAGAATATATCAAGCTTTGGTTGAATGTAGATGACAACTGCCTAATATTGAAATTGCAAAACTTTTACGACCCAAAGAATTAGAAGAATCTAAAAATAAATCATATTATACAGACAAGATAGTTCGTGTAAGAAAAAAATTAGTAGATAAATGAATTATTGCAAGAATTAATTGAGATTTTGAGGATAAAAGAGCCGAAGCTGTTCGTATGATAAAAGATAAAAAAAATTCTGGCAAAACAAATCAAGAAATTGCAGATGTTTTATGACTTAAAAAAACTCAGATTGATAACTTAGCTAGGCAAATAAAAAAAGAAGAAAGAAAAAATAATTATTAATTATAAAACAAAACAGCAAAAAGGGAAGATGAAAATCTGAATATTTGATTTTAAAATTGGCGTTTTTTTAAAAAAAATATATACTTACAATTGTATTTAATTGAGAAATTTTAAAAAAAGAAATGAATAGAAAAATAATTCAAATTCTCTGAATTAAGTCAATTATAGCTATAATCTGACTTTTTTCTTCTTTATCAAGCTTTGCATATGCTACATGAGAGGTAAGCATAGTTGATTTAAAGAATTCAGTGATGTTAACAACAGATGATAATGCACTAATAAATGCAGCGGTAAGCAGGGTATCTAAGCTACAAGATGATATAGAAACAATTAAAGAAGAATTATCTATATTAGATGAAGAACAAAGAAATAAAAATTCGGATATGAGTACAAATTATAAACAGGCTAGATTCGAGATGGTTAAAGTAATTTCTAGTATAAAATGAACATCCGAGACCTTATCATGATCATTAGAAAAACTAACGCAATATCAAAAAAAGATGAAAGATTTACTAAAACAGTTGAGAGATGCAGAGGTTTCAGAGAAAAAGGCAAAAGAATATATGGATGAATATATGACATTGCTATACAAAATGCAGTTGAAAATTTATGATCAGGATGGAGAGAATATTGATGATATAAGATTATTTGTAAACTCAGACAATTTTAATGAAACTTTCATATGAAATGATTTATTATCTGCTATGACAGTCCAATTATGAGAATTAGTAGATAAATCTAGTAATGAAAAAGAGAAAAAAACAAAATTACTAACTAAACTTTGAAAACTAAAAATCGAAGCACAAGAAAGTATAAAAGAATATCGTAATGAAATTGAGAGATTAGAACAAAAAAAACAATATTTAATCAATTTTATGAAGTTATACAAAGAAAAATCTGATTCAAAACTAGAATCTATATTAACAAGCAAAGTAGATGTTAATAAAATGGTTTTAACATTTATTGATGATATTGTAAAGAAAAATTATAGAAGCAATGACAATATCCCAGAAAATATTAAAACAATGTTAGAATCTCCTGATAGTAGCGATGATGATGCAGCTCCAATAGCTTGGCCAATTTACCCAATAGAAAACATCACACACTACTTCAATGATGCTGATTTTGAAAAAGAGAATGGGTTCAAACATCAAGCAATACAAATCCAAGCTACGCAATGAACTCCAATATATGCAGCTAGAGATGGGGTAGTTTATTATGTTTCAAATTGATTTGATGGAATATCTTGGTTGCTAATCATACACAAAGATGGATATGTAACATTATACGAATACCTAAACCAGATTATCGTAAAAGACTGAGATATCGTTCAGCGTTGACAACTAATCTGATATAGTGGATGAGAACCAGGTACTATGTGAGCATGATTCAATTCAGAATGAGAAAATCTGACTTTCTGAGTTTATAAAGACTGAGTAGCAATAGATCCATTGACCATTTTAGATCTAAGTGTGGTAACTGACCGGGAAAACACATTACCTGAAGATTATAGACTAAAATATCTTAATGACCAACTTGTTAGACCTATTGATGTATCAGATTTAAAAATCATGGAATGAAAAACTGTAGATGAAAGAGCCCAAAGACTACTGAATGGCTACGGAGTATGAGTTTATAGAGATTTAGATTTCTGGAATTCAGTAGTAGAATGAACAAATATTGATAGAGATGTAGTAATCTGTATCTGAGTCGCAGAATCTACACTTTGAAAGCATTTAACAACAAGTAATAATATCTGAAATGTAGGTAATAATGATAGATGAGATAGAGTAGCATATGATACTCCTTATGCATGAGCTAGACTGATTGCCTCAACATTAAATAATCAATACTTATGATGATATCACACGATTAACCAATTATCTAGATATGGAAACGAAGACGGAAAAATCTATGCATCTAGTCCAATTAATTGGCAAAGAAATGTTATGAAATGTCTTTCAAAGATTAAATGATATACTGTTCCAGAAGATTTTCCATTTAGGACATGACCTAATCCGAATTTAGAGTAAAATAAAAAGCTGGTTATTGAAGCCAGCTTTTTTATACTAAAAATTTTTTATTCATTAGCTACTTGTTTAATATCAACACCGATATTATTCAGTTTTTCAATTATATTATCATATCCTCTTTCGATAATGGCTTCATTAGTAATATGAGTAGTTCATTCCGCGATAATTCATGCCAAAACCATAGCACTTCACCCTCTAAGGTCAGTACTAGAAACATAAGATCATTTCAACTTAGTCCTTCAAAGAATCAAAGCCTCATGAGGATTTAAAATCTCAATCTTTGCACCAAAATTTTCAAGCTCGGCTAAATATCAAAATCTTCATTCATACAGAGTTTCAAATATCTTAGTAATTCAATTACATTGAGTAAACAAAGTTCCAAAAATTGACTGCAAATCGCTAGGGAATCATGGGAAAATTCTGATTTCTAATCTTTTTAGAGCTCTATAATTTTCTTTATTGTATGAATCTACTTTTATAGTATGTTTATCCAAAATACGAAAATTGATTCAAATCTGCTCTGCAATGTTATACATTGCTGAAAGGTCATCAACATCCATATTAGTAATGGTCAACTCTGATTGATCAGCACATGCTCAAATTGCGAAATAAGTTCCAGCTTCGATATAATCGCTTACAATACTGAATGTTGGATCTTTTACTTCCATTTTCTTAACAGGTTTTATTGTTACAGTATGATCAATTCACATCGTAATATCAGCTCACGCATTATTTAAGAATGCTATAGTGTTTTTTACGTGAGGTTCTGTAGCAACTTGGTAGATAGTTATTTCATAATCTACATCCTTACAAAATGCGAGATAAGTAATCAAAGCTTCAGCCGCGGTTACAGAAAATTGCTGTAACATTATATTTCTCTTTGGCTTTCAAGTCACTTCATAAACTTTAAAATTTTCCTCATAAGTGATAGAAATTCAGGCTTTAATTAAAGCATTATCAAAAGTATCTAACGGTCTTTTCCCGATATTACATCCACCACTTCCAACGAATTTAACTTTTCCATACTTTATCAATCACAAAGGAATAA
Organism: uncultured bacterium; assembly: GCA_946408385.1. Lineage (GTDB taxonomy): Bacteria > Patescibacteriota > Gracilibacteria > Absconditabacterales > Absconditicoccaceae > UBA3291. Next base: position 20,767 of record CAMJSB010000003.1, on the reverse strand, counting down.
GTAAAATTGAAGCACGGAATTTTTTAGCCAAATCATTTGTAAGATCAAAATAACCTTTAGAAGTTTTGAGTGCAGTAATAGCCAAAGCTTCCATATTTCTGATATCTGAAATATTAGGCTTGTTGAGTAATTCTACGGGAAAATCTAATATATAATTTGCAGCTACAATTGGTAATGCCGCATTCTTTGATCACGAAATTTTTACTTCTCATTTTAGATTAGGAGAATAGGAGAGTTGAAACATTTTATTCATACATAAATTAAAATAAATCCAAGACTCTTTCATTTTATCTATCCTAAAAAGAAATTCAAATTTAAAATCTAGAAAATTTTATAATTATTAAAAATTTAAGATTTATAACACCAATTTTACCATCTTTTTCATCCTCATCAACCTCATCATTTTCAAGAGAATGAGCCTAGCTTAAATCATCAACCTGAAGAATTTGAATTAGAGTTTCAAGATGAATTTCAGAAGAATCAATCTCGTGATGAACTTTTCTTGGAACTATTCGAAGAAGCAGAACTAGAAGACCTTGATTTACGTCACCATCAGGTATCAGAATTATAAAAACGCCTTTCTTCTCTAGTCTTTTGAACAATAGTTCAAACTGTATAGGACTTTTTTAATACTTTTTCATAATCTACACTTTTCAAAATCTCTAATATCTTTAAAGTCCCCGACAAATCCAAATTACCTTTTGTACCGGATAGTTTTTCGTATTCCGAATAAGAAAACATCTTTTTTATCCATTTATCTCATATTCAAAGAGCAATTGCATAAGGAAGTATATCTTCAAAATAATTTAAATTATGCTCAGTTAATCTATTTAATTTTTCATCTTCAACTTCTAATAAATATTTTTTTAGTCATCGAATATGTTCTAATACTACTTTAGCTTCATCATTAAGATTTTTTTCAATAAAATATAGCTTTATAGATTTAAATAATTTACTGATAAAAACATAAAAAAATATAATTCCCAAAGGTATACATGAATAGAATCAAAATCAGAAATCTAACATAAAAATGAATAGAATAAAGTTAACAAAAAACACCGTACATCAGGTATATTCATTCCGATTTTTAATTTCTTTTCATACTAATGCTCAAGTATTTATTATAAATTTAGGTGTTTTAGGACAAAATCTTTCAATTATTGAATAATAAATAGTGTCTGCAATTTCTTTTAATCTATTTGATTTTTCTAAAGGCAATGTAGATGCTGGATAATACAAATTATCCCTCCCAAAACAAAAATTCCAAAATTCATTTTCTGGACTATTAAAATATTTACCATTATTATATTTATAAAATTTATATCATTTTTCTTCTGGTTCTGCAATTTTTTGGAAATATATACGTCTATTTTTTGTAATTATAGTCACTAATCATTTTCACAACCACATATATAGCATAGTCGCGAAAATCCTTGTGGTAGACTGCATTTCTTTCATTATAGCAACTTCCCACGGTGTATATCATTCTGGTGGATTATAATAAATAACATCCCTTACAGAATCCATTCAATCTCCTCTCTGCTTTAAGAAAATTTCTTCTCTATTTTTTGAATATTTATATGTAAATATCACTAAAACAAAGAATATAACGACAAGTATTCAATAAACAATATACGCAAAATTAAATAATTTTTCTTCTGTATCTAAATAATTCATTAATTTTCTTCGTAAAGATTTTTTATATATTTTTTCTTTCACAGGAAAGAATTTATTTGGAAATTTTAAAGCAACAGTGACTCATTCCTTTGCATATAATTTCAGTCATTCTATGTTTGATATTGTATTTCATGAATATAATAATTCTATATTTTCTCATCTATCCAATTTTCATTTCTGAGCATAATATTCTTGGACTTCTAAATCACTAGGAAAATGTATGATAAATTTAGCATTGTTTGTTGATGTATCCCAATCGGTTCAAATTACATTTCGAAATAATTCTTGCCGTCATGAATATGATCTTATTGCTCAATCTATAGTGTATTTTATGATATAGTCTTTATTTCATAATATTGTTTTGTCACTTGAACCAATTTTTAATATTGTGAAATTTCATTTTACACTTTTTTGAAATGAATCTCAGTCAACAGAAATATTAGATAATGTAGTTTCAATCACATAATTATCATCATATTCATATATAAATGGGATTTCTCTAAAAAATCAATGACTTTCTTCATTATAGTAAATTTGTAGTTTCTCGGTTACATTTATTGATCAATCTTTTTTTATATCATAGTCTATATTATAAGAATTTATGTTATATCATAAATCTTCCGCTAAGCATCAACACCATGAAAATATAAGCAATATTAATAACGATACAATTTTTTTCATATTCACGAAAAATCATATAAAATTAGCACTGTAAAGTATATTCAAAATTATATTTTTATCAAATTTTAGGCTAGATTTTATATTATTCGTCACATATTTGGACTCCCATCTTAAAAAATTATTTCATTTCAATCTTTTCTGCAACAGAAAGCAATAATCCTTCCTGCCATTTTCATCACATAAGCTGAATCCCTACAGGCAAAGTATCTCAGCTGTCTTCTACATTTCACATTGGAACAGATATTGCTGGAACTCATACCAAATTAGCTGTAACTGTATACATATCTTCAAGATACATCAATAATGGATTGCTTGATTTTTCTCAAAATCTTCATGCTGGAGTTGGAGTCGTAGGAGTTACAATGGCATGATAATTTTTATAAAATTTACTAAATTCTGACTGTAAAAGTTTTCTAGCCTTGTATCCACGTAAATAATATTTTTCATAATTTTCTTTGGTAACTACGTAGTTTCCGAGTAAAATTCTCTTTTTTACTTCGTTTCAGAATCATTTCATTCTGATTTTTGTATAGTATTCGTGCAAATCTTTAATTCATTTCATATCTTCTTGTAATCCAAAACGTATTCCATCAAAACGTCCAAGATTACTTGTCACTTCAGCTGAAATAAGCATGTAATAAATTGCACTTACATGTTTCAAAATAGGTAAATCTACATAATCTACAGTATATCAATGCGATTTTAATTCTTCAATTTTAGCTAAGAACAAATCTTTAACTTTAGGATCGAGAGCCTCATTAATTGCTTCATTAGGAATGGCGATTTTTATATCACCTTCTTTCAAATTCAAATTATCAAAATTTTTTATATCAGCTTTTTTTCTTGATTGACTATCATTTTCATCATACCCACAAATTGCATCCAGCATAATTCTAGCATCTTCTACAGTTTTAGTCAAAACTCAAACCTGATCAAAAGACGAGGCCATTGACTGAACTCAATATCTAGAAACTCTTCCATATGTAGGTTTAAGTCCAACTATTCCACATAAAGCGGCAGGCTGACGAATAGAACCTCAAGTATCAGTTCATAATGCAGCTATACATTGATCTCAAGCTACGGCAGCAGCACTTCATCCACTAGAACCTCATGGAATACGGTCAGTTCAATTTGGATTTTTGGTATTTCAGAAAGCAGAATATTCAGTAGACGATCACATAGCAAATTCGTCCATATTCGCCTTTCAAAGCATCAATCCTCATTTCTTTTCTAAATTTGTAAAACAAGTTGCAGAATATGGAGCTACATAATTTTCAAGCATTTTAGATCCACATGAAGAAATATATCACTTAGTCATGATATTATCTTTGATAGCGATTGGTGCTCAATGTAGAGGTAAATCTTTAAAATTATTCAAAAATTTTTCCACATAGTCTGGATGTAATCTAACGAATGCATGTAAATTATCCGAGTCTTTAGTCGATTTATCTAAATATGAATTTATCACTTCATTAGCATTTATTTCTCATTTTTCTACTCATTGAATATATGATTTTAGTGTAAGATTTTCCATTAGTTCAAAATAAATATAAATCTGACTTTTTGATACTGATTTTAATCACAAAATAAAGAGAAAAAGAAATAAAAAAAGTCTTACGAATTACGTAAGACTTGCAAAATGAAATTGGTTTTAAGGCATTAATGATCTTCTAAGCCTTTTCCAGTCATTTTTTTCCTCCTTTTGATCCCGAAGTCCTTTTAACAATTCTCGTTTATTACGATCTTTGTTCCTAATGTTCTTTTTTTCGTCTGTTCTTTTTCTTTTCATACTTTTATTAGCTAGACAGAGGGTTCTCCGTTTTCCTATGCCTTTTCATAGGGTTCCTAAAAAAACTAGCTAAAATATATTATATTAAAAATACATAAAAAATCAACATAAAAAAACAAAAAAGTAAAAACAATTATTTTACTATTGACTTTTAAAGCAAAATATTTATATCTAGAATTAGATATGAATCTTTTATTGATTAATCAATAAAAAATGGCAATAACATTTGATCAAAAAATCAAAGAATTAGAACAGAAAAAATCAGAATTGGATTTGTCTTTTTTACAATCAAAAAGACAATGATACATCGAAAAAATATACGAAATCATAGACAATACAACTGATAAAGCAGACGAAATACAAGCTATCACAACATTAAACGCAATAAAAATATGCCGCATAAAAATGAAAGAATTAGAACAAAAAATTAAAAATTATCCAAAAGCAATAGAGGAGATAGATAAAAAGATATTATTTTTCCAAGATAGAAGAAAAAAAATTAAAGATATCCGATTATATAGAGATACTGCAGAATGAATTTCAGAAACTTTTTGATGAGATACTGTATATCAATACGCGGTAGAAACAAACAATAAAGAATTATTAAATAAAATAAAAAAAAGGTGTCTAACAGTAGAAGAATACACCAAAATAATTGAAAAAGATTATCCAAAATACTTGAAAACCAAGCACGAAGAATATACAAAAGAAATGGAAAAAATGTACAGTGAATTATTTTGACCAATATTAAAAAAGGAGAGTAGAGAACAAGAAAATGCAAAAACTACTATTATTCTTCCAGAGTGAATGTCTGAACAAATAAAAGAAGAGCTAAAAACTAATAAAGATATTCGTCCACAAGACATAGAAAAATTATTAAAGAACGAACTCAAAAAAAATGCATGAGAAATTATGCTATCTCATATCAAGAATAAATTTAATGATAAATACATCCACGCCTATGAATATATAAGAAGACTAATAATAAACTATCCATGATTCAAAATAATTGATAACCAAGAGAAAAAAGCAAGCATACAAATAATACCAAAAAATAGCAAATTAATCAAAGAAGCGATAGAAAGCTGATCATTATGAAAACAAGAAATGGATAAAGAAAAAGAAGATATGATGGAAATACTAAATGAAACTTTAAAAGTAGAAGATGTAGAGAAAAGATGCAAAAAATATGTCGATTTGTTCGAAAAAGTTTGATGCAAATTTTCTAATAAAGAAGATTTTATATCTCAATTAGTAAATTCCATAAACACACAAACACACACACAATTCGATAATTGAATTCAAAATATCCTATCCGGTATGATTCAAACAAATTTAAAACCAGAAAAATCACGATGACAATGATATCTTTCTTACAAATTAAGCCCATCATGTGATGCACGAAGAATTATAGCATATCCAAACTGAGAAATATTCACTATACGTCCACATGATGAATATGAAGAAATAATCAGCAAAAAACCTCCAGTAGATAAAAGACGTAAATAATTAAAATTCAAGGTTAGGAACTTCAAATAAATTTTCATCTTCAATTCATTCGGAACAATCCATCTGAAAATCAGAATGTTTTCAAGCATCAACTAAAAGATTTGCAATTTCACTTTCTATATCAACAGGAAAATCAACAACAAAATTATCAGAATCTGGGAAAGTAGACCAATAATATAGTTTTCAATCAGTTGATAACATATAATTTTTATTTGCAGTATTTGATGAATAATCATCTATACTTGAATAAAAATTATCTCTATCAGCCATAAAACTACCATATATAACTGTTCACGCATCATTATAACTATAGTTACATGAGACAGTTCAGTCCCACTTCAAAATATCCATAACTTCATCCAAATATTTAGAATCTCATTCGACTGTAAATGCACTGCCTTCACATTCTCAAATAGTATAACTTTCAACTGTTTCTGACTGACAAGCTACACAACTATTTCAATAAGTTCTAGAATCCGAGCCGCAAACAGGCTCATATATCATTGTACAAATATCTGCAGATTTTTGCTCAGATGTACAAATTATAGGTTCATCATGATTTTCAACATCAGCCACAATCATTTCACATTTATAATTTTTACACACAGCCTCATCCATATCCGTACAACCATATACACAACGTTCATCCTCTCATAAATGATTTACAAAATTTGAAACAATATTTGAAGCTACATCAATATATTTAATATTCAATGGGATATAGCATCAAAGAGGACATTCTCAATCAAAATATCAACAATCTGAATCTTTTTCACAATAATTGTATCATTCTAATAAATCTTTGATATTATTAACATTTGGATACTTAATAACTTCAAGTTTATCTATGGCTTTTACATTATAATAATGATTCCCAGCTGCTCAATCTATAAACTCCACAATTCATTTAAATTTTAAAGTATTTCATGGCAAATAGTCAGATTCTTCTCTCAAATAATTTTCCCAAATTCATTTTCCCAGAAATATATGATCTGCATGGTCTTCGAAACTTCATCTCAAAGCCAATGTTCATTCCTCAATAGTAGGCTCCATTGCAATTTCAGGTCAGACTCAAGAAATAATCAATTCTCAAATATACTCACTCTCATTTTCTCATAATTTTTGCCCACATCAAAACATAACTATACATCAAAGGGATATGCAGAATAATACCGTCTTTTTCATTTTAACAAAAAATATAAATAAATATTTAATATTTTACAGCAATTGCATAATTATTGTATATTATTTTCGATGCACCAATTCACCACTCTTTTAAAATATATTTATACGGTACTTTTAAAGTTCATTTCATTACCTCAGTTTGAGTCTTTCTTTTTGTATTCGAATCATATACATAAAACATTTTATGTCTTTCATCATATCACCATAATGTAATATAATGCCGATGAATTAATGCTTTAGATCGCAAAAATCGTTTCTTTTTAGTCTGTCAATTAGCCACTAAAAGAATTATAGGACCACTTTTTAAATTCTGCTTAAGCAATAATAATTTTTCATTTTTATCTAAATTTTTAGCTCTTATTATAGAATATTTTAGCTTATATTTTTTTAAGACTTTTATAATTCATCGAGGTGTCATAAGATAAGTAGTTCTAGACCACCAATCAGCGGAATAATCTTCAATAGGTCTTTTAATGTTTCTTTTTCATTCAATCACCGCTTTTAAAGAATAATGTGCACATCATCATATTTTCCTACTTCTTAGAGGAAATCAGTCAGGAGGAATTTTATCAACCAAAAAAATTTCATCTCATTCAAACTTTTTATTTTTTGATGGTGCTTTTGAAAGCAAAGAAACCAATGAATCCTTTGTTGTCATAATTTAAGAGACTAATTTAAACTATAGAGATTTTTAAGTCTCATATTGTATTATCTTCCACCTGCTTCACTTTAATAATCAGACTCCTTTTCGGAATTTTTTTATCATCATTTTTTTTCATAAATCAAATTTCTTCATCTCTGATTTCTTTCAATGGTATATCAATTTCCTCTCATTCACTTGGAAATCACTCAAGTAGAGATGTAATCAAATAGCTCAAAGTTTCTCAGTCAAATTCATCTTCATTTAATCATAATTCCTCGAATGTTAATTTACTTTCTTCCAAAAATTCATCAATTCTAATAAACGGAGATACAACCCAAGAATTTTTTCAGACTTTTCTAATTGGACTAATCTCCACATCACTTTCATCCTGAATATTTCCAAAAATTTCCTCTATAATATCTTCAAGAGAAATAATTCCATCTACTCATCCATACTCATCCATCACAAGTGCTATATGTTTATGCGACATTTTGAATTTTTCAAGAGCAACATTTACTGGGGTAGGAGATGGAATTTTATGAATTGGATATAAAATCAAATCTTTCAATTTCACATCTCATGAATATTTTTTCGATAAATTTAATAACTCTTTTAAAGTAACCACTCTATCAATATCATCAATTCTTTCATGATATACAGGGATACGCGTATAGTGAAAAGTTAATAATTTTTCTATTGCCTGATCTATTGTAAGCTCATCATTCACAGCGCAGATTCTAACTCTTGGAGTCATAGCCTCTCAAACCGTAATATCATTAAAATTCAACATTTTTTTAATATTTTCAAAAGTATCTTCCTCTACAGCATCAGACTCCACAGCCTTTTCAATAAAAGCCTCTACTTCCTCCTGAGAAATCTCTTGAGAATTTTCAGATTTTTTATTAATTTTTTTAGTCAACAAACTAAGACACCAAATTACAGGAGTTAAAATTTTAGTTAAATAAAAATAGAAAGGCGCAATTTTCAAAGATATAGATTCTGAATGCTCCTGAGCATAAGTCTTTGGAACGATTTCTCCAAAAATCAAAACCAGAATTGTCACAACCGCTGTAGCAATTCAAACAACAAGTCACTGATTCTCATTTCACTCAGCAATACCAATAGAAATTGCAGTAGCTAACGATGCAGATCCTATATTCACAATATTGTTACCAATAAGAATTGCCATCAAAACCTTATCACTTTCATTTTTACAATATCTAAGATATTTTACTCAACGTTTACGTTGCTTTGAAAGGGAATCTACCTTGTGCTGCGGTATAGAAGTTAGAGCAGTTTCACTACCTGAAAAGAACATAGAAAGCAGAATTAAAATCACAAAACTAATAATCGAAAACGGGTCCATTTTTTACTAAAATAATATTTATTATAAAATAACATAAATAATTAACACTAAATTTGGCATCATAATTCATCTAAGTCAGATGCATTTTTTAATACAGATAATACAGAAGAACATTCTTCTTCCAACTGATCTCTAGACAAAGTTTTCCACTGCTCTTGCCTAAGCAATATAGCATTCCTAAGATCATCCTTTTTCTCTTGAGTCCATGAAGAATTCTTAGTATTATCTATAATACAATTTGACACTTCAAAAAATTTATCACATATATCTACATCATAGTCAAAAACCGGTTCCTGAACACTAATCTCACTCTTTCAACATCAAACTAATAAAAAAGTATAAAACAAAACTAACATCAAATACAATTTTCTCATATATCGACTATCGAATAAATAAATCTCACATTTTCTTGTATAGAGATTTCATAATAGATTACAAACTAAAATTAAATAATTGTAAAAAGTCTTCAAAAATTTGACAAGATAGAAATTACATATATAATATATGCATACATATTTATTATATTAAAAACAAAAAATGAAAAAACTGATTAGATTATGCATGTTATTAGCATTTCTATGTGCAAGTTTTTGTTTAACAACGATAAGTTATGCACAGGAAAATCCAGAGGAAAATGAATCAATTATGATGGAAATACAACCATGAACGTCGATTACACTTCTTCCATGACAACAATTTAATGCGGCAATAAAGACTTTTGCTAATAATGGTGAAGCTGTATCATACTGAACTGTGGATAATAATATACAAAATTTTCAAAGAGCAGAAGAAATACCTGCATGAGTAAATACATGAATAATATCAGAGGATGGTAGTTATCCAGTATATGCTTGGTTTGATGGATGAACATTATATTATGCAAGTCAATCTGAGACAGTTTATCTGAATGAAAATTCTCAGCAGATGTTTTTCAATTTTAATTGAATTGAAGAATTAGATTTAAGTGATTTTGATACAAGTAATGTAACTAATATGTGAGGTGTGTTTGCATGATGTAGTAGTTTAGAGGAAATAAATCTTAGTGGATGGGATTTCAGTAAATATAATATATCATCATTAATGATGAATATGACATATGGATGACTACCATCTCTTAAAAAACTTGATATGTCAAATACAAAATATGGTACAACAATGAATTATGCATTCTGATGATTATCTACTCTAGAAGAAATTGTATTAGAATGAGTGGATACGAGTGCAGTTACGGATATGTGATCTATGTTTAATGGTGATTCAAAATTAACAGAATTAAATTTAGGTGGTCGAAATACAAGTAATGTAACCAATATGAATACTATGTTCAGCTGATGTACAAGTATTGAAAATTTGAATTTAGATAATTGGGATTTTTCTAAAAATCCGGGTAGATGAGGTATGTTTATGTGAGTTAGTTCGTTAAACACATTATATGCAAAAAATTGGGTAATTCCGGAAACATTTAATTCAGTCTTTTGATGTACAAATGCGATGTTGTGTGCAGAAAATATAACAATAGATGTTAGTGATTGGGATTTGAGTAAAGCTAAAGATTTAAAACAATTATTTTTTATATCGTATGCAAAAGAAATAAAATGATTGGATACGTGGGATACATCAAATATAATAAATATGATGGGTATGTTTTGGCATGCTATGAATTTAACTTGATTAGATTTGAACAATTGGAATACAAGTAATGTGACAGATATGAGTTATATGTTTTATGAATCTTATAATTTACAAAAAATAAGTGTAAAAAATTGGGATGTAAGTAATGTAACAACGATGTATTATATGTTTAGAGATTGTAGTAATTTGACAGAACTGGATTTAAGTAATTGGGATACAGATAACTTAACGAATGTAAGTAATATGTTCGCAGCTTGTAGTAGGTTGAAAAAATTAGATTTAAGTAATTGGGATACAAGTAAAGTTACAAATGTAGGTCAAATATTTAATGCTTGTTACCAATTACAGAACTTAAATTTTAGTTGATGGGACTTTAGAAATATAGATGCTAGGGAACTTTTTTTATCAAAAATGACATATTGATGATTATTAGGTTTAAAAACTTTAGATATGACAAATGCAAAATTTTCTTGAAGTATGTATGAAACTTTTTATTGATTATCTAACCTAGAAAAGATAAAATTAAATTGAGTTGATACAAGTAATGTAACGGTTATGACTAATATATTTTATGGATGTAGTAAATTAACAGATCTAGATTTAAGTGATTTTGATACGTCGAACGTTACTAATATGTGAGGTCTAGTTGAATGATGTAATAATTTACAGGAACTGAATTTAAGTGGATGGAATTTCACTAAGGCATGAAGTTATAATGTTATTAGTAATACTTCATCAATAAAAAAATTAAATATTACAAATGCAATATTTTCATGAAATATGAGTTATACATTTGGATGATTAAGTAGTTTAGAAGAGATAAAGTGATTAGATACAGTAGACACCAGTAATGTGACAAATATGAGTCAAATGTTTAGTTATTGTAGTAGTTTAACGTGATTAGATTTGAGTAGATTTAATACAGACAATGTTACTAATATGTGAAGTTTAGTTCAATGATGTAACAATCTTGAAGAAATAAATTTAAGTGGACGAGACTTTAGAAAAATCAGCAACACATCATTGATGATGAATATAACATATGGATGACTTCCACTACTTAAAAAATTAAATATGACAAATACAAAATATACTTGAGATGCAAATTATGCATTTGGATGGTTAACAAATGTGGAAGAAATAAATTTAGAATGATCTGATGTAGATGGAGTAACAAATGTGTCTAAAATGTTTTATTGAGATACTAATTTGAAAGAACTAGACTTAAGTAGTTGGGATACTAAAAATGTAACGAATATGTCACAGATGTTCTATGATGCTTCAACTCTAAAAACGATTTATGCATCAGATAAATTTGTAACTACAAATGTTACTGATAACTGAGGGTGAATGTTTTATTGAACTGTAAGTGTGGTATGATGAAATTGAACTAAATTTGATGATAATTATATAGATAAGACATATGCAAAGATAGATAAAGTATGACAGACATGATACTTTACTGATAAAAATGCTATAACAGTAAAATTTATCAGTAGTATAGATAAATCAGAAACAACGGCGACTTTTACAAAATGACAAAAATTAACTCCTCCATCAGTAGGTGGTTATCATGTAGTATGATGATATACAGATGAAGCAATGACACAGAAAATTGATTTGAATAATTGAGTAGATAGTTATTCTGTAGTTTATGTAAAGTATGAACGTAATGGAAGTAGTGGATGATGAGGTGGTTGAGGTGGATGAAGTTCGAAACCAGATACACCAAAGCAGGATGAACAAAAACCAACAGAAACTCCTCAAGATGATAGTATGGTGTCATCCTGAATGAATGTGAAGGATCCAGTGAGTGAAAGCGAAACACCTATGGATTCTTCGGAGCAGGCTCCTCAGAATGACGCACAGGAAATAAATAATTCTCCAGCTAATAATGCCTCAGAATGACAGAACCAACAGAAATACTCGACGGAATTTCAACAGGCTTATGAATTCGCAAGAGAAAATGGAATTACAACAATGTCTACAATTCAAAAAGCAGATATGGGATGAAAGCTTACTAGAATAGCAATGGCAAAAATGTTGTCACAATATGCGATAAATATACTCTGAAAAGAGCCTGATGTTTCAAAATGAGTGATAAATTTTAATGATGTTACTATCAAGATGAATACGGACTATGATAATTGAGTAACTCTTGCATATCAATTATGAATAATGTGACAAAATATGCCGAATAACAAATTTAGACCAAATGATGAAGTAAGTAGAGCAGAGTTTGTTACAGCATTATCAAGATTATTGTACTCAACATTGGATGGAAAATATAAATCAACACCAAAATATTATACAAATCATATGGAAAAATTAGTTAAAGAATGAATCATCACAAAGGATGATCCAAAGATGAAAGAATTACGTGGTTATGTGATGATAATGCTTATGAGAAGTGCTAAATAATTATGCAGTTTTACTAATCCAATCAAGTATTTTTCATAAATATTCACGATAAGGTAAATTTTTTAAAGAAAATTCCAAATCATTAAGTGATTTTTCTATTTTCGATGATTCAGTTTTTATTCAAATGTAATAAAAGGGGAGTCTCAAAATTAAGCGTGGATACTTATATTTTGAAGCAACAAACCCAACTCACCGACTCTCCATATCAAAATATATCTCATTATATCATATTCATATTCCATTTTGAAACCTAAAATTTTCCAAAATAATATTCTCACCAGAAAAACAGTTTTTTAATGATGCAATTTGTAAAAAAGGCGGGATAATTACTTCTTTTTCAGTATGAATATTAATAATTGATGATACCTGAATAGGTTCAGATTTTTCTTCATTTTCGGAATTCCAATAATCACATACTCATATATTCCAAATAAATACAGGGGCTGAATTTTGAGTTAAATAATGTTCCAATGAAGATACTACTTCATAATTTCATATTCCACAGCACAAATAATCTATATTCAAATTCATTTTTAAATTAGCTTTTTTAATTCATTCTTTAATTGCTTTCAACTCTTTTGGCGTTGACGCTATTAACAAAACTTTCATCATAAAATCAAAAAAAATAAATCTAATTAAAATCTAAAAAAAATCTCCATCTTTTCAATAATATATTTTTTATCTATATTAATAATCTAACACATAATTAAGAGGTCATTCATTTACGCTTGTAACTGTCATATCTGCTCAAAATTCTCAAGTCTGAATTTTTCGTCAGTTAGCTTTAGCCTCTTGAATAAAATAATTATATATTTCTTCAGCTTTTTTGTATGGTGCAGAATGGACAAAATCTAATTTAGTTCATTTTGTACTTCTACCATATAGAGTGAAGTTTGAAACCAAAAGAACTTCTCAGTCGATGTCTTGTAGTGATGTATTTATATTTCAATCTGGTCCAGTTAGCCATTTTAGTAAGGGAAATTTTTTCATAATTCTAGCTATTTTCTCTGGATATGTATCTAAATCGTCGACGTGAATTCATAAGTAAATTATGATTCATCTTCAGATTTCTCTATGGATGTTGCTTTCTTCTATATCAAGTATAGCTGATTTAACTTGTTGAATTACGAGTCTCATTATTTGAAATAATTTTGTAAAATATTATCATTCCGAGCGAAAGCGAAGAATCTTAGGTATTTTTTTGGTATTAACACTTAAGATTCTTCATTACACTGCGTTTCATTCAGAATGACTGTGTTATTATTCTGATTTATCTTTCTTTTTTCATTCAGAAAACATATAATATATTACTAGTAATGGAGCAATTAATGTTTTCTTTAATGTTGGTTTAGTCCAAAAATTTGCAGGAAAATCTTTAAATAATGAAGTCATCATGAGATTTCGTTTATTATTTGTTTTATCCTTCTGGAATGGATATGTGAAAAAATCTTTTATAAATTTTCGCATAATCACGAGTTTAATAATTAAAATAATTCTATTTCTCCAAATATAGAACAAGGTCCAGGGGCACATCAATCCATAAATACCATTTTATAGTATTTACTTTTGTCTGGAGATTCAAAGAACCGTACCAATCATTTATCTTCTCCATCATCAATTTTACAATCTTTTCGTTGTTCTCATTCATAAATTCAATAAATAATAGTTCATGGATATGGAGCAGATACTGTATTTTGTTGGTAATAATTATATTCTAATAATGAACATTTTCAGTTTGTGTGCTTACTTTCTATTATATCTTTTAATGATTCATTTTCAGATTTTTCAAAAGTTTGAATATATTCCATTTCTTCTCAAGCGATTGGATGTATATATGAAATTCTATTTCAATTTCTCACAAAAATTGGTTTATCAGATTTATCCTTAAATATGGAGTCTTCATCGTAATATCTTCGTCATGCAGGTGTAGAAATTCTGAGTCATAAATCGGGATATGTAGTTGTGTAAATATATCATGTTACAAATGAATTTCAGTAGTCTACTCCTGCACATGATACTGTAATGATAGTTTGTGGGTCTCAAGGCATTTGTTCTGGCTCATATTGATATAATGAATCTATGCATTCTTGTTCTTCATCACTTCGAGCTAATCAAATAATATTTCATTGTCATCGATATTCAATCTCTCAGTTTCAAAACTCTCACCAATCAGAAAAGTCTGAAGATTGAAATGCACACGTAGTATCTTTTGTGTAATATTCACCGTTTATGGAATATGATATGTATCATTCGGCTTGGTATGAATCTCAAACGTTTTTATAACTATACCAGCCTTGAGAAATATCTGTAGCGTTTTCAATTATCATATTCAGATTATCTGTAATATTTTTTTCACATGATTTTATGTTACCTGAGAATTCTGTCATGAAATTTGTAAAATCTTCTTCACGTTCTTCATCTGACATTTTGATTCACTCTTCATCGTCTCAGCATCATTCGTAATAGTATTCTCTGAATTTAGCAATTCAAACTGTGTAATAATGCATATCTCATTTTCATCAATCTATACAATCCTTTTTTATAAACTCTCATTCTAATTCATCTCAGGAAAAATAATAATTTTCTCATTCTTTAGTAATATTAACGGGTTCTTCGTATTCTGTTTCAAACATTGGAGAAGATAGTTTTGCAATTCATCAAGAAATTTCAAGGCTCCAGAAAGGTTCAGTTCAGAATGCTGTAAGATACTTATTAGATAAATCATCTTCGATAGGTTCATCTATTGAACAATCTTCTGGAAGTACACAGTCATCAATAACTTCAAGATTATTGTTTTCGAAACATCCAGTAAGTAAAATGCTACATGCTAGCAATAAAATAAAAAGTCAGATTTTTTTCATACCTTATAAAATATTATTAAAATAAGTTACAATAAATATACAAATATAATTCTGATTTTCAAAATATAAATTTTAATTATTACACTTTAATAACAAATATATTTTTACTACTAAAAATGATTAATAGTTCAAAAAAGTCAAAAATTTTAATATTTCTGCAGACTTTGATCATAGTAAAAGTATATCAAAATCGATTTTTGTTTTACTTGCAAATAAATACAAGACTATTTATCAAAAAAAATAGATAAAGTATTAATGGATAACCACTAATAAGTGATATTTTTAATAAACAAAACTAAACAATTTCACCAACCAACTTAAATTCTCATGAGTCTATAATTTTTGCATCTATAAACTCTCAAGTTTTCAAATCTTTTCAATCCATCTTTCACCGAATCTGCTTCATATTATCCGTATGACCAAACCATTCATTTCATTTAATCTCATCAATTAAAACTTTTCTCACTCATCATATTTCAGCTATATTATTTTCCTGTGATCATTTCTTCAAAAGTTCATTCATTTTCTCCCAACGTTCATGCTTTATTTCAGCACTTACATCGTCTTTTAGTTGTTTATATGCAAAAGTTCATGGACGAGGTGAGTATATTCACATATAAATCATATCAAATTTTCCAGCCTCAACTAATTTTAAACTCTCATCAAAATCAGAATCAGTCTCTCATGAAAATCAGATTATCATATCAGTAGTTATCGAGATTTTTCTTTTTAATTTCTGAATTTTTTGTACAAAGTTAAAACAATCATCTGCTTTATATCCACGAAACATTCTCTTTAAAACCTCATCAGAACCTGACTGAAAAGGTATATGAATATGAGGACAAAGTTTTTTTTCATTTTCATGCAAAGCTAAAAGTTCATCAGAATAATAAGTTGGATACGGTGAAGTATATCTGAGTCGTTCTAATCAATCTAGCTTCAAAACTTCTTTCAAAATAGTCAAAAATTCTGGATGTTTATTCACGATTTGACCAAGCAAAACGATTTCTTTTGCTCAGTTTTCTAAATGCAATTTAACCTCATCCACGACCTGTTCTACACTAAAATATCTTTCTAAACCTCTAGCATAAGGCACAATACAGTATGAACAGAATTGATTACACCCAGTAGAAATAGGCACATAAGCTGTAGTCTGATGCTCCGACATATTAGCATTCTCCTGAGGAATTATCTTTTCATATTCGCTCAATAATTCTATATCATATTCTAATCATTCATATCAGATTTTTTCAAGCATCAAGGGTAAAAATCCAGTATCATCGATCCTAAAACATAATTCTAAATTAGGATAAGTCTGCTTCAAATTAAAGAATAATGGATTAAATGCATGATTGATAAATACCATATTTTCAAGAGAAGTCTGTTTATGATCAATTAGCTCTTTAATCTCTTCATTTTCTGCTCAATAAACCTTAATCTGATTTCATTCAGTGGTTCATAAGAAATTCCCACGTTTAAATTGATTAGGTGTGTTCTTTTTCAAAATATTTCTAAAATTATGCTGAACCATACATCCAGTAATCCAAATCTTCTTATCTTTACTTACATCTTTCAGACTTCACGTTATTTTATCTTCAGCCTTTTGACGAACAGAACATGTATCAAAAATCAAAATATCAGCATCATCCTCATTATTCACATACTCAAAACCACAGTTCGTTAAAACTGATTTAATCCTCACAGAATCAGCATAGTTCATCTGACACCCAAGTATAATTATATGGAATTTCTTTCACATAAATGACATTCAAAAAAACTATTAAATTAAGATTATAAATCCACTAAAAAGCAAACGTATTTAATAATAATTTTAATCCCACCCAATAAATCAACACAAGAACTAAGAATCAAAGAATTTTGGACGTTATTCCATTTAATTTAACATTATTCAATAAATAAATCAATAATCATAACCATCACATAGCTGTCAGTAAATAAAGAGAAAAATTATTGAATCACAACAAAGGACCAACAACCCATGATATTGAAATTACAACAATCACGAGAAGCACAATAAATTCAAGTAAATTTACCACAGCATCAAAAAATTCATCAAAAGAATAGCCATCAAAAGAATGTGATATATCACGATTTAATAATTTAAGAAAAACAGATTTTATACCCAAAATATTGGTAATAGATTCTGATACAGTCAATCAAGCAGGCTGCAACGTGGCCTTTTCTGAAGTTCTACTAGAACCAAAATATTCCTTCAAAACATCAATATTTGTAACTGAACTATTATCATCTATTAAAAAGCTTTTTTCACTATTTGCATCAAAAATTTGTTTTTCAGCACGATCTAACAAAACATGAACATCCAAAACCAAAGCAGTCATTTTATTAAAATTGGTTCAAAGTCTGATTTTTTTCATTTCTGATAAATAATTTTCTAATTCTTTTATCTCATTTGAAGACAAAACTCATTTACCAGCCTTTAATACTTGTTCTATACGATCAATATTTAAATTAATAATTTTCAATCAATCTTTAATTCAAGACTCCTCATACTTTTTTTTCTCCTTCAATTCTTCAAATTCCTCTTGTTGTTTTATTTTTTTATCTTCCTCCTCTGCAGCCAAAACTGTAGAATCAAGCATAGTTTTTACCTGTTCTTCAGAAATAGGATTGTCTATAAAATTCATACTTAGAGGTCTTAATCAAAGAGTTACAATAAAAGACATACTCGCTGACAAATCCTCTCATTGCATTAACATTTGAACTTCAGCTCAATTATATTCCAACAAAATAACTATATTTCAAAAACTTTCAGGATTATCTTCCTTAAATTCATTGATTGATACTATTACAACTCACCGATTTGCCAAAAAACTTCTAATGAAATCTTCATCTCATCATTTTATTAGCAAATCCAAGTCGTATTTATTTCAGTTCTTCTCTTTTATTCAAATTAGATGAAAATACATATCCTAAAATGCAGGTAGTAACTAAATAATCTCCACTCAACGATAAAGTTTATATTGAAATTTCAAAAAAAATCAATATATAAGGTGGCCAAAAGTTAGAAAAATTTTACAAATCAGACTTTTGTTAAATATCTTATACTTATATCATATAAGTTTTATTTGAAAAAGGAAGTGAAAATCTGTTTGTTTACTCTGAATATTTGCATTTTCCCAAAGTTTGGAATATACTTATCTAGTTTTAATTCGTTTATGCTAAAAAATGTCAGAAACTATAAAAAGCGACAAAACGTATGTTCTAGATAACTATTTTGATGAAATGACGATGTCATTGCATCTCAAGGCAGATCGCCCAATACTTAGAAAAAAATGAACCCCTGGAAACCGAAATCCAGTGATGGATGAAAAAATTATTACACAAGATGAAATGGATGCTCTGATTCAGCAAATTTTCGATGAAGCAACTAATGAAAAATGAAATTATTTGGAAATTGATAGAAAACTGAGCAAAGTTTTACAGCTTGGCCCATATAGAATTGTGATAGTTTATCCACCATTATCTGATGCCACTGAGATTACAGCAGTTCGCCCAGTCAAAAAGACAACAATTGAAGATTATGATTTATCTCCAGAAGTGATGGATTTGCTTACAAATCACTCAAAATGAATTCTAGTTTCTTGAGCTCCTGGAAGCTGAAAATCAACATTCGTTCAGGCTTTAGTTCAGGTTTATCATGCTAATCATCATATTATCAAAACTATTGAATCTCCACGTGATTTGATGGTAGATGAAGATGTGGTTCAATATAGCTTTACACACTGAACACATGATGAAGTGAGAGATATTCTTTTGCTTTCTAGACCTGATTATACAGTTTATGATGAAGTGAGAAATACACCAGACTTTGAATTGTATAAAGACCTTAGACTTACATGAATTGGAATGCTGGGAGTAATTCATGCCACTAAACCAGTGGATAGTATCCAGCGTTTTATCGGTTCGATTGAAATGTGAATTATTCCACAAGTAATCGATACAGTGATATTCATAGATAAATGAAGAATTGCAGAAATTCTTCAGCTGACACTTACAGCCAAAGTGCCGGAGTGAATGCAGAGTGAAGACCTTTCTAGACCAGTAATCATAGTTAATTCATTCCTAAGTAAACAAGATTTATATGAAATATATACATTCTGAGAACAGGTAGTGGTAATGCCAATTACAGCCGAAATGAAAGAAAAAACAGCAGCTACTCAATGATGAATGTCTAGCTTCGCAAAAGAGTGAATTGAAAAAAAATTAAAAACAATTCTGAATAGTGATTTCGTGGTAAAAATGAAATGAGCAGGAATTGAGCTATACATCCCAGAATTCGTAAAATGAAAAATAATCTGAAAATGAGGGGCTGCAATTACAGAATTAGAAAAAACATTATGAATGAGCATCAAAGTTAGAACGTTCGATGAATTACCATTACTAGACGTGAAAACAGATATTAGTGGATGAAAAAAATGAGGTCAGCTTTTCATTTCTTTCCCTAACGGATATGAATCTACAACTGTGACATTATTAATCGGAGATAACTTAATCAAATATCAAACTGATAGAAATTGAGTAGTAGCAATAAATGATAGAAATGAAGTGAGAACAATTGAAAGGAGAGGATTTGTAGTAGTGGATGATAAATAGTAGCTTACTGTCATTCTGAATAAAACGAAGTGGAATGAAGAATCTTAGGTGTAAAATACAAGATTCTTCGCTAATGCTCAGAATGACAAAGTGGTAAAAGTGATTTTATTTATATTAAATATGTGTGGGTATGAATAACTTTCGTTTTACAAAAATTATAGCTAGTGTTAGCCCAATTTTAGCTAAAGAAACAGTTTTGAGCAAAATTATCAATATGGTAGACGCATTTACTCTTACACTTTCTCGCGGTTTTGATGATAACAACAAAAAATACATCGATACATTGATGAAACTGGATAACAGTAAAACTGTAATTTTGGAAACTAAATGAAATGAAGTCAGAATTAAAAATATTGGAAATTTTAATG
>CAMJSB010000002.1 GCA_946408385.1 uncultured bacterium | reverse complement strand
CCCGTACAAGCAGAGCTGAAGTCTGCTATGCTACACCAACTACATCATATCCGCACAGCATTTTCCAACTGTTATAATAAACAGTATCAGAGTATATACAAAAATCAGAATAAAAATCAAGAGTATTTTATATTATTTTATATATTTTTTAAAAAAATGGTTGTAAAAAATTAAAGGTAAATTCTTATGCCTAGAATTTTAATATTTTTTTTGACGAGTTTTATTAGTCAATATGCTTAAAAAAATTGGAGCATAAAAAGTGACTATTTAATTTACTAGTTATAAACTGATTTAATTTTTACATTTTTTGAAATTGTAAAAATATTATAGTCATGTCTATAGGTGTCAGCTTTTTAATATTTTATGTTTTTTGAAATTTCTAGTAAACTTTGAAAGTCATTGTTTGTTCTACTTGTTGGATTTCTTCGAAATCCAAACTTACTTTAATTGTATAAAGTCATGGCTTATTATAAGAATGATCCCGTTCTGCGCAATCTCTTCTTTGACATGTATATGCAGGTGTTCAATCTCAGAAATCTCGTGTCATTTCCTCAGGCAATCAACTAAACTCTGCCAAAAATCCAACTAGACTATTAACAGGAGCTTGTCCAGATGGATGTGTTGTTGATGTTAAATTTAGGTCGATAAGTTGTTTTTTTACATGAAGTGTTGGTCATAAAAATTCTTTAGTTTGTCATTGTAGAGTTTTTACAGTAACTTTTGGAGTAAATACTCAATTCTCATTAGCATAGTCATAATTGTATGTGTGAGAAACTATACCATTTTGCTGATTTTTCTTTACTTGTCCATCTCAAAAATCCCGTGTAAAATAGACAACTTCATCTCATGGAATATTTATTTCTGTTTTTGACGCATCCAAAATTACTGTCAATGGAGAAAATCATTCAGAAATCTGTTTCCTTTCTTTTGGATCAGTTTCATTAGACATAACTGAGATAATTCAAACTATATCTGGTTTGTTGGCTGTTATTTTTATAACTTTTGTTGAATCATCTATTCAGCTGCTTTTATCAGCTACAACGATTCTTAATTCATATTCTCATTCTTTATTAACTGTAAATTCATAAGAATTATTTTCTTCCAATAATGCATGAGTATTTTCTAATGACTCTATATTGTCTTCTAAATAGACAGCTTTAGATATTTCATTTGTAGATGGAGTGATAGACTGTATTTTTAATTGATATGTTTGAGGTAGAGTTTCTAGATTTATTTCTGTACAATTGTTGTAATCAGCATTCTGAGAATTACATAATTCTTTAAATTTTCACGAATCTAAATCTTTGGCTAGAAGTGAATATTGGATATTAAATTCCTCTTTTTCAAGTTGAATTAAATTGGATTCACATTGTCATTTTTTTCAATCTACAGTAACATAATCTACCACTACAAAATAGTTTCATTTATCTGGGAATTCATAAACAATTTTTTGTCATTCTTCTTTTAATTCTTTCAAAATCTGATTTGTAGCTCTATTTCGTATAGTGTATCTATATGATGAAATAGTAGCCGCTGAAGATCCATCTATAAAATCTGTAGCAATCTGAAACTTATTTGTTCACGGAAAATTTTCCACATTCACATCACATATTGGATTATCACTTGGCTCTACTCTAACTGGAAATCTATACCACACATCGTCTTTTATTTCTGGGAATTTATATGTAACATAGTAAACTTGTGGTACCTTATATGAATAATCGAAACTAACTTGGTTAATTCTATCATTTGTAAAATCTCAATCCATATCCCATTGAACTTCATATCATTTAGTAGAAAAATCACGGAAAATTTGTGTAGTATCTACTGTTACTTTTACTGGAGCTTGTCAAAGTATGTATTCTCATCCTTCACTAGATAATTTACTTGATGTTGCATTAGATGAACCACTTGATCTATTCACTTTATATATTGATAATTCTGATGTAAAATCTAAAGACTTTAATCTGTATGTTTCAGTCTTCTTTTCCTTAGTCACAGTGTTGTCATACGTTACTTCTATTCAGTAAGTATACGTTCATTTTTCTGAATACAAACATGTTCAGTTGAATCTACGATTAGCTCCTGCTGTATCATATATCTCTAGTATTGTGTTGTCTTTATCTCCACATAAAAGTTTTATATTAACTATATCGTACCCTGCTGGTAATTCTTTATTCGCTAATTTTATTAATTCATCCCATCTAAGAGAATATGCCATTTCCGATGGAGCAATAAGTGGATAATTTTCACCTACACCAACCATATCTTGATTTCTATATGGGTGAGCAAATTCATCATTTCATTCGTTTTCTACTCTTCATACAAGATAAGGCTGAATTATATCATAATCGATTTGTTCCACTTCCGTAACAATTTTTCATATCCATCAAAATACTAATCACATTAATACTCACATTATCGCGGTTCAAATAATTCATCCCATTAATCATCGAACAAATTTTCATTTTCATTGATTTTTTACAGTAATCAATCTGTAAATATTTGAAACAATCACTCATAACATCAAAAGAATAACACTTCAGAATAACAATCACGTAAATGCTTGGAGTAACATTTTAGCAGTTGATGCATCTACTCAGATTCACAGTAGAGCATTTGGATTTTTTATTAATGAAGATAAAGTTACAAAAAAACCTGCAAATATCAACAATAACACTATTCCACATCAGATAGCTATTTTTTTGAGT
Source organism: uncultured bacterium (assembly GCA_946408385.1). Classification (GTDB taxonomy): domain Bacteria; phylum Patescibacteriota; class Gracilibacteria; order Absconditabacterales; family Absconditicoccaceae; genus UBA3291. The sequence goes on along the minus strand of CAMJSB010000002.1, from coordinate 179,161 downwards.
GAGAAATTAGATACAGCTCATTTTTTTACTTCTGTAGGCTTATTTACCTGCACTTGATTATATCATAATGCTTGTAATTGCTGTTTTCATTGTACAAAAAGAGCATTAAGTTGATCTAATTGAGCTTTTATTTGATTCACCTGTTCAATAGGTAAATTTGGAGTTTTTTTCACATAATCAACCAGCTGATTATATTGTTGTTGATATTGTTGCTGTTTAACAAGTAACTGCTGAATCTGCATAGAAACACTAGGCTGCTCTGCAGGTTGCTGTTGTCATTGAACAGTTTGTTGTTGAACCTGTTGATTTTGAACGGATTGCTGAACTTGCTCAGGTTGTGGCTGAGCTGGTTGCTGTGGTTGAACAGGTTGTTGATTTAAATTCTGATTTGTTTGATTTTCTTCCATTTTTGTTTAATTCAAGGAAATAAAGTTTCCAAAATAATTATATTCAGAAACACAAAAAAAGTCAAAAAAACTCTGACTTTTTTTATTGGTTTAATTTGACTTTTTTAGTAATTTTAGTCTTTAAAAGATGCTTTGACTATGCGAATATTGAAATGAAAAGTTTTCACCTCTTCAAAACTTAGTTTATCTCAGAATTCTTTCTCTAAAATTTCAACTTGCCGTGTCATCATTTCTAGAAACATCATCACTTTTCAGATTTTTCATTGTGATTTGAAGTCAAAGAGTTGGTTAAACATTTTCCTATAAAGATCTAATCCATCATCTCATCATACGAATGCCATCCTTGGTTCTCGTTTCTGCACATTATCTGGAGAATTTTCATCAAATGTTTCATCTGGAATATATGGGAGATTCGCCACCAAAGTGGTTGGTTTACTAGTATCAAGTGATTTATCAGAAATAAAAGAAACTAAATCGGACTGTAAAAATTCATGGTCATATTTCTTTTCAATCAGATTTTCATAATTTTTTTGTGCTACAAAAAGCGCTCCAGTAGAAATGTCTGAAAAAAATATTTGGTCATATGAATCAGGATTTTGGAGAAGAACTGAGATTCAGAGCACTCCACATCATGTTCAGATATCTAATAATATTCATTTCTGATTTTTTGAATCTAGGTTTTCTTTGGTATATTCTGTAACCGCTGTGATCATATATTCAGTTTCTGGACGAGGAATGAGTGTATTTTCATTAACGATAAATGGAACTTGAAAAAAATCTACATGTCCAAGTATGTATTCCATAGGCTTTTTATCCTCTACATATGCACGATAGTATGTCAAAATCTGATCTACTTCTGGTCCAGAAATCTCCTTATCCATTTGCATCCACATTTCTTCACGAGAAATCTGGAGAACTTCTTGGATAAACTTCTCCAAAACGAATTTTTGTTTATATTCAGGATTCTGTAATAAATCTTGTAAAAGCATTATTTACCACTCTTGTTCAAGTAAAAATATCGTGAGTTAGAATACAGTTATGGAATCGAAAAACAAGAAAAATTTGGCAAAAAATACAATATTTCCTAAAGCTATCCAATACATAAATCTATACTAAATCTGCCAAATTTTTATTAAATTTAAAACAATCTCTTGTAAGGCTAAAATATTTTATTATGAATCATAATATGTTTTATATTTTAAACTATAACACATGAAACAAGGTTACAAAGAATGCCCCTACTGTGCTAATAGCATTAAGGAATGAGCACTAAAATGCCAATATTGTTGAGAGTTTTTCAACAAAACAACTGATAATATAACAAATGAATACAATAAAACATCTATGCCACTTTATGTAAAAATAATTATTTGAACCGTTATTTTTATTTTCTTAGTAATAATTATTTCCTATTTTTCCGGTAACAAATCAAGTTCTTCAAATTTAATATCTTATAATGATACTATAGTAGATAACGTTTCTGCATGTTATAATTCTTTTGATAATATTCCAGACAACCCATGAGATCTTAGCTATAATGAGTTACACCAAATAGTTATCGACGGACTATCAATTTGCAAAGTATCAAAATCTAACGTTATATCACTTTGATGATGGAAATGAGATTTTAGACTCCAAGAAGCTTCTGAAAATTTCACCAATTTGGCTATTTCCTTCCTAAACGAATACGAGGATTATATCTTATACCTATACCCAGATAAATGAAAAGATTTTTCTAATCTAGAAAAAGATACAGAATCTCTTAGAAACTCATGACAAAAAGTTGATGATGCTCGATGAGTAATAGTTGATACACAAAAAGATTTTGCAAAAAAATATAATTATAAATTAGAATAACATCGCACATAATAAAATATTTTAGTAGCTTTTTATATATTCTTTTTGCATATTCTGGATTTTTGTGAGAAGCACTATAAACAATATATATTCTAGTATATCAAGCACATATGAAAATATTATTATCGACAAATCTCAATTTCAAGATTGTCTAAGCATGGCTGAGCTTACAGCTCCACCTATTAAAGATATAGCCCACCATCGTCAAACGATTGATCATTTAACACTTTTTCATGTTTTTAATTTATATGTATTCATAATATCTCTAACTATCTGATAAGGCATATATAAGCATGCTATTGGACAAATCCATCAAAAAGCTAATCGTCACCATCATGTTGGGAATGTTAATCATCAGATTTGTGCTTTCTGTAATCATCTGTATGTTTTAAACCACCGAACTATTTGCGATACAAGAGCTCCTATAATAAATATAAAATTCAAAAATATTTCAGTTCATTCTGATATATATCATCAGGAAAATACTACTAGAAAATCTATACAAACTCGTATAATATATCCATACATAAATCATTTTGTTATGTCTGCAAGTTTAATACTAGATTTTACATTTCCCAAATCTATTTCATCTCCATCTTGTATTAAATTAGATTTTGAATTGGAACGTGAAAGTATAATGATTCATCGTATGGTGAAAAAAAATGATAAAATGCATAAAATTCATAATATCCAATTAATAGACTTTTGGATAGTAAAGATTAATTCTGATCATCCTCAAGTACTTGCACCAATAATGTAAAAAATTATGGAGATAATAAACCACATAATTGCTACAATAGGTATTGAAAGTGCTAATATTCGTCACCAAATTCTTTTAGTTTTGTTATCTTCTTGTTTTACTTCTAGAGCTTCATTATTAAACTCTTTTTCTTCAATTAGACTTTCTTTACAATACATACATTTTTTAGCTCATGCTTTAATTTCATTCGCACAATAAGGACATATTTTTATATCCTTTTTACTTGAAGTTGGCATAACTATAAAACATAAAATTTAAAATCCCTATATTTTTACGTATACCAAAAATATGACCAATTTCAAATCTTTCTGGAATAAAAAAAAACTCTGACCGAAATCAGAGTTTTTAGATTCAATAGTACTAGAAAGAAATTGAGTAACCAGATGTATGATAGGTTATAAGTTGTTTTTTCAAAATTAGAATGGTAGTCTATCCCCACGTTCCCGTAGGGATGCCTTGTTACGACTTAACCCCAGTCACTGATTTTCTCCTTAACCCACATGGTAAGTCTTCAGAGAACCTCAGCTCCCATGGTTTGACGGGCGGTGAGTGCAAGGAACAGGGACATATTCACGGCAGTATGGCTGACCTGCCATTACTAGCAATTCCAACTTCATGTAGTCGAGTTCCAGACTACAATCCGAACTAGGGGTAGGTTTGAAGATTTGCTCCATCTCGCGATATTGCTTCTCGTTGTTGCTACCCATTGTATTATCTATGAGGCCCTAGATGTAAGGGGCATGAGGATCTGACGTCATCCTCTCCTTCCTCCTGGTTACCCAGGCAGTCTCGTTAGACATACTAACTAACGATGAGGGTTGCGCTCGTTTCCAGACTTAACTAGACACCTTGCGGCACGAGCTGACGACGACCATGCACCACCTGTGCAAAGCTCTGTATTGCTACAAATATCATACTTTCATATGAGACACATTGCATGTCAATTCTAGGTAAGATTCTTGGCTTATTATCCAATTAATCTAGATAATCCACTGCTTGTGTGTTCCCCCGCCTATCCCTTTGAGTTTCATTCTTGCGAATATACTACCCAGGCGACTTGCTTAACTCGTTAGATTACGGCACTCCGACCACAAGGATCGAAACACCTAGCAAGCATAATTTACAGTTTGGACTACCGGGGTATCTAATCCCGTTTGCTACCCAAACTTTCATCCCTCACCGTCAAGTTAATCATAGTTAGCTGCTTTCGCTTTCGGCGTTCTTTCCGATATCAACGCATTTCACCGCTCCACCGGAAATTCCACTAACCCCCAATAACTTCTAGATATGCAGTATCCATTCCCTTTCCACGATTGAGTCGTGGGATTTGAAAACAGACTTACATATCAGGCTACGGATACTTTACGCCCAGTAAATCCGGATAACGCTTGAGACCTACGTATTACCGCGGCTGCTGGCACGTAGTTAGCCGTCTCTTATTCTTGGTGTACCGTCATTCGTCTTCCACCAAAAAAGAAGTTTACACACCGTAATGCTTCATCCTTCACGCGGGATCGCTGCATCAGACTTTCGTCCATTGTGCAAGATTCCCCACTGCTGCCTCCCGTAGGAGTATGGGCCGTATCTCAGTCCCATCGCGGCTGGACATCATCTCAGACCAGCTACCTGTCATAGGCTTGGTGAGCCGTTACCTCAACCAACTACCTGATAGGACGCGCCCCCCTCCTTAAGCGATAAATCTTTCCTCGCATCGGCATTTCACCATCGTGAGCATATTGGGATTTAGCTACGTCTCCGTAGTTGTTCCCATCTTAAGGGCAGGTTAGGCACGCGTTACTCGCTCGTTTGCCACTAATTCTACTATGTATTGCTACAACGCAGAATCCGTTCGACTTGCATGTGTTAGGCGTTCCGCTAGCGTTCATCCTGAGCCAGGGTCAAACTCTTCAAAAAAGTATACATCTGTACTCAATCTCTTTCTCGTACTATTAAAGATCAAATCTTTGTATGAATTCTCGTCCATACAAATGGTAGCGCTAATCTACTTTCCCAGCCTTAATAAGACCAGTATCATCGACTGGATTGTGCTTAACTACTGTATTCGGAATGGGAACAGGTGTTTCCACAGTCCACATCAGCACCACCGTTTGTATAAACCAGAATTTAAATAAGCCTGAATAATATAACTAATCAACCATAAAATTCAAGATATCTTACAAAGACCACAGTACTATTAACAATAGTATAATATATTACATATTTTCAAAAGAAAAACTCATTCGACCAATTAGTACGTCTCTGCTCAATACATTGCTATACTTACACATGACGCCTATCAAACCGCTAGTCTCGCGGAGGTCTTATTCCCACAAGGGGAGAGAAATCTAATCTTGAGACAAGTTTCCCACTTAGATGCTTTCAGCGGTTACCTTTTCCAAGCGTAGCTATCCAGCCGTGCTCCTAGGCGGAACAACTGGTACTACCAGAGGCTTGTCCATCCCGGTCCTCTCGTACTAGGGACAGCATCTCTCAAATTTCTTACGGTTGCAGTAGATAGGGACCGAACTGTCTCACGACGTTCTGAACCCAACTCGCGTCCCGCTTTAATGGGTGAACAACCCAACCCTTGGGACCTTCTACAGCCCCAGGATGCGACGAGTCGACATCGAGGTGCCAAACGGTATCGTCGCTATGAACGCTTAGATACCATTAGCCTGTTATCCCCGGAGTAACTTTTATCCGTTGAGCGGATCCCCTTCCATATGGAAGATCCGGATCACTTTCGCCTACTTTCGTATCTGTTCGACCTGTCAGTCTCACAGTCAAGCTTGCTTATGCGAATGCACGTCCACCACGGTTTCCATCCGTGACAAGCAAACCTTTGCACGCCTCCGTTACTTTTTAGGAGGCACCAGCCCCAGGTAAACTACCAAACTGACACTGTTCCCCAATCTAGGGGTTAGAAATGCTATATATATTGAGTGGTATCTCATTGTTGGCTCCGCCCCAACCGAAGTCGAAACATCAACGCCTCCCACTTATACTGAGCAGCACATACTACATGCCAATATCAATCTATAGTGAAGCTTCACAGGGTCTTTCCGTCTAACTGCAACTACCCGGCATTTTTACCGGGAATGTAATTTCACCGAGTCTAAGGACAAGACAGTATGGGGATGATTATGCCATTCATGCGCGTCAGAACTTACCTGACAAGGAATTTCGCTACCTTAGGACCGTCATAGTTACGGCCGTCATTCACCAGTGCTTAACCCTCGAGCTTGCACAAGAGAGCATAACATTCTGGCATTGGACAGGCATCACTCGCTATATCTCCACTTACGTGTTAGCAGCGAGCTGTGTTTGTGATAAACAGTTCCCCCCATGTCATTTGTTGCAACCCTACATTGCTGCAGGGTAGGACTTATTTCGAAAGTACGTCCGCTATTTTGCCAAGTTCCTTATCCACTAGTTATCTCGATTGCCTTGGTATTCTCTACCAACCTACAAGTGTCTGATCTGAATACGAGTTGTATAAACATAAGTTTAGAGGTTTTTCTCGACACCAGAACTATAAGAATTTTACAACCCGAAGGAAGCAATTCCGATCAAGCTCAGTATAATGACTGCGGATTTTCCTACAATCAAAACCTTACTTTTTCGACTCAAATCCTTAATGAGCTCTTACATATCCCGATGCGTTACCACATCACTGAATATACAAGTACTGGAATATTAACCAGTTATCCATCGATGTACCACTTCTGGTATCACCTTAGGTCTCGACTAACCCAGCGACGATGAACGTTGCGCTGGAATTCTTAGGTTTTCGGCAGCAAGGATTTTCGCCTTGCGTCGTTACTCATGTCAGCATTTTTACTTCTATCTAGTCCACACAACCTCACAGTTATGCTTCATCCCGATAGAACACTCTCCTACCGCACTACATATTGCTATGTAGGCCTTCAATTTCGGTATATAGCTTAGCCCCGTTACATCTTCGGCGCATCCTCGCTTGTCCAGTGAGCTGTTACGCTATCTTTAAAGGATTGCTGCTTCTAAGCAAACCTCCTGGATGTCAAAGCAAGAACACCTCCTTTACCACTTAGCTATACTTTTGGGACCTTAATTAGAAGTCTGGACTGTTATCCTTTTGACCACGAAGCTTGCCCCCGCAGTCTCACTCCTCAATATTCCTCACAGCATTCGAAGTTTAACAAGATTTGGTAATGCCTCTCGACACCCCTAGTCTTATCAGAGCTCTACCTCTATGAAATCTCGATTGAGGGCTGCACCCTAATGCATTTCGGAGAGAACCAGCTATTACGTTATTCGATGAGCTTTTCACTCCTAGACACAGGTCATCGGAAGGATTTGCAGCTCCAACCCGTTCGGTCCTCCAGTGCACTTTCGCACACCTTCAACCTGCCCATGCCTAGCTCATAACGCTTCGGGTCCATTACTACCAACTAAATCGCCCTATTCAGACTCGGTTTCCCTACGGCTCCGTCTATACCTGACTTAACCTTGCTGGCAACAATGACTCGCTGACCCATTCGTCAATAGGTACGTGGTCATCCCGAAGGACTCCCACTCAATTGTAAGCAATGAATTTCAGAATCTATTTCACTCCCCTTCCTGGGGTTCTTTTCACCTTTCCCTCACGGTACTATACGCTATCGGTGTAAAAAAGTATTTAGCCTTACCCAATGGTCTGGGCAGATTCATGCCAAATTTCACGTGTTTGACACTACTCAGGTGGTATAAAAAGCGTCTCATACCTTTCAAATACGGGACTTAAACCCTCTATGGTGCACCTTCTAAATGCTTCTTCTAAATAGAGATCATACTTTTGAACTATTTCTAGCTAGCTCCATATACTCCTACAACACCGCAATCAGCAACGACTAGAATCTTACACTGATCCGGTTTGGGCTCCTCCCCGTTCGCTCGTCACTACTAAGGGAATCTCTTACGATTTATTTTCCTCTGGTTACTGAGATATTTCACTTCACCAGGTCTTGGCTCTATGGCATCCTGATGTACAGGATAGGTTGCCCCATTCGGAAATTCTCGACTCCAAGCGGTTATTGGCACCTCATCGAGACTTATCGCAGCCTGTTACGTCCTTCTTCCTCTTTTTTACCCAAGGCATCCGTTCATTGCTCTTAAAAAAATTTTTCTTTCGAAAATAATGTAATATATTATACTACTGTTAAGTACCCACATCTGCATACGTGTCTAGACATGTTGTCTTCAACGTTGCGATGTCTATCTTATATAATTGCTATAAAAATGCAAGGGTTTTTTACGATTTTTTTTTGATAGGTTGTTTGGGGTGTTAGTGAAAATTTTGGGAACTTTTTTTGTCGAGATGAAAAAATTTCAGTTCAGATTTTTTATGTTTCTTATTTTTATATTTTATATATTTCTTGGTTCTGTATGTAATACCATATTATGTATGATTTTGACATATTATTTGGTGTCTAATAATGGCAACTTTGTCAAAGTTATATTAAACTGATTATTCTTTGTAAAATAATCAATTTTCTAGATTATCGCTTTCTATCAGATTTTTTATAATTTCTTTGGTATGAGATACCCCATCTGTCTTGATACAGTCAGTTCAAATAGTGAATGGCGGATAGTCGTTTCAACCTGGGAAAATCGCATCTCAAATAAACAGAATATCTTCCAATTTGAAAGGATTATATTCCATTATTTTCTTTATAGCAAATGCTTTATCCACTCATTTCATGGTAATATCTATGGATGTGGTTCAGCCTGAATTGATGGAAAATTCAGAAATTCTCTTTTCTAATTCAGCTTTGATTACATTTCTCTTTTTAAAATCCGGATCCCAAAACTGTTTTTCCTGAAGTGGAGCATTCTGTCAAAGTGCTGAAAATGTTATTTGAGATCATCTATCCTCTACAATATCTCATCGAGTTTTTTCTGGTCTTAGATTTAATAAATCCATCACCTCATTCATACTGTCCAGAATTTTTTTCTTTTCTTCTGGTGTGAAGTCTAAACTATACAATTTATTTCGCTGTCCATTTTCATGTCTAAGCATTTTTGTACCACAATTTGGACATGCAATGAATTTACTCAATAAATTTTCATCTGTAGTAATATAATCAAAAATCTGTCTCTGAAAACGATCTGGTCATCATCATGTAATCACCGACATGTAGTATTTTTCCAAGAGCTGATTGACTAAATCAACCATTTCATCATCTAGTCTTTCCTTACTTGGAGCAAGCGTTCCATCCAAATCAAAACAGATTATTTTTTTCATATTGTATGATTTATAGTGTAAAGTAATACATAATTTTGTAGTAAAAATCTTCATATTTGCAACAAAAAAAGCCCCTTTGACAATGGGGCTCTACAGCTTGTTGTGGTGTGGATTATTTCGCACTTCTCATCAACATTATCATTACATATCCACGCAATTCTTTCATGTTCGGATTAGTATTCGTTACTATTCACTCTCCTTCCATCTTCTCCATATGATGTGTATAATACTTTGGCGTTGATCTATATTCTCCATCTGATGTATTATATAGCATTCTAGATAATGCTGTGACAAATTCTCATCTCGTTACTTCATCATTTGGTCTAAATTTATTATTTGGCATATTCTGTCACATGATTCATAATTGATATGCAAGAGTTACTCAGTCATCGTAGTCAGAATCCATTTTCTCAGTTACATCATTGAATTTTGGAGTAATGATATTTGCAGGTTTTTGTCAGAGGACATTCATAGCATATTGAGATAACATTTTAGCCATTGCTATTCTAGTAAGTTTTCCATCCATATCAGCTTTTTGGATAGTTGGCATAGTGGTAATTCACTTTCATTTTGCAAATTCATATGCTTCTTGAAATTCTGTGGAGTATGTTTTCCCGTTATTCTGAGACGAAATCGAAGAATCCATTGGTGTATTACTGTCATTCTGAGGAGTTTGCTCTGAAGAATTATTTTCTGGTGTTTTTACATTCGCTCAAGATGAGGCACTATTATCACTCTGAGGAACTTGCTCTGAAGTATCAGCAGGTTTCTGTTCCTCTTTTGGTGTATCTGGTTTGGTAGCTCATCCTCAACCTCTACCTCCTCATCCACTTGATCATGAAGATTTTTTTACACATTCTCATCATTTGTTTTCATATTCATCTGCACATTCCCATTTTGCATATGCTTTTATTATTTCTCATGTAGACACATTTCATGTATTAAACTTTGTACCATCACTTAAATACCATCATTTAAAGCTATGTCATTCTCGTGTAGGCTCTGGAATATTATCAAAAGCATCATCTTCATATGCTAAATCTACTACTCATTCCCAGGAAATATTTGCAAAGAATCAGTAACTAGGACATCAATTATTTTGATATATTGTGAATGCATCTCACTCTATTTCTACTGACTTTTCACTATTTTCTCAGTAACTTGGGAAATCTCCGATATATAAAACCGATAACCCTGTATTTCATGGATTATAATTTGCATCAAACTGTCTACGATCTCATGTCCATAGTATTATATATCATGGAGTACAATAAGGGCTTCATCAATACTTTATTGATACATCAAGTTTTTCAACATTTTCTTCTTCAAAATACATAAGTGAAGGAGAATAAATTGGATATGTTGTTATTCATCATGAAGTGTATGGATTTAAGCTTGTAGTATATCCATTTATAGCCTGTCAATTAAATTCATTTGTATAATTACCGTTATCATCCAAATTTGCAGTATGTAAGGTTCTCATTATTTTTCATAGAACTTGTTTAGATTTTATTACAGTATAAATATTGTTATTATCACTAAATGTTCACCCATTTGCATCAAAGTCTACTCTAATTTTCTCACAAGCTGTTCTTGATTCATTTTCTATATATCAATCTTCACATCACCACTTTGCATATAATGTTATATCTCATGTACTTCATTTTGTAATGCTTGTAACTTTTGTTGTAAAATCTTCATCGGAATACCATCAATCAAAAACAAATCAATTTCTTGTCGCATTTTTTAATGTAATTGTTGGAGTTTCAACTGTGTATGTTCATGAATTAAGTGTACTATTAGTTCATCAGTTCAAATTGTATGTTATAGTGTAAGTTTTCATCAAACATTCTGTTTTTTCTTCATTTTCTTCATATCCATCCATACATCATCACCACTTTGCATATAATGTTATATCTCATGTACTTCATTTTGTAATGCTTGTAACTTTTGTTGTAAAATCTTCATCGGAATACCATCAATCAAAAACAAATCAATTTCTTGTCGCATTTTTTAATGTAATTGTTGGAGTTTCAACTGTGTATGTTCATGAATTAAGTGTACTATTAGTTCATCAGTTCAAATTGTATGTTATAGTGTAAGTTTTCATCAAACATTCTGTTTTTTCTTCATTTTCTTCATATCCATCCATACATCATCACCACTTTGCATATAATGTTATATCTCATGTACTTCATTTTGTAATGCTTGTAACTTTTGTTGTAAAATCTTCATCGGAATACCATCAATCAAAAACAAATCAATTTCTTGTCGCATTTTTTAATGTAATTGTTGGTGTTCCAACTGTGTATGTTCATGGATTAAGTGTACTATTAGTTCATCAGTTCAAATTGTATGTTATAGTGTATGTTTTCATTAAACAGGCCGTCTTTCCTTCGTTTTCTTCATATCCATCCATACATCATCACCATCTTGCATACAAATTATTAGGCACAATACTTCATGTTTTTACTTCATTTCAATCAAATTCAGCATCAAATCGACCTAAGAATATATAATTTGTTTTAATTGGGGTTGAAAGTGTGGTAATTTTTCATTTTCAGACATTACCCGTAAAAGCTATTACTGCCCTAGTTCATCAATTCAAGTGTAAAGAAAAGTCAGTACTCAAGTCATTATTTAAATTTTTAAAACAACGAATAGATAGCCCTCTAGCTGTTGGATTAGCAACAACTGAATCATGATTAACTCAACCATTTACCCAACCATTTTTACTGACAGAAAAAAAATCTGATCTATATACACTCTTTGGAGATGATAAAAGATAAGATCAGCCTAATCCGGAAATTTTAAAATTATATGATTCACGATAGCTTCATGCTAAAGGTAAAAGTAAATCTAGTGAAAAAGATGATCTTCATGTAGCCTTTCGCAGTTTATAAAATATTTCAAAATCATAAGTACTTGGTACATAATAGCCATCAGGGCATGGACCTTTTCTATCTATTGCAGTTCAAGGTCAGTTTCAATTATAAGAATCTCAAGATCATCACCATATATTGTTTCATTTCCATGTAGTATTATTATCTAGTCAAACCATCCAATTATTTCTGCGATAGTCACTATTAGATACATTAGGATTACCAGTAGCCCGAGTATTTCTAGCATATTTAGATGGCATATAGGCACCCCATACTTCATATGGAACTGTGGATATGAAACCTGAATTATTAGTAAATGTGTCACAATTGTTTTCATAGCAATGCTCAAATCAGTAATTATTTCACCACTGATATTGATATCAAAATGATCAGGTGTTGTATGAATCAAAATCTCAGTTGAATACTTCCTTTGCTCACATATTTCTGTCCATTATTGTATAATGAGATATGTTTCAAGTGCTACTTACAAAATACAGTTCTAAATCTTCTCGTTTTTGAGTAAAGCTTTGAATTAGTTGGTTTGGTGTATCTACATCAAATCATGTGATGTTGATAACCTGAGAATATTCAGCTTTTGTCACTCATATCGCTAATGTCCCCATTATTCCAATGAGTCATAATGCTACTTTTAAAAAATGTTTTTTCATAATAATAAATGATAAATAAAAATCTTTTATTTAGCGAGTATAAAGATAGTAAAAATTTTGATAATTTCAATTATAAAAAACCTCAGCATAAAGCTGAGATTCTAATTATATAAAGAATTACATTAATCTTAAATATGTTGGTAGATTTGATTTTAAACTCTCCCAATCTGATTTTGATGGATTTTTGAGTTCGTCACACCAGTTGGCTACTTTCTCCAGCTGAAGGATGTAAGATGGTGAAATATAATAATCTTTTTCAAGCTCAGATTTTAATGATTGGGTAGTTGATTTAATACTAGACAAATCTGAACTCGCTCTATATGAATATCAGAAACTGGATGAAATAGAATTGATACGATCTGCTAATCTTGAGATGCTTTGGGCCGCTCTATCATTATTATAAATACTTTCAAATGTATTCATAAGAAAGAAACTATTCAGATTTGTTTTTAACGTTTGCATCTGAGTAGTAGATGGCACTTTCTGAGAATCTTCTGATGATAATCATAATTGTGCTGTAATATCTTCATTAATTTCTCAAACCTCTTTATCATCTGCTGATATTATCTCTTTTAATCATTCCAACAAAGGGTCTTTTTCTGCCACAGCTTCAACTGCTGTTTCCTTGGTTGTTACCTGCTCTACTTCTTCAGTTTTTACATTCTGTGTATGTTGTTTTGGCTCTTGTTTTGGTTGCATAGCAATTTGATCATTCTTTTCTTCGTGCTTGATTTCTGGCCACTTCACATCTTCCGTAGATAAAGTAAATGTAGCCGAAATATTATTTTTAGCCATAAAATTCAGCATTACTTCACCATTCTCGATTACATTAATTTTTTCAGAATTTGGATTGATAGCAACCAATTCACTAGATACTTGTTTAATTTCTGATTTTTTTTCTGATTTTTTAGTCTTTACTATAATCTTATCTCCATCATTTTTTACCAACATTTCTCCATTTTCCTCTTTGGCAATATGAAGATCCAAAACCTGATCTTTCTCCTGAGAAATAGAAAAATCTGGAGTAACTATCTCCATATTTGATGAGTTTTCTGGACTATAAATTCTGAAAAATTTACCATCAAACAAAGAAATCTGGTATCATTTTTCAGTTTTAGTTATAGAAAATTCTGCTGGTCAAACTATCTTGGCTTGAGTTCAATCCTCTAAATTGAATATCAAGTCAGTTCACTCTGGAAATGAAACAATATCCCCATCTTTAATAGTATTTAATTTATCTGAATTTAGTACAGTTTTTCCATCTCTAACCAAAGAATATTCTCCATTAAATTCAACTATCTCTGCTATATAATCAGCAAAAACACCATTTGGAGTATTGTTCTGTTTTACTGAAAAGATTCAGAAATCTACTACTTGTGTCTTATCCAAAACTAATCACCCAAAGACAACAAATACAAGAATCGCTGCTAATGAAGCATACATAATTCTTTTGGATGCAAAGAAAAATATTTTGGATGAAATTTTGGTCGAAATTTCTATTCAGTTTTTTTCTTTTTGGATACGAGAAAAAAGCTCGCTCTTGAGATGAGCTGGCATTTCTTGTAAGTGTTGTTGTCTGAAATACTCTGAAAGCCTCATTCTCCCAAATAAAAAATATTAAACCCTTTCACTATAGTATACGAAAGAAATCTAATTTTGTGACAAATTTGTGCAGATTTTTTCATATTTAAATTTTTGTATTAATTTTCTCTGTGATTTTTTGCATTTTTTCGTTTTTGGAATATAATAAATTATAAGATTTTATACAGAATAAAAATTATGAATAAATTTATAAAAAAACTGTTAAGGAAATTTAAAAAATTTAAGGAAAACCATAATTCAAATGTAAACATTCTCATTGAATGTGTAGCAATAATTATGATATGGAGATGAGTTTGGGATTTGCTAGAAATGTATATTTTACCAGAGAACCAATTAGTAAGCAACATAACATGTATTATTGTGGGAATTATTGTACTTTTATGGGATGATTGAAGATTATGAGAACTAGAAGAAGAACCTCACAGGAACAAAAACAGATAACATTTAGTATTTAACTATATATCATGCTTAAATTCTCAAAAAGAATACTTAAAAAGATTAGAAGATTTAGAAAAGATCACAAATCAAATCTAAATATATTTCTAATTTTTTTGGCAGTTGTAATGCTATGGAAATGAGTTCAGGATTTACTTACCATACTTCTTTTCCCAAAATATCCAATTATTAGCTCCATAATATGTATTGTGATATGATTAGGCATATTATTAATAGATGATGGAAAAATAGATGAATTATCTGAACCTGTAGAAAATGCAAAACAATAAAAATCTGATTTTATATAAAAATTATAAATAAAAAATGAAACAAAATGCTTATCAAATGGAATTTAGTGATTTACTTAAGGAATTGCAAACTTCGGAAAATTGAATTTCTGAAAAAGAAGCAAAACAGAGAAATGAATTATTCTGACCAAATGCAATTCAATCAAAGAATAATAATTCTGCTTTCAAAATATTTTTGTCTCAATTCACATCGCCGTTAGTGATAATTCTAGTTATTGCTGCGATAATTTCTTCTTTGATTGGAGAATGAATGGATGCTATCATTATTTGAGCTGTGGTTGTTTTAAATGCTTTGCTATGATTTTTCCAGGAATATAAAGCTGATAAAGCGATTCAGTCATTGAAAAAGATGGCATGATTAAAAGCGAAAGTACTCAGAGATGGAAAAGAAACTTTAGTAGATGTAAGCGAATTGACCATCTGAGATGTGATTTTACTCGAAGCTGGAGATAAAATTCCAGCAGATGCCAGACTTTTTGAAGCTGTAAATTTGGAAGTAGAAGAAGCTATTTTAACATGAGAAAGTGTGCCTGTAGAAAAACATATTGCAACAATTGGAGAAACTTCCGTCTTAGCCGATATGAAAAATATGGTATTTAGTGGGACTATGACTACTAAATGACGCGGAAGAGCAGTAGTCACTGCGATAGGAATGGATACAGAAATGTGAAAAATTGCATGAATGCTGGAAGATGCTCCGGAGAAAACTACAACTCTAGAGAAAAAACTGAACAATCTTTCAAAGATTCTTTGAATCGCTGCTGTTGTGATTTGTATAATTATTTTCATTGTATATCGACTAGTTTCACATATAGATTTTCAACAGGCATTTTTGGCTGCTGTTGCTTTAGCTGTAGCTGCAATTCCTGAGTGATTACCGGCTGTGGTAACCATTTCATTATGACTAGGAGTGAAAAGATTTGTAAAGAAAAATGTATTGGTTAGACGTTTATCATCTGTAGAAACTCTTGGAAGTGTAAATATTATTTGTACAGATAAAACTGGAACTCTTACGAAGAATGAAATGACAGTGACGAAATTATTTGTAAATGGAGAAATAGTTGATGTAACTGGAAGATGATATTCTACAAAGTGAGAGTTTTCCGCTCCAATTGAATGATTGCGCCCACTTTTGAGTATAGGGATGATGTGTAATACTGCTAAATTACACAATAATGAAATAATTTGAGACCCTACAGAATGATCATTGCTCGTAAGTGCATATAAAGCATGAATGAAAGAAGAAGATTTTCTCAACGATTGGGAATGGATTGATGAAATTCCATTTGATAGTGAGAGAAAAATGATGAGTGAGATTTTTGCTAGAAAAGTATCAAGTAAAAATGCTGATGAATCTAAATATAAGAAATCTTATATCTCAAAATTACCAAAAATTCTGATTTATACTAAATGAGCTATCGAATGACTATTGCCATTGTGTGATACAATTTTGATTAATTGAGAAGTGAAAGATTTGGATAAAAATATGAAAAAGCAGATTCTCAATCAAGCTGCTACATTCTCTGAGCAGGCACTCAGAGTTTTATGATTTGCTTTTGGTGAATGAAAAGAAGAAAAGAATCTAACTTTCGTAGGACTTCAAGCGATGATTGATCCTCCACGTGAAGAAGTGAAAGATTCCATTACTACATGTAAAAATGCATGAATTCGTGTAATTATGATTACATGAGATAATAAAGTAACAGCATGAGCTATCGCAAGAGAACTTGGAATCGAAGGAGATGTAATTACTGGAGCAGATTTTGAAAAGTCTAAGAATAAAGTCAAATTACTCGAAACTGTAGGAGTAATTGCCAGAGTAAATCCATCAGACAAACAGGAAATTGTAAATATTTTGAGATGAAGATGAAATGTAGTGGCAATGACGTGAGATGGAGTAAATGATGCACCATCAATTAAAGCCGCAGACATTGGAGTATGAATGTGAATCACTGGAACCGATGTAACCAAAGAAGCTGCTGACATGATTCTAACTGATGATAATTTCAAATCAATCGTAAATGCAGTAGAGGAATGAAGATGAATTTATGACAACATCCAAAAATTTGTAAACTATATGATAGTTTCAAATATATGTGAAATTGCAATTCTATTCGTAGCTAGTTTGATTTGAGTACCTATTCCACTACTAGCAATTCATTTGTTATGGTTGAACGTAATTACAGATTGATTACCTGCAATTGCATTATGAATAGATCCAATTAATCCAAATGTAATGAATCGTAAACCTCGTAAAGCTAGTCAATGACTAATCGATGGAAGAATGATATTGAATATTATTCTGCTTTCTAGTAGTGTAGTAATTGGTAGTTTATATCTATTCCTAAGACATTATGATGTAGATGTAGAAATGGCTAGGAGCTCTGTATTCCTATTTATGGCTGCGAGTGAATTAGTTAAAATTCAGATTATTCGTTCTCAGTATGGATTAAGTTTATTTAGTAATAAATGGCTAATTTGAGCATTATTGTGAGCATTTGGATTGGCCTTTGGTGTAGTTTACATTCCATGAATTAATACATTGTTTGATTTACAGCCATTAAGTGCTGAAATCTGGGAAGAAATGTGAATGATATTAGCTATATTTATTGGAATTTGAACTATTTTGTCTGTGTACATGAAAAAATCTAAACGTTTCCAAAGATGGGAAGATGGAGAATAAAAAAATTTGTATTAAAAAACTCTTAGGTCTTTGTCCTAAGAGTTTTTTGTATTAACAATTCCTAAAACGTTAATATGTATCTCAATTCACCTTCTGATGAATATGTACAGTGTCAATTTGAATTTGAACAATAATTTCACTTTTCTACCATATCACATAGCATAATATTCGATAAATCTGTTTCTGTATTTATTTTTCATTCACCATCATCACAAACTACCCAATTAGATGATCATGGTACTTCAGTTTTTGCCATCAATACAAATCATCAATTATCTATACCATTTCTTTTGGAAACTATATATGCATAATTACCTTCACCGTCCCCCTGATAAGATCATAATCAAGTTAATTTAACGTCTCTCAATGGATCCCTTGGCACATCTGACATTCCAGCAGAGATAAGTTCTGATTGTATTTCAGATACTGGTATTCAATTTTTCGCTCTATCCATTCCTGGCCATTTACCATAATCTGATTGATAAGTTACTATAGCTGTCTGCAATTGAGATAAAGCTGTCTTACGTGATACATCTCTTGCTCTACCTTGGGCTGATTGCATTCTTGGCATCAATGCAGCAATAAGGATTCATAATGGGATTATTCATACACAGATTATTGCTACAACCTTTTCTCGTGTTTTACTATTACAATGCTCTCCATATTCATTTTCTCATTTATTTCATGGAATAACTCGCATACATATTGAAAAGATAAAATTTACAAATGGAACTAATAGCAACAACTGAGCCCATCATGACCATCACCAATCGTGTAATCTTTTATTATTAAGAACTATATTTCAATATAAAGCTAATCCACAAACAGCTAGCACAATAAGAGCTAAAATGATATTCATTACTCCCCCTACATCTGTGTTCACAAAAGCTGAAATAATTCATCATGCGAACAACATACATACGTAAATAAGTAAGTCAAACACCACACTTCTTGCAAGATACTTTGCCCTTCAGATTCTATTAAGATCTGTTCATGTTATAAAACTCACAAAAGAATTTTCTTTGTGGTCAATTGCTTTGGCAGTAGATCTTCTTGTTTCTCTATTTTCTCATTCGCTTCTTGTCGTAGATTTTTTTTGAAACCATTCTCCGCAATACTGGCATTTTATAGCCTTTTCCTTTATTTCATTTCAGCAGTAAGGGCATATTTTAATTTCTGATTTATTTTTTTCCGTGGCTTTTTTAACCGTTGTCTTTTTTTCTCATGACTTTTTGGTTGGCGTCTTCTTTTCTGAAGTTTTTTTGATTGGCATTTTTATAAGATAAAAACTAAAAAAACAAGAACTCCTTATCTTGGATTACTTACCTTATAAAAATATAATAATAAATATCAAGAATTTTTTATAATATATTTTTTATGATTTTTAATATACTAATTTATGATTAATTTGCTGAAAGTGCTGCTATAAGCATGAAAACTAAAAACACAACATATATAACCGTCAGAACTTTTTCTCGTGTCTTAGTTTCACTAGGTTTTCAATACTGATTTTCTCATTCATTTCACGACCCAAAATACATACACAACAAAAGTACAATATTAGCTATTGGCACAAATAATAGTAATTGTCGCCATCATGATGATCAGTAATCATGTAATCTCTTATTATTAAGAATAATATTTCAGTATAAAGAAACACCTAAAAAGGCTATCATAGGAATTGCCATAATATTTTCAGCATTTGAACCTGACAAACCTGATACAATTCACGCTAAAATGAGTAAACATGCATACAACATTAAAGTTAATACAAACCCTCTAGCCACATATTTTGCTCTTCAGATTCTATTAAGTTTGCTTCATGTTATAAAACTTGCAAAAGAATTTTCTGTGTATTCAACATCATTATCCATTGAATATTCTGAAACACCCTGCACTACCTTATTTCTCATTTTATTTGGACTATCAAAAAATTCTCCGCAATACTGGCATTTTATAGCCTTTTCCTTTATTTCATTTCAGCAGTAAGGGCATATTTTAATTTCTGATTTATTTTTTTCCGTGGCTTTTTTAACCGTTGTCTTTTTTTCTCATGACTTTTGGGCTGGCGTCTTCTTTTCTGAAGTTTTTTTGATTGGCATTTTTATGGTGTAAAAACTAAAAAAAACAAGGATTACTTAACTAAGATTATTTTCCTTATAAAAATATAGTAATAAATATCAAGAAAAGATATTTTTTAGCTAAAGTTTTGTCCTTGCTCGATAGAAAAGATATTCTTGTGCCAATCATGCATAATCTCAAAATTTTTCGTGAGCGAGTTTTTGAATCTGATTTTTATTTACTTTAGTTTCATCTTGATTATGGATATATAATTCGTTCATTACTCTACGAACTCGTACATCAATAGGAAAAACTTCTAATCTTTTTAAGTCAGAGAATAAGAGAATGCAATCTGCTACTTTTGGTCAAATTCAACTGAGATTTAATAATTCATTTTTAACAGTCTGGGTATCTTTTTTATAGAGTGAATTTAAGTCTATTTTCCCATCAAGAATCATTCTTGTAGTTTCGTATAATCTTTGATCTCTAAATCATAATCAGAGTTTTCTATAATCTGAAATGCTCACGTCTTTGAGTTGCTCTGCTGTTGGGAAAGTAAAATATGGTTGTCCATTTCGGTCAATTTCTGTTCAATGTTTTTGTGACAATCTCTCGATAATTCATTTAATTCTTGGGATATTATTATTTGCAGAAATGATAAATGAAATTATAGTTTCTCGTAAATCTTGATTTAAAACTCTGATTCAATGTCCATATTGAATACTCTCTTTCATATATTTATCTACTTTCGAAAGCTGAGATTGTATTTTAGAATAATTCCTATCTAGGTCAAAATATTGATCCACAATAGATTTAATATCTCAGTCAACAATTCATGAAAAATCAATTGAATCAATTTTTTTTTGAACGTTTAAAATATTATTTCAGAAAATTCATGTATAACTTCAGTCTTTTCCTTTATTTCGACGAAAACATTGTCAACAATCAAAGATATGGTTTAACTCGAATGAATCTATATTTTGGAGTGTGTATTTTTGTTCTGATTGCATTAAAAAAAGATTATGTAAACATGATTTGAATGTATGAGATTTTATTGAAAAATCAAATAAAGTTTTATTTCATGGAAATGTCTCAAAAATTTTGACAAATTTTATATTTTCAGATATAATATATGTGTTTTTTTATTTTATATTTTATTTTCATAAAAATGAATGAAATATATAAAAATGCCCCTGATATGGAAAATTTAGAAGCAAAAAACGCTCTAAGTGAGTCTAGAAGAGAACAGGAGATACTAGAAAAAGATATTATGTCTGCTAAATCTGAGTCTACAGAATCGATTGAATCATGAGTAAAATTCCCTCCTACTGATTCTTTTTGATGAATAAAATTAAGTAAAACTGCGACTTATAGTGTGCCTTGAGTAAAAGAAAGGCTTAAAAGAACTGGAAAACGTCGTGCAACAAATCCCACATATGAAAATTCTTTGGTAATGACCAAAAATGGTAGAAAAAAACATATAACGCATTATGAAACATATTATACTGATAAAGATACTTACAAGAGCGGGAAGTGAAAATTCCCAGTTGAGAATATTGAATGGATAATAAGAAAAATATTAAATGAAGATAGAGGGAGGCAGTGATTGGAAAAAATACCTAATAATCAGAAAATACGGAATTATGGAAAGGACTGAACAATAAGGGATATGAACTGATACATTATAGTTGCTGCAGATGAAAGACAATTTCCAAGATGAACACTCATTATGACAACCCTCTGACCAGGGAGGGTTTATGATGTGTGAAGCAAAGTTAATAAGAATCATATAGATATTTATACTAGTTGGCCAGTGTAAAACTGTAAAAAACAATTCCAACTAAATTTCAAAAAAATCCCGGACCGAAGTCTGGGATTTTTGCAAAGTATTTGGTTTATAACTATTTAACCATAGCTTTGAATTCAGATCCAGCTTTGAATGTAACAACTTTCATTGCAGGGATTTTGATTTTTTGTGAAGGATTTTGAGGATTAACTCCTTCTCTAGCCTTTCTTTTTGAAGCTTTGAAAGTTCCGAATCCTTGAATTCTAACTTCTCCTTCTTTTTTAACACCATTCATTACAGTGTCGATGAAAGCGTTTACTAATTCAGCAGCTAGTTTCTTAGAAACTCCTAATTCTTCTGCTAAGCTAGCGATTAATGCAGTTTTAGTCATTAGTACTAATAAGTATGAAATAAAAAGTACTTCGTACGAAAGTTATATTAGGAGAATAAAAATGAATTTCAAGCTTTTTAGCAACTATTTTATATAAAATATGACAAATATTTTTATTGTAAAACACTAGTTATAAATTAGTGTTTTATAGATATTTAACCAATTCATGCGGAATCTTCATCTTGACATTTTATAAAACTATACGATAATAAAGTTTTTAATTTAGAATATTTTCCCTTACTCTTGCATAAAAATTTTACTTACAAAAAAATCCTGAATTAAATCAGGATTTTATATTTTTACTATTCTAAATTTAATCAATGTTTTGCAGCAAATTCTTCCTGTATATTTTGTAAATCAGTAAATTGCTTATTCAATACATTTTGACTCTCATTTAAATCGTTAACTATTCACTTATAAGCTTCTCTATTTTCGTCAGTCAGACTATCTATATTTCGATAAGGTTTAGTAGCTGCAAATTTTTTAAGATAATCAACTTCCATGGCCAATAAATTAACTACACCATCTTTTAAACTAGAATCCCCATCATAATTTCATATTTTTGATGCTTTTTCTTGAGCTCACTGACATATAATTATATTATCATGCACAGATTGTTCTATAGAATCAAGGGTTGTTAGCTCAGAATTATAATTTTGGTATAAGGCTTGGTTTGCATCAGTACACTCTTTAACAATGGCCACAAATTTGTCATTATACTCCACCACATTTGAAGTTCCACATCATGAAAGAGCTAATATTCACAACAAGGATAGTATTCAAAAAAATTTTTTCATAATAAAGTAATTAAACTATAAATCTGATATTTAGATAACGATTTGTAATCGCATTTCAAGTTTTATGATTAAAATAACTATCAATATTATCTAGAAAGGATTCTTCACTGTGTAGTTTTCTCTATTCTTCAGAGTTTGAGTAATAATGGTTCAATATCATCTTCCACAGCTTTTTCTCACATTCAAAGTTGTGTAGCTATTACTCTGAGTCAGATCGGTCTATCATATTGAGCTAAAACTTCCAAATATCTCTCATGTAGAGGAGTCAACCCTCCATCATGAATTTGAGCATGTTGGAAGAATTGTGATAATTCTGAAGAAGTCAGATTTTTAATTCATTTTTCTATGCAATAATCACGAATTTTTATACATAAATTATGAATTTCCCTCGGAACTGAATCCACTTTTTTGGCAATTTCTGATGGGATAGATGAATCGTGATGAACATCGTAAACCTGGAGATATCTCTGAATAATTATGGATTTTTCAGCATCAGTGTAATCTACCAAATGGAAGGAATAAACGAAACGATTCTTCATCGGTTTGGATAGCATTTCTGGTTTTGTAGTGGCTCAGATTAAGGTAAATGGATTAATTGGAATTCTGATATTTCATCACTCTGGCATCACCATATCGACCACAAAGTCCTCCATTGCTGTATAAAGAACCTCTTCCACATTCGGCTTGAGACGATGAATTTCATCGATAAATAAGATATCTCATGATTCTAAAGCATTGAGAATACTGACTATTTCGCTAGGTTTGGAAATCGCGTATGCTGTAATTACCTTATTATTTACACATAATTCTTGGGAAATAATATGAGCCATTGTAGTTTTTCAAAATCAGCTTGGTCATGAAAAAAGAATATGTCATAGTGGTCAGTTTCTTTTTTTGGCACTAATAATAGCTGTTTGGAGCATCTTTTTGATATGAGACTGCCCAATAAAATCATCAAAACTATCTGGCCTAGAAGCAAGAATTGTCTGTTTCTGTGTAGTAGTATCTATCTTTTTGATTTCCATGTATAACGTGAAGATTTTTATAAATCTAGATTTAAGATATTATTTTTGGAGTGAATTGCAAGAGAAAGATTTTTTTGACAAAAAAGAAAAGATAAATAAAATGCCGAATATAATTTTATATCAACCTGTTATTCTGAACAAAGTGTAATGTAATGAAGAATCTTATATTGCTTATCCATTTTTCACCTAAGATCTTC
This sequence comes from uncultured bacterium, assembly GCA_946408385.1. Taxonomy (GTDB): domain Bacteria; phylum Patescibacteriota; class Gracilibacteria; order Absconditabacterales; family Absconditicoccaceae; genus UBA3291. The sequence continues at coordinate 155,040 of CAMJSB010000002.1, read as the reverse complement.
ATCCAGTTAGTTTACACCGTTGAGCGGTGCTAGACAAGCTGACACTCAGGATGACAAATAAATCACGAAGCGGATTTTTGGCTAATATCTCAAAATGATGAAAATAAAATACTATAGCTTACTTTTTTGTTTTTTAGAAAATGAAGTTTTTTCATTCGTTTTTAAATTAGATTTTGATCTAGTTTTACCAGATTGTTTCGATACTCAAGATTGTAAAAATGATTTTAACTGAACATAATCTACCTTTCATGTTCCAAGCATTGGGATCTCTTTTATTTGAATTATTGAATCGATACTAACTAGATTTCTGGCTCATTGCTCATGAAGATAATTATTTACTTCAGATTTACTTATCTTTTCTGTAGTAAATAACGTTAATTTTACATTTCAATCTTTCTCTTCCGCCTCAATCGCTAAACAGTCAGTTCCGTCATCGTTTTTCCGCTTATGAGAGAGTGTCGTTTCAATAGCTGGAAGAGAAATCATCTCTCACGCAATTTTTACAAATCTCTTCAACCTTCACGATATAGTTAAATATCCATCTTTATCAAAGAATCACAAATCTCATGTCTTATACCGTTGATTTCCATTTATTTCAACAAATGGAGATTCGAGATTTGGATCTATATATCATCAAAACATATTCAGTCACCTAACAAGAATCATTCATTCTTGACCAATTGGAAGTTCTTCATTTGTTTCTATATTTACAATTTTCACACTTTCTCATAAAATAGGTAGTCAGACTGTTCATCTTTTAATTTTTGCATTACGTTTGAATGGATTTACAGCAATGATTGGACTACATTCAGTAATTCAATATCACTCAATAATTGCAGCGTCTGGAGCTTTTTTAGAAAATTTCATAAACAATTCTTTGGGACACTTTTCTGCTCATACTACAGCAAAACGCAAAGAACTAAGTTGATTTTCTTTGGCTACTTGAACTATTCCATTCAGAAACGTTGGAGTAGATGCAATAAATGTAGTTTTAGTATGTTCAGTTAAATTTGCAATAGTTTTGGAATCATTAGGATCTGGAGTAAATACTACTCTGACTCAAGTTATCAACGGAATAGCAATTCAAAGAATAAATCCAAACGAGTGGAATGGTGGCAAATAACACAATTCCACATCATTCATCTTTAGTCATACCAATCAAGCTGTTCATAGTATATCATTCAAAATATTTTCATGGGTCAATTCTACGGTTTTTGGTAAAGCTTCACTTCATGAAGTAAACAAAACTACAGCAATTTTTGAAATATTTGTAGGAATTTTAAATCTCATAGCATTAAAAAATGCCTTAATTTTTTGAGTCAACGAAATATCTTTCAATATATCTTCAAAAAAAGCCATATTATACTTTTTCAACCATGGAGTCTGAATCTTCTGAAAAAATGATTTAGCAGTCAGAATTACTTCTACATTTTGTGTTTTTATACAGTGAGAAAAAGCTTCATGCGACTGAGTCCAGTTTAACATAACTGGGATTTTTTTTGCCAAATAGCATCATACTATCAATAAAGAAGTCACACTTAATGATGGTAACATTATAGCAATTCTTTCTCACGGCATTTTTTTGAGCAAATCTGCTATCAAATAAGCTTTGACTATAAAATCATTCCTACTCTGTACTCAAAATAGTGAATCATAACAAAAACTAAGTTTTTTGCCACTTTTGAAAGTTTCTTTCATTAAACTTAAAATCGTTGAATTTTCCTTAAGAATAGATTTCACATGCGAATAAATCACTCTACCATCCTTAGTTGCATTCCAATTACACGGTTTTAATTCTTCATCCGTAATAGATTTTCATATTGCCATCATTGCCACATCTCAAACAGTTTTTAGATCCAGTAGTGGAGGATTTGATGAGTTTTCAAACTCTGACTGAACTGTTGATTTTAACTCTGCCATATCTAATGAATCAAAAAAACAATCCAAAACCAAATTTGTATTTAAATCAAACTTTCATAAATATTCAGGCTTTATCTTTTTGATAATGGATACAATCTTATCCACAACTTTTTCAGGAATTTCAACATTGGAATTAAATGATGTTCTTTGTAAATCTCTAATTGATCACTTAATTACACTAGGTTCTTTGTGATTTTTTGTAGTATTATACCAACACAAACCTGTAAGATAATTCAGTCTTTCTTCTCATTTTGAGTTATATATTTTCTCCAATTCTTGATTGAAAGTATCGATTCATTTTTTCCCTGCTTTATGGAGCTGTTCTGTAGAATCTTTAATTTCAATTTCTACATATCTCTTTGGAATAAAGAAAAATAAATTTAAAAGTGTAAACCGTAATCATTTCAAAAGAAAAATTATAAGACTAGGAGATTTTCATGTCCACGCCCAAGATGAACGAGACCCCCAGAGTCAACGTATATTTATAGTCAAAATCTTTGTATCTTTTGGAGATTGTTGAGTTGCATAAAAAGCTATTTTCTTACCTACAATGGATTGGAATCATTGACGAGCCAATGCTCATTGGGGATAAAGTAATACATTATGATTGTTCTTTAATGCAGATATTACATCTCCTACTATTGCAGAAGCATCAAGCTCTTTATCTTTACTTCAAAATAAATCTGGCACAGGGATACTTCAAATTAATTTAAACATCCGCTTTAAAGCTGGAACGTTATAATAATTTTCTGTTACAACTGGGTTTAACTTTTTTTTCTTTCACAAATATGCGAATAAAATAATAGGATCCATCAATGCAACATGAGACGGAAAAATTAGTTTAGATTCATCAGAATTTAACAATTCAAGTCATGTAATACTTACATTATAACGCAGTTTTATTAATAATTTTAGTATATTTGTTATAAAATTCATAAATTTTTGACTGAATAAAAAAATAATTCTTCATCGTGGTAGCATAAATATAATTAAGAATTTCTCAAGGGAAAAATCATAGTAGAAAAAACTCCATCCCGAAGGATAGAGTCTTTTCGTTATGTAGGACAATAGACTAAGAGTTCTTTAATCTAGAAACTCTAACTTGAGCTCCATCGTCTTTCATTCCAATCTTGAACATGTCAGCATATGGATTATTACTGATTTCTATGTATCCACCTATAACTGCTGGTGTTTTTATTGTAGTTCATGCTGTACCACTATAACATGCGTCACCTTCAGTAGCTGCTGTAATATCAGCTTCTTCACATGGAACAGCTGGTGTTTCTACAGTACCACCATTCACAGTATATTTAATACCTACAACATCTTGCTGAGATGCTTTATTAGTTACATCATAAGGTGTGCTAGCTTTAAGTTCATTTCCATTATTAATTACTACCTCATCTCCATTAGCAAGGATTAATGTAACATTTTCAACACTATCAGAACCTTTTTTATCAATTCCGAACTTGAATGTTGTGTTATCATCATCACTCTTTTGATCAGCGAACCATACTACAGCTTCAACGAATTTCTTGTTGAAATCCTTATTCTTAATCTCTTTGTCGTTTACTTTAAGATTAGTCAAAGAAACTTCTCCATCAAATTCATCATCAAGTTCAACAGTAACTTTAACTCCTTCAGAATCTACATCAGTAGTAAATTCAGCTTCGTATGAGTTTCCGCTCTTCTTAAGGGTCTTTTTAGATCCTTTAACATATAAGTCTACATTTCCATCATAATCTTCAGCACCAGCAGTTGGCGTGAAAGCAAGATCGAAACTAATTTCTTCAAGAGTAACTCTGTTAGCTGCATCAGGTTTTACTAAGAATTGAGCTATAGTAGAGCTGTTAGCTTTTCTAAGAACAACATTCTTAGCTACATCTCCTTCTTCAACAGTAGCAGATCCTTGGTTAACAATCATTATGTTAGCAGTCTTTCTTTCTGCATGTCCAGCAACATTATCATTTTCATCTTCTCCATCTAGTACAACATTGAATTTACCAACTTTGAATGGAGCAGTTGCTTCTTTAGCATCGATTTCAGCCTCAACTTTTACTTTAACTTCTTTTCCAGCCTCAACTAGAACATCGTTAAATGAATCTGCTCCGCTAAGAGAATCTTTTGTAATTGTAACATCAGCAACTGAACTATTCATATCATCTACATATAAGTAGAATTTAATCTTTGAAACTCCAGTATAAGCAGTTGTGCTTATAGTGAATGAATTAAGATTGATATCTTGTTTGTCAGCTTTATAAGTTCCATCAAATACAACTTCAGTATTTAATTCATTATTATTGAATTCTACATCATCACTTGAAGATAATTTATTAACCAAAGTTCCTTCAGCAGGATTAAGGTTAAGTTTAGAGATTGTTAATGATCCAGATACATCAACTTTAGAGTTTTTATCTCCATTTGTGTATTTGAAACTATCCCATCCTTCAATTGAGAATTGAAGTGTAGCATTTTCATATTCTGGTTTATCAAGAATATCTACATATAATCTAATTTTTCCAGATTCACTAATTTCTATATTATCGAAAGTCCATGTTTTTCCATTATCCTTTGTTTCTCCATCATATTCATCTCCAGCTATTTCTAATTTCATAGCTTCAAGAGCCTCTCCGCTTCATGTTACAGTTACTATAAGTTTTCCTTTTTCAAGATCTTCTCCTACAGTAATGTATCCAGAAGCTATAAGGATATCTGTTGAATTGATAGAAGCATCTACATTTCCTAGCTTAGTAGTAGTAATTCTAACCTTACCTCCATTAATCACATATTCTACCCATTTAGCAGATTCTGTATTTACAGTAATTCTAGCATTGTTTTTATCTGTAGCAGATAAGTCAGATGGTTTCTCTATCTTAAGCATAATTGAAGTTCCATAATCTTCAAAGTCATCATTAAATGAAGCTGAAACAATTATCTCAACCTGAGCCTTTGCAGCTATCTCTAACTCTTCTTTAAGAGAAACACTCATTTCCTCAGACTTATTGATACTTATATTAGCTTTAACAACTTTTCCATCAATAGAAACTTCTACATCTTCAGCATCTATGTTGTCATAAATATCAAGACTTCCAGAATTTGTTAATGTGAATCCAGCAACTTTTATAGCTGAATCGTCTGGAGCTTTAATCTTGAATTTAGAAATTTCAACAGCTTTTCCTTCATAATTGTAGTCTTTAGATCATCCTTTAGCTGTAACTTTTGCTTCAGTTCCATCATAAGCAACTACATCATATGTATAAGCTTTATAATTTCCCAAATCAACATCTTTAGCTGATGAACTTACATCAGTAACTTTGAATCCAAGAGTTCCTCCAACTTTAGCTCAACTATTTGTTTCAACTACTATAGTTGCATTGAAAGTTCCATCTATAGATTTATAGTCTTTTTTAATAGTTAAGTTAACCAATCATTTTGTGTTTGGTTTAGCTTTGTTAGATACCTCTTTTCCATCTTCATCTTCTAACCATACATTAGATATTAAATCTGAAGATGTTGAATATCCATACTTTTCAAGAACTACTTTTTGAAGTGTAACTTCTTCTGAAGTCTTGAATGTTAATGTATCAAGATCAGAAACTGCGAAACCATCGCTAGCTACAACTACCTTTCTATCATCAGCAGCACTTGAAGAAACTGACAAACTTCCAGATTTAACAACGTTTCCATCTTCATCTGTTTCTTTAGCTCCTTCTTTACATGCAGCAGGACATTCATCTGTTTCCATAGAACATGCTAATTTTACAACAGGATCATCACAATCGATTCCAGATGTTTTTTCAGATCTCATAAGCATAAGCATTACGTATCCTCTAATTTCATCTCTGTTTTCAGGATTATCGATTTGAGTCATAATTCCGTCAGCTTTAAGAGCATCAAGGTGTTTAGCGTAGAAAGGAGTTCCTCCGTTATTTACATCACCATATAAAACTCTAGATAAAGCTGTACCGAATTCAGCTCTTGTAATTGTAGCATATGGTCTGAATGCAGTGATTCCTTGACCCATGATACCTAATTGACAAGATTCAATAATGAAATCGTGAAGATCTCCTTTAACTGAATCGATGTCTGAGAATGTACAAGCCTTAGATGTGTCAGGTGTCTTACCTAAAACTTCTTTAGCGTATACAGATAACATTTTAGCCATTTCGGCTCTTGTGATAGCACCATACATGTTGGCGTTATCGATAGGAGACATTGTTGTAACTCCTTTTGAATAAGCCCAGTCGTAAGCCTCTTGAAGTTCTTCGCTGTAAGTAGCAGCAGAAACTCCAGCAGGAACAACTGTCTGTGCAAGCATTGACACTCCAGCCAAGATTGCGAACAATTTTTTAATGTTCATGTTGTTTTGTTGAATAAAAATAAAAAGTCACAAATAAATTACCAAACAGGGTTGGGTTTCTGTGTCTCCACACAGTAAACTAATTCTCAGTATAAAAATATTAGACACAAATGCAAGAGATTTTGACTAAGGTGGACATCTATACAACTTTTTGCCCTAATTAAAGGGAATAAAAGATAAAATGTTGCCTCACTGTTGTCAAGATCATCCAAGATTCGCGAATATCTCGCATGTCGATGATCCCCCATCCTCACCAAACAGGGATAATGAATTTGGGCATCTGCAAGCATGTTCCAATACTTTATAGACAGAGAACGACCCTTACAGTTGAGATTACGACAGACTTCCAAATTTGTGACAAAATTAGACAAAATTCATACAATTCTGTACCATTTTTGATGAGTTTTCTCTGTCTTGAATTATATTTTCTTGTTTTTTAGTTTAGCTTGACTTTTTGTTGGTTTATTTTTTTGATATTCCTTTGTTATTCTGAGCGTAACGAAGAATCTTAAGTTTATTACCGTCATTCTGAGCGTAGCGAAAGATTCAAAAAAAACACCACGCTTGTCACTTTGAGCGTCAGCGAAAAATCCAGGATAAATAAATAAGTTTTTCTGGATTCTTCGGTCATTTACCCCACTATCTGGGGCGAGCTCCATCTGAAAAACCAAAAAATATTCCAAAAAATTTCATAAAAAAATGCTATATATATAATATTATGTCATACCCCACTTTTTGACACCAAAAAAATTAAAAAAATCAGACTCCCCAACTACAATATCTTTCCATTTTATATAAAAAATTCACAACAATAGTGAATTTCACTATTTCAGTGAAAAAATGATACCTATTTTTAAAAATTCACTATTTCACAGAAAGTGTGAAAAAATTTGCATTTATTTTTTTTTGGATTATACTTAGAAAAATTCACTGTTTCATCGAATAAGTGAATTTCACTAAAGTAGTGAACTTTTAGACAACAAAATGGACAACATGCTACAGCATCCATGAATAGAATTACAAGTTCTCATCAAGGAAAAATGACTTACTCAAAAAGCTTTTTCATCTATTTTGTGAAAAAAAGTTAGCGAAGTAAACGAACTCTTAAAATGAAAAAGAAATATTACAATTCAACGAGATTACTTACTACATCAAACTCTCTGAACTCCAATGAAATACTGGATTTTGAAGCAAGTAGATTATGACTATTCATTAATTTCTCCGTCATTCTGAACCGAAGGTGAAGAATCCAGGAAAGCATGACAGTCAGTGGATTCTTCGGCCGCTTCACTCCCTCTGAATGACACACTCATAGAACCTCATCATCCTGAGCATAACGAAGAATCCATAGATAATAATATGTCATCCTGAGCCTTGGCGAAGGATCTTAGGTGAGAAGCGAATGAATCAAGCCCACAAGACTCTTCGTCATTACTCTCCTCAGAGTGACAAAAGACAGAAGACGAAGACCTCAAAAATAGAGCAGATATTTTCAGATCATTCTAAATAAGTCATTCTGAGCGATAGCGAAAAATCTGCGGGTATTACCGTGTCATTCTGAACGCAGTGAAGAATCCAGGATAAACAAATAAGTTTTCTGGATTCTTCGGTCGTTTACCCCGCTAGTTTACACCGCCAAGCGGTGCGTGGCGAACTCCCTCTGAACGAGAGACTATTGCAAACTTTCCAAAATTCCCTATACTGACAGTGTTTAAATTTCAAATATCATGTCTACATATCTCTGACAAAACTTTCTCACTGATTCGACTATCAGACACCGAATTGCCAATAAAGCACTGGATTTTTATGATAGAAATAATTGTAAAACCCTAATCGAAATCTGACCATGAAAATGATCTATAACTAAGCTAATTCTGAATATTTCTCCAGACTTTGTTCTTTTTGAAAAGGATGAAACTTTGAAGAAAATCTTGGAAGAAGTGGTGGCTCAAAAGGAGAGTTGAACTGCAAAAATTATTTGGTGAGATGTGCTCCAGTGAGATTTAGGGCAGTTTGAATGAAAGAAAAATCAGACTTTTGTCGTGTGAAATTTGCCATATTATATCACTTCTCCAATTCTCAGAATGTTTTTCTGAGATGGGAAAGGGGAGTTTGCAGGCTGACTTTTTATGGTTCAGGATGAAGTTTGACAGAAACTCCGCTTCGATGCTGACAAAAAATCATATCTGTATTGGATTTTGAATTATGCGTATGAAGTCCAATATCTTAAAACCGTTCCCCAAAAAGCATTTTCTCCTGCTCCAAAAGTAAAAAGTTGTTTAATCTGACTTGTAAAGAAAAACAAGGTTCCAAATATTTCATTTGATGAATTGATCAGATTTTTAGATTTATTTTCTCCATACAGTAGGAAAACTTTATGAAAGATCTCCAAGATGATTAGCAAGAAATGAGATAGTTTCGTTATCCCTGAGAATTTAAGCAACAAAAGGTTGGAGGAGCTTGACCGAATTTCACTTGAACAACTTTTCATTGCTTAAAATTATTTTTTATATCATTCTTAGCTTCAGTCGAAAAATCCAGATAACATCACGCTTGTCATTCTGAACGTAGTGAAGAATCCAGAAAAAAAATGTAAAACAAATGAATTCTTTGTCTCATAAATGAGCCTCTGAATGACACAAAAACACACACAAAAAAAATCTTCAAAAAAACTTGCATTTTAAAAATTTTCGTCTATAATAGCACTGTCACCAAAATGGTGCTACTTTTATTTCCTAACCAATATAAAAATGTTCAAATGAAAAGTCTATGTTTACAGAAACAACAACTGAAAAGAGGAAGAATTTGAAAAAGAATTTGATAATCCTCAGGAGTTCAACAACTTCAGAAAAAGTTATCGTCAACCCGAATTCGAAGGTCCTTTTATGGGATTAGGAGATCGAGCTCATCTTCAGAATTATTTCAATAATTTAATAGATAGAAGATTCTGACTAGAATCTATGCCAGAACCTGAGGAAAAACAAAAAAGTCTACCAAATTGAATTAATTTTGATGAATATGAGGCTGAACTTCAAAAAATGGAATATGAAGAAGCTCACAAAACTGAAAAGATTCAATGACTTAAAGCAAATATCGCTAAGCTTGAAGATTTCAAAAAGAAATTTAAAGCTAAAGGAAGAGATGATATGATTAAAAAGATTGATAAAGACATCGCTTCTACTAAAAAAGAGCTTGATGCCCTAGAAAAATAAGGTTGTTGAATATTACAAAAGCCCCACAAATGTGGGACTTTTTTTATTTTAGGCAACCTTTCCACCGCGAGCGGTCCCCCTCTCCTCACAGAGAGGTAATTTTGCTCCCTGTAAGGGGAGCTGTCCGAAGGACTGAGGGGTTGTCTGCGTCAAACTTGTCATCCTGAACATAGTGAAGGATCCAGGAAACGTAAAGCTTTCTGGATTCTTCGGTCGTTTCACTCCCTCTGAATGACATACTAACAAACATACTCAATCCTAGAGCCAATCTCAATCTCCTCCCCATCAAAACACTGAATTACATTTTCCAGTTTCACTTCATCCACTGGATCTATTTCTGGACAATTAATCTCTGGACGAATAGAAAGAAAAATCTGACCTTTTTTCTCTTTAATTCACTCTACAAATCCAATCTGATTTTTTCATTTTCTTTTCTTTTCACGAGCCTTCAAAAGTTTATCTACCTGTCAGCGAATTATTTTAAAGCGAGATTGAATAATGTTGTCAGGAACCTTATTTTCGAATACTGAAGATTTTGCCAATGGTTCATCGTGATACTCAAAAAGTGCTATATTATCAAAATAATCTTCATCGAGAAATGATTGAAGAAGCTCCATATCTTCATCTGTTTCTCATGGAAATCAAACTATAATATTTGTACGAATAAATGAATTTGGAAATAGTTTACGAATTCATTTCAGTAATATGTGAATCATTTTATCATCATAAAAACGCCCCATTGATTTGAGTAATTTTGGAGAAATATGCTGCAATGGAATATCAAAATATGGTATAAATTTCTTTAAACTAGCGAATTCTTCCAGCTGTTTCAGAGTCAGAATATCTGGATATAAATACAAAATGCGATATTTGAAATCGTATGGAAGTTTGTCTAATTCATGAAGTAATGGTAATAATTGGGATTTTGATGAAAAATCTGTCCCATATCTCATTGTATCTTGCGCAACTATAATCAATTCTTCTATTCATTGCTTGAGTAGATTTTCTGCCTCTACGAGAACAGATTTAATTGGTAGGGAAGTTAGTTTTCACCTAATTTGTGGAATTATACAAAACGCGCAGGAATTATTACATCATTCTGCGATTTTGAGGTATTCATAGCGATTCTCGTAATTTGTAAGCAATCTAGGAGCAGAATATCGACAAAAATCATCGAAAGTCTGACTACGTTTCGTGAGATTTTGCAAATTTGCGAGGGTTAAATCATTTCGTGAAAGATAAGAAATATCTTCATTTTTGAGCATTTTCTCCCATCTTTGAAGCTCCTGTTTTAGTTGTCATTCTGAGGCATTAGCCGAAGAATCCATAGGTGTATTGCCTGGATCCTTCACTTCCCCATTCGCTATGCTCTGGGTCGTTCTGGATGATTTCAACAGCTTTTCAAAATATTGAACACCACATCAAATAATGCAGACTTTTTTCTTTTTTGAAAGTAGTTTTTCTACTGTTTGAAACATTTCCTCACGACCAGAAGAAATGAAACTACATGTATTGAGAATAACAATTTCAACGTTTTTTTCGTAAGGATCGGAATAATATTCGATTTTATCTCCATTTTCACCCAAAAGTTTTCACAAAAATAGCTGACTATCTACTAAATTTTTGTTACATCAGAGATTTATCATAGAAATGTGAATTTTTTTCATACTATTGATTGAGAGATAGGAAATCTAAATCAGACTTTTCAACTAACGAATTATTGTATTTATCTTGAAATTGAAGTAAAGCTAAACTTATATTTTCAGGCATTAATGACTGAATTTTTGAAATAAAGTATTCCTTTGAATCCATTTCATACTTGTCTGAAAATAGAGTAATAATATCGTTAACTGCTATTATTTTTCAATTTCGTTCAAACTGATAATTTCATGATTTTATAGTCTTTTTCGCAGTAGTGTATAAATCAAAATATTCTTTTAATTCTGAGTTATAGTAAAGCATTGAATAATTATTTTTCAAATATTTTTGAATTTCTGCTATATATGAATTTTGCATTGAAAGTAGTTTTTTATTTTTCTCTGTAGTTGAATTTGGAATACTTTTACATGAAAATTTAGTTTTATTGTATGAAATACAGAGTTTATCTCATTGTCTAACGAGTGTGATTTTTTTGACTATTGCTAATTCTTCTGCTGGAATTTCACGAATTGAAGTATTGTTTGAGTTGAATTTTACACCATCGGATGCTTTTCAGTAACAAAATTTATCCAACTCTTCTCACTTATAGAGTAACGAAACACATGATGCAGAATTTGGGAAACTGAACGATCATTTAATTGTGATTTTTTGGTTTGGAACTAGACTTCAGACTAATTTCTTTTTGGTTTTTCAATTTATAAGTAGAGAAAAATCTGGACTTAAATCCAGCAAATTTAGAGATTCTGGAAAATCTTGTGATGGTGTCCATAGTAGTGAAATTTCTTCTTTTCAGCTATCTTTTCATGATGGATTTGGAATTATTGACTGTATTTTTACATTTGGAAGTGAAGATGAAACTTGTCATGAAAGTACTAGTTCTTCCTCTGAAAGTGAGCCATTTGGATTGTAGCATCGTGTGCCGAAAGTATAGCTTCATTGATTTAAACTTACACATGTTGCACGATTATTTGGCAGTCAGAAATTTCATTTTAGAGTAATATTTGAAGATGAAGAAAGGTCAAAATTTCCCATTTCTGTTAGCTTTTTGGTCTTTGTAGTTCATGTAGCATATTCACTTCGTGGAAAGATAGTCAGACTAAAATTATCAGAAAAATCAATGGAACTAACTGTAGAAATTTGAGAGTTGTCGACATTGAGTTGGACAATTTCATTTCATGAATCTGTACCGTCTGGATCATAAATCACACTGGATATTTTGATAGAAAGTTTCTCGTAATCGATTCCCCAAGCTTCAGGTTCTTCTTCGATAGATTTTCCACAAATTGCTGAAGATCGAAGTCATTTTTCACTCCTTTTGGCGTTTTCTTCAGCTTGTTTGAAAGCTGATTGCTGTGAATATGCTGTTTTGTATGTATATTCTTTGGCATATCATTCTGCGATTAATGTTTCGTTTACGAGTTTTCAATCTAGATAAACATAGGCAAGCATTCTACCATAAGCATCTGAAGATGCTGAATTTTGATCAAATTCGATGGTTACATACTGATTTTTGAGTAGGTTAGTTAAATAATTCTTAGCTTCTTTTCAGAAACATTCTGTCGTGCGATAACGAGCTGTATTTGATTCAGGTGCATCTACTCAGAGTAAACGAACAGATTGTAAACTTCAGTCTTCTTTACGATAACGGAAAGTATCTCCATCAATGACTGAATAGACTTTCACAGCTCACTGTGGAATTTCTACTTTTGGCTTATTTGGATTATATGTATAAGTCGAGAAAATATGATTATCATAGAATAGAATTACAACAACGTCTGAATTATCTTTTGTGGAATTTGGAAATCAGAACGATCATTTTAGAGTGAGTGTGGAATATGGCTCGAGAATTCATGTCACTTTTTTATTCGTCGCATTCACTTTCATTTTAATTTTGGAAAGGTCAAGTGATTTGGAAGAATTTGATTTAATGGTGATAGTTTCATTTCATGCATCACTTCACTCTGGATCGTAGTCAATATGTGTAATAGAAAGCTGATAATCGGATGGATTAAAATTATCTGATTTTTCTTCTTTTGTTTCCTTTTCTGTTTTCTGTGAGGAATAGCAGTATGAATCTAATTTTGAATCTCATGAATAGAGATAAACACATGCTCATGCATCCACAAATCAGAAATTTTTGGTGAATGTATCGATTGTATTTGAGTATAGAATTCCGTCTATGTATTTCTTTGTTGTGGCTGTAGAGGTTTTTAGGTAATAGTTATGATTTTTGAAATCAATATCATATGTGAGGAATGATTGTAAAGTAATAGATTCAGGACTTTTTGGTTCTAATGAAACTATTTTTATTTGCTTTCCGTCATTCTGAGGAGCTTGCTCCGAAGAATCCACTATACTTCAACTCTGTCATTCTGAATGTAATGAAGAATCTTGTGTACTTCATGTTCAAATTATATCTCCTGTTTGGACAACATTTCATGAAATAGTTCAACAAAGTTCATCTTTACTTGGACAGGAGCATCCACCTCATCATCACACATATTTTACCTTCTCAACTATCTTTTCGTTATATTGTGAAGTAGTAGAAAAATACTTTAAAGCTGATTCATCGAATCCTGGCGAAAAATTATCTATGTTGTCCATATTATCTCCACATGAATGAACGTAACCTTCGTGATAATTTGATTTTTCTAATGATCAAGTTGTAATTTTTATGATGTCCAAAACTTGTCTACTTTGTCCATCTATACCATATAATTCCAGTTCTCAACTAAAATAATTAAATTCTAAATCTGGGTGATATACAATGGTTATCAGTCCAGCTTCTGTTAGGTCTCAAACTTTTGTTGTCAAAATCAGCTTTGTATTTTTCTGTAATTTTTCTCTATCATAACTTTCAGTTTCCCTATCCAAGTCTATAGTTATTGGCTGTACAAGTAGACTTCATGAAAGTAGTAAAGAATCGTAATCATACATGATATCTTCATGAATGGAAAATTCTACAAATGGGTCATACCTGCTTCATCACCAAAAAACTTCACTGATTGTCATAATATCTTTTCTCGCATTTGAGCAATCAGCTATAGAAGAATCATCTTCCTGTAGAGAATCTTCTGGCGATATTCCATAATCAATTATTTCATCTGCATATGTATATAAGACTCATGGATTGGCATAATTATACGTGTCATCGGAAAGATTTACATCTTCATTTGATGCAGACCACGTGATAATTGGTCAATTTTGTGTTAAAATCTTATGGAACGACACTCCATAATCATCTCTCTTATTTACTCGATATTGGTGTGCAAAAAATGAATCAATCTTTTGTCATGAAAAAAATAAAGAAATCTGAATTTCATCCGTGTCTGAAATGGAAAACTGAGGATAGTTTCAGTCATTAAGTAAAATATTCACATTTCAATCGTGTGTAGAAGAAAAATCAAACATTTCATTTGAGTCGGCGATAATTAGAAAATCATGAGCTGGAATCTGAATATTTTGGTAAATATAGTTTGTATTGTCTGAAAATATATTTCATGAAATAGTTAAATCTCAGAAAAAATCTCCATTTCAAATATTGAATATTTCTATCCATTCATCGTCGTCATCGTAAAAAACTTCAGAAAGAATTAGACTAAAATCTGAATTTTCTCATGTTATGTTTCAAGTTCATGTTTCATCTCAAATTCAAGAATTGTTTCAACTTCAAATTTGTTCTCATGTTCAAGGATTTTCTGAATCATAAGGGTAGTCTGTTGGTCAATTTCATATCCATGGATTTCAGTTTTTTATGATTATTTTTCATGGATTTGCTATAAAACTTCATGTAATATTGTGAGAATCTGCCTCTGTAGTAATCTGTATTTCTCGTCAATTATCGTAAATTTTTTGGAAAGTTGGACGTGGTTTACTTGTTGGAATTTGATTATTGCTAACGACTGATTTATCTACACTAAAAGCATCTATTTCATTTCAAGAGTAGATAAGACTGACTGAAATTTCATCAGAATCTGCAATATTGAATCATGCATTATTTACGGCTAAATTTTCATCATTTATTAGTCAGATTTCTGTTTTATCTGCTAGAATTATTGAAGCATATGATGGAATATTTAGATTTTTGGTATATAGTGAAGATTTAGCTCACGAAAGACTCAATTTTCATGAAAAATCTTCATCGGAAATGTTTGTAATTTCAATTCGTTCAGTTGTTCAAAGCCGGTAAACTTCGGAGATAATTAGATTTGGTAAGTCTAAATTTTCTTGTAATTCTGTTTTCAACGGAGATTTCTTATTCTGAGCGTTTAGCGAAGGATCTTGTGTGCTTTCGTTGTCATTTCGAGACATAGCCGAGAAATCCATAGGTATATCACCTTCCTGTACTCCTTTTTGAAAGGAGACCTGCCCCGCTAAGCGGGGTAAATCCAAAGCTTGCTCAGCTTGCTGAGGACTGAGGATTTTTACTTCTTCGTCATCATTAAAAATCCCCTCCTCAATGAAATCGTGGTATCACCTTTCATAAAGGGGAACAATCATTTTATTTTTCTGTATATCTTTGTCATTCTGAGCGTTTAGCGAAGAATCTTGTGTGCTAAAATCATCAATTTGCACATAAGATCCTTTTCACCCCGCTAGGTGGGGCAAGTCTTCGGTTCAGGATGATAAAAAATTGTAATTCTGAGAAGCGTCAGCGACGTAAGAATCCATTTGTGTTATATTTTCTGGATTTTCATCCAGCTGAGCTGGACAAACCTCGTTATTACTCGTTCAGAATGATGATTCATTGATGTTCACCTCTAGTTCCTGAGCAATACTCAAATTAAAAATTAATGGAAAAATAGCCAATCGTAGGGCTACGACTATGCGAAAACTTTTCATTTTGAAATGAAAATATGAAAATAAAAATTATTTGAGTAAATAGTCTAAAATCGTATGTTTAGCTTTTCAAATTTCTGCATGGATATCTGTCGAGATTCCTGGCTTGTGATAGTCTTTGAGTGAAACGAGAGCATTGAGTAAATCTTCGGATGTAGTCTCTTTGGATTGTTCCACCATAATGTCGTTAAAATTTTTTACATACCATTCAGCATTGAGTTTTTGGTCGTGTGTTCGAGGTATCGGAACTATGATACTTTTCAGATTAAATAATTTTTGCTCTGCAAGTGAAGTCGTTCATCCACGAGTGAGTGAAATATCGCAGTGTTGGTATAAAATTCACATATCAGATTGTGAAAGAAAATCGTATGTCGTAACACATGAAAATTCTGAGAAAATCTGCTTCAAGTCTTCGTTTAACTTTCAAAGAATTATGTGATAATGGAACGACTCACGTAAAATTTCGTTTTTTTTGAGTAAATCAGCTAAACACTCGTAAAGTTTTTTGGAACCTTGAGATCATCACATTACGAGAATGGAAGGTTTTCCATCTTTTTTTTCAGATTTTAGAGAATTGGATAATTCTGGATTTGAATCTCATGTTGGAACTATTTCATCAGAGAGGATTTGTCCGACTACGATAGCTCATGGAAAAACATTATCAAAACCACAGAATGATTTTTTGGAGATTTTATTTCAGATTCTATTTACCAGTCATGGACGAGTATCTGATTCATGAACAAAAATTGGTTTACGAAGAAATTTTGCAGCGAAAACTACAGGCAAAGCCACATATCATCATTTACAGAAAACTACATCAGCTTTGGATTTTCGTAGATAGAATGTAGATTGGATAAATCCCGCTACGAATAGGAATAAATCTCTGATATTTTTTAGGCGTGATTTTAGGGGAGTTTCTCTACGCCATTTTCATGATAAAATAGAAATAAATCTGACGTTATCTCAAAATTTGTTTGCAGTTTCTTGCTCAAGTGAATTTTTGGATCAGAATCGAATTATTTCTTTAACTTGATCCAAATATTTTGGATCTGAAATTATAGTTTCGATTAATGATTTAATAGGAAAAACATGTCATCACGTTCCGCCTCAAGCCATAACTATTGTCTTCTTTTTCATCAAACGAAATAGACACTGCTAAATACAGTGTCTAGTATTGTCCATTTATGTAAAAATTTCAAGAGATTTTATTTTTAATTTTAATAAGTTTTTCCTATCTATTCTCAAGATGTATTGTCTTCTTTCTCTTCTTTTTCTTCTTTATCCCATCTTACGAAATGGTATCATGTTTTTGGTGTTGCACTTACTGGTACCTCACTTCCACATTCTCGCACTGCTCCATCTCATTCTAAGCTCTCGACATGTGCATCTCATGTTAATCTTACTGTTCGTTTATTTCTGATATAGTATAAATATATCTTTGTAGATCCATCTCATCTAATTCTTGTTTCTATTACTGCTTCTCATGGTCATGATTCTGTTCATGTCAAACTTCACATTCCGTAATGTGCACATAAGAATTCTTTAGTTAATCAAGATAATATTAAAATTTCATCCGTTACTCCAACTCCTGTATCTGTCTTGGATAATTCATATCCACTCTGTCCTGCAATCTTTACATAATGATATACTATATACTGTGTATTAGTATTTGCCGTGGCTACAGGTGAGAATACATTATTTCATGTAACCATCACACTCCATGGATGAGCTTCACTTATATCTACGTATGTATATCCATCCTTAGCTTCTGCATATGCATAAATTGTAGATCCAGCTTTTATTCCACTCAACGAAGTAGTTATTCACGTATTTATAAATCAATCTGCTCCATTTACTTTATAATATATAGTTTCTATTCACGTACCAATTATCAAGTCTAATGTATATGTTCTTAATATGCTTTGGAAATTTGCAGTGACTGTACATCATGTCGTTACCGTTGTTCCACACGTATCTGTCCAATCTACAAAGGCAAAATCATATTGCCATGTTTGTGGATTTGGATTAGCTGTACTTGTTTCACTTCAAATTTCTAATATATTTCCAGATTTAGAAATATTTGTTCCATATGGAACCGTTATATATCATGTTGTCACAGTTCCTGAATTTATATTGCTTGATTGAATTAACACTGTATATGTATTTACACTCTGAGTATATGTAGCCGTATATGTTACATCTCATTGAACTACTCATGTCGCAGGACTCCATCATGCAAAAGTATAACTGTACTGAATATTTCATCCACTTGTTGGAGTTTCTCAATCATAACTTGGCATCGTTCCATATGGAACATTTAAATCTATTTCTAATGCAGTTCCGTCACTATTATTCCACGTTACAGTATATCCATTTGATATTCTATCAAAATTTGCTGTAATCTCACAATTTGTAGTGACAGATTCAGATCATTCGGATCCACAATTTTCAAATGTCCAACCAGTAAATGTATAGCTATATTGTTCACCACTTATCGCTGGCGTGGCTATCACAGTTGTAAATCAGATTGTTAATTCATTTTCATTTGTAGAAATTGGCGTTCAAAAGTCTGCTATTATTGAACCGCTATCCACTGTTCCATAATCTTCATTATTTGATACTATACTAACTTCATATTGTCATGTATTCCAATGAGCATATAGTATCGTTGATTCTGTAATTATAGTTCATGTGAAGTTAAATTCATTTTCTGTTTCTCATGTTAAATACCAACCACTAAATACATATCAAGTCTTAGTCGGCTCTGCTGGTCTAACTCATGTAGTTCCGGATTTTATTAATTGTGAAGATACCTCTGTTCATCCCATACTATCAAAGATCAGTCTTACTCAATCTTCACATATGGTTCCATTCCATACATATCATGACTGATTACATGTAAACTTTGCATACAAGCTACTTCACGCTGATACTGTATCTCATGTAAACAATGGACTTCAAGAAAAATCTGATGTAGTATACCATCCATTGAATGTAGAATCTACTCTTGTAGGAGTTCAGAGTGTTGATATCACTCAATTATCAATTGAAATTACAGCATTTCATCATCCATCCAAATGTATATCATCAGCTGCAATAGATGTTGCACTTGTATTTACTACATTTTTTACACAGCGGACGGATCTAGCTCTGGAACGTCAGTCAGCATTTGGTATTTCTATCTTATCATCTGGTTTTGCATAAAGTCAATCAGCTCTAACAGCATCTGATGTTGCTGGACTTGATGACCAATAACTTAAAGCTGATATATAATCTAAAGCTCAGGAAGGCCCTCTTCTTCATGCAGGTGGAAGTAATAAATCTTCTGAAAATTTATAAATAGCTTCTATTTTATTTTGCATCTTAGCATGAGATACTCATATATTTGATCAACTCCAATCCGTAAAAATGGTCGTCCATTCCAATGTACTTGGCACATGATATCATACTGGACATGGTCACTGTCTAGCTTCTAATGTTGTATTTCATCAATTAGCATTCCTTGTATCTCACGTTCATCACCAAATTCAATCTGTTTTACTTGGGCTTCCCATCCATGATGCATGACTACCTGCATTTGAATAATAAGTTCCACTAGCATAATTTGATGGAACTCACACACTCCATATATTTTTTGGTACTTGTGAAGTTCTGATAAAAACTCATTGTTGCGCTAAATTTCATTGAGCTGGGAATCAGTAATTATTTCACCATTGATATAAATATCCCAAAGATGCAGGATTTGGAGCATCATAATATTTATTAAATACTTCTGTAGCTCACATATTACGATCCATTATCGTATAATGTATTTTATTTTGATCACTTGCCAAGAGATATAACTCCAAATCTTGGACTATCTGCCTATTTCTTTGTTCCTCTGCTGTTGGCACACAAAAACCTAGAGCATTTGGTTCTTCACCATCTGGACATCATGTCCACATAGCATATAATGAAACATTTTCGATTACTTTTGCACCTGACACGTCAAAAGCTATTTCAGTTCATTCTAAGAACCATCATAGAAATTCATGATAAGTTCAATCATTACCTGTTCGTCATGGAATTTGTCAACTAAATTGAGGAAAATCATCTCATCTTGATAACCCTGAGAAAATCTGATCTTCAAATATTTCTCTATTATCTATTCCATCATTATACGTTACTGTATACCTACGAACTATAGCATCTTCATTCTTGAAACAACGCACTTGACGTCAGTTTACAAGATTTTCACTATAATTTACATCATAAAAATCATTCTTAACTATGAAATCATAAGCAAAACTTTTTGATGTATCCGGCGTTACTGTTCTATACAATCAAGCAATATTACCAGATTCAAGAGTGGCAGTTGAACGAGTAATTCATCAAGCTAATGGAAGAGCCAATTCTGCTCTAAAATTAGACACATTCATTCATCCATTATTTCATGACCAATATTCTACTACCATTCTCCATTCTTCAATTGTAGGGACATGCCAATTGGTTGGACATGGTCATTGCTTAGCTTCATTTGTACCTGAATAATATCACCATATATTATAATTATCTGTTGTAGCCCAATTTGGGAAAGTTGTATTATTCACTTTTCATATAATATAAGTTCAACTATAATACGTTGATGGTGCATATAAAGACAAATTTATATTGGCAATATTTCTAAGAATAGTAGGAGGATTCTGAGTAAATCAATAGTTATTTCACCATTGATAGTAATATCACCATGCATTTGATTCTGTACCATGTGTTGTGGCTCAAAGATTACGATCCATCATCACAATAGATATTGGGTCTTCCTCATTTGTCCATCACAATGGCATAGGAATTTCTTTTTCTCACCATGTAAAATTTGGATTTTGATCTAAAATAGTTTTCAGATTTCACTCCAATATACATGATGTTTTATCTGTATTTATTGTATATCAATCGTTACACCATTTGGCATATAAAGTAATATCATTATTTACATGATATTCATCTCATTCATTTCATGCAAAACTTTGTAATGATGAAGTTTGTGATGTATACCATCATACAAATACATGATTTTCTCGTATAGCTTCTGGTAAAGTTACATTTCCATCTACTGATGTTATCGTTCAAATTCATTGTTCATCAACCACTATATTACTTCACGTTATAAGTGTTCAATTTCCTGGATTCAATGTTAATTTTATACTATTACTATCAGAAAGTGTTAAAACATAAATAGAAAAATCTGTTGCTAATATCTCTATTTCATCTCCATCTTTATTGGCTAGTTGAATTTCTGTTCATTCATCAGTTTCATCATCAATATGATATACACTTAATTCTTTCTCTGATGCTCATTGAAAATCTGAATTTTCTTTATAGTTAAATTTTATTGATACTTCTTTCTCTGGCTGTATCTCTTCTCATGAATATACAAACGATATATCAAATGCTACTATTTGAGCATTTTCTGTAACGTTATTATTTTCATCTTCTACTAATGAAGTTTGAATAGACTCTAATCTATCTTGTGAAACTCATTTTATAATTACTTCTGTTCAATTTGGGAATGTTCATTTCTCTGCTTCCACATTTACAACTATATTATCAATCGTCTCGGATCATCTTAGATATCCATCTTCATCTGCTAAGAAGAAGGATTTTAGAGTTTTCCATAATCATCAAAACAATCATTGATCCTCTTCAGATTTTTTTCATTCTTGTATACCATTCTTTCATTCCGATGTATTGGTTGTAATATCTTCATTTGTGCTACTACTTCATCCAAAAGATCATTCATTCTCATTTCAATGTGTTCAGGATTGTATATTTTCATTATTTTGCAGTTCTGATATAATCTCTTGTGCATCTTGCTTATCATTTTCTGAATCTTGTTCTATGGAATCTGTTTCTGCTTCTCAGTCTTTAGATTCTTCACTTTGGATTATAGGTGTTTCAATGTACTTAGCTGTATAAACTGTATCTCACTTTATCTCTTCAATTACGGGTTCCCATCATACAAATTTATATTCCAATTCTTTTGTGGATTCTTTAGTTGGAGTAGTTCCACTGTATATTGGGGTAGTTCCATATTCTACCTCTTGAGTTTCTAATATCGTTCAATCTTCATTTTTCCGTGTAACTGTATATTTATTTGTTATGTATTTATATGTTGCTCTGTATTCTGCTGGTCATGTTACTTCAGTAATCTCTGAATCCCATCATGCAAATTCATATGAATATTTTTCATCTGCTGGTTGAATTGGATCTTCATGTGTTGGTATTTCTCCGTATGGTACTTCTGTAGTATCGATTATTGTTCAATCTTCATTTTCCCGCGTTATAGTAAATTTATTTACTATATATTCATACTTTGCTCTATATTCTGTATTTCATTTCACTTCACTGGGTTTTGGTTCCCATCATATAAATTTATATGAATATTTTTCATCTGCTGGTTGAATTGGATTTTTGTGTGTTGGTATCTGTCCGTATTCTACTTTAGTAGTATCAATTATTGTACCATCTTCATTCTTCCATGTGATTGTATACTCTATTGGTATGTATATGTATTTTGCTTTATATTCAGCATCTCATTCTACTGCTTTTAATTCAGGCTCCCATCACGCAAATTCATAAGAATAATGTGCATCTGCTGATTGAATTGGATCGACATGTGTTGGCATTTGTCCATATGCTACTGTTGTTGTATCTCTTGTACTACCATCTTCATTCTTCCATGTAATAGTATACATTTGAACTCATGTTGTATACACATTATCTTCTTGTTGTCATGTTGTATACACATTATCTTCTTGTTGTCATGTTGTATATACATTATCTTCTTGTTGTCATGTTGCGTATATGTCATTATCGTGTAATCATTGATTTTCATCGTTTTGAATATTTTCTTCTATTGTATTTTCTTCTATTGTATTTTCTTCACTTCATACTTCTATTATATTCTCTCTGTCTCATACTTCTGTTCCTTGTTCTCGTTCTTGATCTTCCATCTCTACTGGTGCTTCATATGGTTCTATATTTTGAAAACATCTAATATTGTGACCTTGTGCTTTATGGAATAATGTATTATTTTCGCTTTCTCATAAATATGCATTTATATCAAAAACTCATGCTGTATTTCCATTTTTGGATATAGATGTCCAGTATACTCATAAACCATCATGGAAATTTCCGTTTTCATCATAACTTCATGCTAATGGAAGTTTTAGTTCAGATGATAATGTCTCTATAATACTTGAAAGTTTATCTTCATCTACACATTCTGTATCTCACTGTACACATTGAGTCGCCGCTGCTTTGAATGTGTGAATATTTCTTGTAGAATAATTTACCGAATATCTTAATGTAGTCTCACCTTCAGAATTATCTTGAGTGTGAATATTTCACCATATATTCAACAATTGATTCCATTCTTTTATTGTTGGTATATGATATCCAGTGGGGCATGATCCATATCTAGAACTTTCTTTAGATTCATTTCACCATAAACTATGGTAATGATTCCCATCATCCCAATAATCTATATTTCACACTATAAATTCTCACTTACCATCATAACCACGGTTATAATAACTATCGTCATATGTAGCCATTTTTGTTGTTTTATTGGTAGAATTTACAGATTTCACTCCATGATTATTTCACCACTGAAAATAAAATCCATACGAATTTTTACCTACTCCTACAGTTTCTGCTCATAGATTTTTATCCATTATTGTTATACTTGCAGATGTTTTTGGATCTATTAATGTAATTATTCCTATATTATTTGAATCTTTACTATACTTTATGTATCTGTTGTCTCATTCTTTTTTGAAAAAATATCTGATTTTTGTGATAATTTCTTTTATTTCTTCTGAAATAGTATCAATTGTTCATTCGTTATTCTCTTGAATTCCGGTCAAAGAAGATTCTTTATTTTCTATATCATTCTGGTTTTCTGATTCTAAAGTATCACCTGATGCATTTTCTACTTCTTTTTTCTCTGAAACATCAACTGAAAAATTTTCATATTCATCTTTGTTTATCTGTTTTTCTTCGTTATTTTGAGTATCCATTGGATAAATCTCTTCTGTTTCTGAAGGAGATTCTTCATTTTTTACATCTTCTTGTAATTCTTGAATATCATTTGGAATACCATTTAAAATATCCTCTGTTTCTTCTTGGTTGTCTTCACTTTCTTGTATTTCGGACGATATTTCTGTATTTTCTCAATTATTAACTTTCTCTTCTCATTCTGAATCTTCAAGTTCATCTTTTTCATTTTGATTTTTTTCTTCATAATTCTGGGTTTCACTCAACGAGTAATCTACCAATTCTAGAGATGGCTCTTCTTTTTCTATATCTTCCTGCTCATCTTCTTGTAATTTTGAAACTTCATCTGTAAGATTTTCCGATTCTTCGCTTTCTGAAATATCATCTAATTCTTCTTGAGCCGTATTTTCTTCAATTTGAAAATCTTGTTCAACATTGTCTTCTGCTAACACATAATTGATTGATGTAAAGCATTGTACTAACACCAACACTATCAATGTTAAGAAACTACATACTCTCTTTACCATTTTCATATTCAACTAAAAACAAACAGTCATTTTTTGACTCATTGTATTATATATCAAAACTTTAAATTTTGCAAAAAAAATACCGAATTTTTCAAACATTCAGTTTGACTTTTTTTTATTTTTTAAAAAAATCTTTTTTATTATTTTTGTTACATTGTTTTTTCAATAAAACAAAAAATTCTACAATAAGAACTTATTATATTTGCTATTTATTTTTATCAACCCATATATGTGAAATGCATTGGATCATTTCTTTTTTTTCGATCTCCTCACCAGTAAAAACCGTGTCTTTTCCATATATTTACCGTATCATTATTATTGAAATATGGACTACTTCTATCTGTTTTCCCAAAAACTCATCCATTTACATCCCAATTAAGATCTACAGCTCAACCAAAACAGTGTTCTGATAGTTTAGTTTTTGACCCACGTACTAATCTCCAATTGTATCATCATGTTTTAGATGGATTTACTGGAATTCTTTTATCATACATTTCCTTAAAAATCGCTTTATATTCATTCGCGAGTTTTTTGTGGATACGTAAATTAAGTGTTGTTTCTTTTCACTCTGATGTAAGAATTGGAACATTTATTTTTGTTAAGTATTTTTTCATTTCTTCTGAATTATTCGGCATTCCATGAGGAAATAATCGATTTTTACGCTTTGATTTTTCCACTCTTGCAGCTTCTCACACTTTTACAGAATCTACTTCTGATTCTATAGATGAATTATTTGTTTTTTGTGTTTCTTCTGATGATGAACTATAACTTGTTATTTGATTTGATGATATTGATGTATTTTGTCAATTTCCTGATTCTTTTAATTTATCGATAATAGTTTTTTCTAAATCATTAAGTTCTGTTTTTGTTTTTATTACACTTAAATTTTCTCTAATTTTTTTTAGTTCTTTTGATGATGAACTAAAAACACTTAAAATATTTAAACCAACCCCTGTAAAAAAGTTTCTTATTTTATTATTTTCATCATCTAATAAATATTTACTAACTGATTTTTTTCAAAAAAAATCAACAACTAAGTCTTTTTCTTTCATCTTTTCAACAATACGTTTAACCATTTCTTCTTTTGATTGATTTAGTTCAGTATTATTTTTATTTTCTCATATTTCTGTAGGAATATCCACCATCTTTTATAATTAGTATATAAAATATTACCAATCTGCATATTCTTTATTTTTTATGATGTTTTCCATAATTTTTCACCTTTTTATTATATAATAAACAATAAAATTTATTTTATATATAAAGTATATATAAAAACTACTAATTTGTCAAATTTTTGGGTATTTTTTATTATAAAAATTTTTGTTTTATTGAAAAAGGACTGATTTATTCAGCCCTTAATTTTTAAATTAATACTATTTCTTTATTTTTTTCAACACAATCCATATCCATTTTCTTAATTCTTTTATTGTTTCTGGATTTTCTATCTGTGTAATCAAATTTTCCTTTTTTACTTCATTTAGATGTTTTACATAATATTTATTATCATTTGTTGCGTTAGGTATATTATATTTTTCTCACCATAATATTCTAGACACAATTGTTCCAAATTCAGCTCTATCCAACAACTTATTAGGTTTGAAATTCTGCATATAAATTCACATCAATCATAATGCACATGACTGTTCTGCAT
Organism: uncultured bacterium; assembly: GCA_946408385.1. Classification (GTDB taxonomy): domain Bacteria; phylum Patescibacteriota; class Gracilibacteria; order Absconditabacterales; family Absconditicoccaceae; genus UBA3291. The sequence continues at coordinate 128,835 of CAMJSB010000002.1, read as the reverse complement.
ACTTCTTTTCTTCAGCTGATTCCCATTCTGTTTCCTTATCTCATCGACTACACTTACTAGGAATATTTTTTGGCACTTCTCTTCATAATACATCATTCATAAAATTTACAACCAATTTTGCCATTTCTCATCTCTCAATATATCCATCAGGCAAAGCAGCTTCCAAAGTTTCTCATGTTGTAATTCAATTATCACGAGCCCACATATAAACATTCATTAAATCATCCATATCTATTTTTCAATCTGATTGTTCTGAATTGTTACCAGTTCATGAACTTGAATTTTTATCCTGATTTCCTGTACCATCTGATTTTGAATTATCATCAGATTTTTTGTTTTCATCTGTTTTATCTTTTCAGTCATCTTTAGTGTCATCTTTTTCTGTACTAGAACTTCTTCTTCATGCTCCACTGTATCATAGTTTTTCCCATTTTGCAGTAATAACTATATTTTCAGCTGGCATCTTTTCTGGAATCTCTGTATCCCATCATAAGAATTTGTATCAATTTCTCTGAGGTTCTTGTGGCTGAGCAACACCTGTATTATAATCTCATGTCACAATAATTTTATTGTTTCAGTCTATATCATATGTAATTGTATACGAATTAATTTGCCAAACAGTCTCAAATGCTCTATTTCCTATACTATCTCATGTTATCGTTACATTTGTAGACAATCATTCAATATCAGTTCCACTTCGTCAAAGGAATGTATATCATGTCTTAGATGGATTGTTTAATGTAATATCTCATGACAACACTGTATAAGTAGCTGGATTTTCTCCATTTTCAAATGTACAATCCTCAAGTCATATATATGTCAAAGTATAATTTACAGGTGTCCAATCCGCATACAAATCCCACTCAATATCTCAAGCTTTAAATTCTTCCAACATTCATACCTCTTGAGCTATTTTTCGATTCTGCGAAAATCTTTTAGATGCTGGAACTTTTTTTGCATTCGTTCATGTTCATCAAAGAAGTCGATAATCATGTCACACATATCATCTTTTTGAAAGATACCAAGCTGCACCATCTGTTGTATAATTTGGAGCTGCTGTAGATATATTCCAATCATTTTTCGTATAAAAAAGTTCACAAACAGCAGCTCATCATTTAACTTTTCGTCAGTTTGATCCACACGAACCTGCTGAATATCTCAAAGGATCTCTAGCTGGATTTTCCTTTGTTCTTTCATCTTTTCATCAATTAGGATGATAACGAACTATTATCTTATGTTCTCTCCACTTTGCATACAATGTCAAATCTGATGTTACTACATCATTTTCAATATCAAATCATGTTTTAAAACTGCTATCTATAAACCATCCAGAAAAACTGAAACCATCTCTATGTACTGATATAGCTGATGTATCCAATTTTTCTCAACCAGTAATTACTTGAGATTCCAATGTTCATCCTCCATTTGTCACAAAATTTACAGTATATGTAGTCACAACTCATCAAGTCTCCCCAGTAGTTCATCCAGAAATACTTCATGTATCCACTCCTGAATTATCTCCAGAATCTGCATATGTATATGGAGTTATCACACCAAAACATGCTAAAAACAGACCAAAAACTCAATATTTAACGATACTTTTCATTAGTAAATATAACATATATAAAACTTGTCGTATAATTGTATCAATACAAAACCATTTTTCAACAAAAATTACATCTAATAAAGTATTAATTGACATTCTAATAAAAATTTATACAATAAATAAAAAATAAAACAATTATATAACAATAAACAAAAAAAATTTTTAATTTTATGAAACAGTATTTAGAGTTGCTTCAGGCCATTTTAGATAATGGTGTGAAGACTGGTGATCGTACTGGAACAGGAACTTACACCTTACCAGTATATCACTACACATGTGAAATGCAAAAAGATGAGGAAGGATTAATTCACAATTTTCCTCTTCTGACTACCAAGAAAATGAGTCTCAAATCTGTATTTGAGGAACTCATCTGGAAACTTCGCGGAGATACGAATATTCGCTTCTTGGTGGAACACAACAATCACATCTGGACGGAATGGCCATTCAAAAAATGGCTAGAGGAAACAGGTCAAACTGAAATCTTGGCAAACATGTGGAAAGATGATCAAAAATCTGACTACACTGATGAATGGAAATCAACAAAAAGGAAATTTGAGGAGAAAATTCTCAATGATGATGAATTTTGCAAAAAATGGGGTGAACTTGGAAGGACATACGGACATCAATTTCGTCGGTTTGGAGAGATCAAGTTGAGTGATTTTGATTCCGATATTCAGGTGGCCCTTTTCTTTGGATTTGATGGCCCAATACCATCACCTTTCATTCAAGGAAAAGATCAGCTCATGCTTGCTCTTGATAAAATCAAGAACAAGCCCGAGAATCGCCGCATCATCATTTCACTCTGGAATCCTGCAGATGAAAACAAGACTCTTTTACCTCCATGTCCATGCTTCTATCAGTTCTTTGCAAACGAGCCTGATATACTCCATCTGAACTTATATCAGCGTAGCTGTGATACATTCTTGGGTGTGCCGTATAATACGGCTCAAGATGCTTTATTCCTGTGTTTAATGGCTCATGTAACTGGTCGCAAGCCTGGCCGTTTCAATCATTTTTTCGGAGATGCTCACGTCTATCTGAATCTTGTCAATCAAGTGAATGAACAGTTGACTCGCACTCCACATCCTTTGCCATCTATCCGACTGAATCCAGATGTGAAGAATATTCTGGATTTCACTTGGGATGACATCGAGCTCATCGGGTATGAGCATGATGGTCCTATTAAGGGAGCTGTTTCCATTTAAGTATTTAGATTTCAAAAAAACCGTGGGAAGAATCTCTATCCTACGGCTTTTTTTATATTTATCTCTATTAAATTGTCATTCAGATGGAGTGAAACAAAATAAAAATCTTGTGTGTATCACTTTTGTTCTCCCTTTTTAAAGGGAGACTCGCCACGCTAAGCATGGTAAAGCAAGCCGAGAGGGATTTTATAACTATCAACCTCTCAACCTTACATCTCAACCCCTTTCTCCTACGGAGATTTCCCCTTAAAATGGGCAAGCAGAGGATTTCAATAACACACTTAAGATTCTTGTCTATCGCTCAGAATAACAAAAAGCTATGCAACAGTTAGTCAGAATTTTACATTTCCATTTTCACTTTCAAATATATCTGAACGTGTATCTCAGTCGCAATTTCATTCTGAAATATTAATAATCAAAGCTTCTTCTTTTAGAAATTCTGCGAATTCTTTAACGATATTTTTCATATCTTCACTATCAGAAGAGTAATGCATATTTACTCTAGCATCTACACTAAAATCAGCATCTTTTCTCATTTGATTGAGAAATCTAGAAATTTCACGAGCTGTTCATTCTCTTTTGAGTTCATCTGTGATTTCTAGGTCTAATTTTACTATTGTATTTCATTCAACTGTAGTATCAGTTCCATCAAGTCATTCATAAACTACTTCATAGTCAGATTCTTCCAATTTCCATGTGTGTCATGCATTATCAAAAACTTCAATTCAACCATCTATTTCACGAACATTTCACTGTTTTCAGTTTGCAATAATCTGTCATGTATCTTTTCCAAACTTAGCAGAAATCTGACCTCATAAAGGTTTATATATTTTCGTAATTGGTTTATCAGATTGATAAATGTCTACATCTTTTACATTGATTTCTTCTTTGATAATCTCTCAATATTTGTCTATAAGCTGTTTTTCGTTAAGCATGACTAATTAATGAACTAATAAAATTCTAAAGTTCATTATATTAAAGTATCGAATAAATGCAAATGGAATAATCTTGTTTTTTATAAGCAAAACTTTAAAGTTTACTTATTCAGAATTATATTTATTTTGACTAAAATTATATGAAATCAATTCTAAAAAATCTGAAAGTCTATAAACTCTGACATGGATGAATCTGAATTTCATCGCTTTCTGATGGAAAAAAAGTTTTGATAAAATGATGAGCTTTGCCTGGAAGTACGGTAGATGTGACAGTAGTAAAGAGGAGAAAAGATTATATCGAAGCACATATAGTGGAGACCAAAAAATATGATGAAAAAATGGCCGATGGAGAAATTTTTTGTCCTCATTTTTTCATTCCAAAATGAATCAGTGAAGCTAATGCTTGAACAGAAAGAATAGGTTGTGGATGATGTAAATGGCAGATGATGAGTTATCAAACTCAATTATGAATTAAACAACAACTCGTAGAAGATGCATTCAAAAAGCTGAATAAAAATTTGGAAGAGAAATGAAAAAGAATCCAGATTTTGCCAATTATTCCGTCGCCATTAGATAAATGATATAGAAATAAAATCGAGTTTAGTTTTGGAGTTTATAAACAGCAAAATCCAGAATTTCGTAAATGAATAAAAGAATGAAAATCTGAAGAAGAAATTTTGAAAGAATGAATTCATAAATATGATATAGATGCCAATCAATGTTGCGGATTTCACAAACAATGAGAATTTGCAAAAATCGTAAATGTAGATAGTTGTGGATTAATATCCCAAAAAATGAATCAGATTTATGAAACTATAAAAACTTTGTGTTTCAATTCATGATTACCAGTTTTTGACCAGAAAACTCATCAATGATTTTTTCGTCATTTAGTGATTCGTGAATGAATCCATACTGAGCAATTAATGGTAAATCTTTCCATCTCATTTGGAAATTTAGATGCAGAACAGACTAAACTTTGGGAACAGCTGATGGAAGATTTTAAAGCTAATGAATTTTTGAAAAAAAATGTGACAACATTTGTCATCACATATAATGAATGACTTTCAGATACAGTAAAAAATGACCAATCTGAAACTAAAGTTTTCTGGTGAGATGGATATATTCATGAACAGCTAAATTTTGTGCAAAGTAAAAAAAATAAAGATGAAATTATTGATTCAGAGAATGAAAAATCTGAACCTGATGTGAATAATGAAACTAAATTAACATTCAGAATTTCTCCTTTTTCTTTCTTTCAAACTAATACTTTATGAGCAGAAAAATTATTCTGAACTGCATTCAATATGCTAGGAAATATCGAGTGAAATTTATTGGATTTATACTGCTGAGCTGGAAGTATCTGACTTTCACTTTTGAAGCAAAATAACGGAAAAAATAAAGATTCAGAATTAATTGGAATCGAAATTGTGGAAGATGCTATCAGAGATGCAAATGTAAATGCAAGTATAAACTGACTAGAAAATCAAAGTTTCTTTGTAGCTTCACCTTGTGAAAAAGTTTTGAATAAATTTCCAGAATTAGAAGAAAAAATCAAAAATATCGGAGTGGTAGTGGTAGATCCTCCACGTGAATGATTACATCCAAATGTGATTGAATGGATTGGAAAATTAAAGAAAGAATATAAATTCAAACTTCTCTACATTTCATGTAATCCTGTAACTATGGCGAGAGATATTGAAATGCTAGTAAATGAGCAGTGATTTAGTGCAAAGGAAGTCCAACCAGTGGACATGTTCCCCCACACTCATCATATTGAGAATATTTGTGTTTTAGAGTAAAATATAAAATGAACAAACAATTAGATTTAAGCAAATATCAAGATAAAAAACTGATTGCTTTTGATTTATACTGAACTTGTATAGACCACGATTTTGATAATATTAATATGTCTAAAGATTTAAAAGAAATTTTTATGAATAATCCAGTAACTTTAAAGGATATTCAAGAATGAAAAATAGAAAATGAATGATTAAAAATTGAACTAACTGATGATTTTATTGGAAAAATAAGGCAAGATATTCAGTCAACTTTTCTATTTCCAGAGACATTAGAGGCTCTGAATTATATCAAATCTAAATGATATCAAACTGCTGTTGTTTCTAATTTATGAAAAGATTATGCTCAGCCTTTACATAAATTGATTCCTGAATGAAATTTTGATTATGAAGTTTTATCTTTCGATGTATGAGCAATAAAACCTGATCCAAAAATCTATGAATACCTAAAATCACTTTCTTGAGTAGATTTCAAAGATATAATTATGATTTGAGACAGTTTAAAAGCTGATGTAATCTGATCAAATAATGTATGAATTGCTCCAATTCATTTAAATAGAAGTGAAGAATGAATCAAACAAGTACACAAAAAATGAATAGATTTTATTCAGATTTCTACTTTAGCTGATTTGAAAGAAATTTTATAAATATTTAACTATTTATTTAAAACTCTAATACTTTCTAGAGATCTGAGAAAGAATATAAAGTTATCTACTGACCACTTAATATTTCATCCATTTAGATTTTCCTCATGTGTAAAAATTGTTAATGGATCAAACCTTTTCCATTTTTCACATACTCATGACTGCTGATTATATCCAAACAATAATGGATATCTTGGAAATAATACATATCAATAATTTCCGCACCATCACACAGGAATTCGTTTTCAATTTTCTAGCATCCAAATCATAAGCAAAAATTCTCCTGATCAAGCTCAATCTCAAAAAATTTGATAAATAAAATCTCTATCATACTTATCTTTTACATGAAGTACAAATGGTCAATCCATTGGAGAAGTTCAATGTGCAATATCATCTTTATATATTGGCAATTTGTATCAATATTCAGACTGAATTCGATCTAACATTTGTCAGTTTATAACTATTCATGACTCTATACTTATAATAACTTCTAATGTTTCTTCTATTCAATCAATTTCAACATTTCACCTTCAGTATGTATAAAATCCTGTTCAATATTTTTCAGCAAGTTCGCTTCATTTTTCTTCATCACCTCAATAGTCTCAATTTTCAAATTGAATAATTGGTCAAATGTTAGGATATTCTGGTAATGGTCAATAATCTCAAACTCAATCTACAATTTCTGTATATAAATCTACAAAATAACGAACGAATGGATGGTCTCATCTTAAATCATTATAATAAGAAATCAGAACTGGATCATCTCATGAATAATCTTTTTGTGGTAGAATTAAATTAAGTCTAAGTTTTTCATACAAATCTTTGATATAATTATCCATACAGACATCTCTCTCATACATTGTTCATTTCATAGTTTCATATCCTGTTCAATATTCTTGGCAATAATCCAATAAATCATCATGAATTACATCTATAAATTTATTTACAGCTGCTGAAGTATCTGTCTGATATTTCAAAATCATATTTCTATCGTTTTGTAGAGCTTCATATTCCAGTTTATCTTCTTCATTATCCAAATCTAAATTTCTATAAAGATATCATCATGGAACAATATTTTCTCACATATTTATAACATTTCATGAATTATTGGTTTCATAATTTCTAAGATTTGAACTTTTTATTCACAATAATTTCCCGTCTTCATTAAATTCACAGCTAACTTCTTGATTTGCTAGTCAATCATAACCATATTGAATTCATGTGACTACAATTATATCTCAGATTTTTTCACTTCATTTTCGCTCAAAATCAGCTTTTTCAACTCAATGAGATAAAATCCATTTTTCACATCATGCAGTTTGCTCATCATATGTAGTCAAATTATTATAATTTTGGCATCAAGTTAGTAATAAACTGCAAGTTAAAAAAGACATTAAAAATCAGATTTTTTTCATATTTTTTATTATAATAATTAAACAATAACTTCCTTTTCTACCATTCTTTTTTCATATTTATATACACCAAATATACGCAAAATAATAAACAATACAAATCAGAAAATACTAACTACCCAAAGTAAAATTTTAAAAACTCAAACTAATAATAAATATCCAACCACTATTCCTGCAATCTGAATTCATCAGCTTTTTTGAGTTTTTTGTAAAATTTTGATATACTGATTACATGTAGATTTAGAAACTTTTTTTGTTATTCCAACTGTTTGATCTTCTATAGTATTTCTCAAATCTACAAAAAATCATTCAACAGCATCAGCACTAGCTAAATCTGTAGATTTAGATAAAGGATTTCATAATTCATAAAATTCTGGCATATTTAAAGTTTCTTCTTCATCTTCCTTAAATAATGAAACAATATTATTTCGTGTTTTTTTTAATGGATTTGTAGTTGTTTCTGCTATTTTACTTGGAAATTCTTCAATATCTTCGCAAGTGAATGGAATTTGAGTATACTTTCACATCATAAAAACACAGAAAAATATAGTTAACAGACTAACTATAAAAAATCATCATTCAGTAAAATAAGAAAAAGGTGAAAATCATGTACGATGATTTAATTGCCAGCATAATAAGAATAATAATGTTCAAATAGCTACATTAAATAATATTAATTCAACCACTAAATATCGTGAAAATCAAAGCAATATAATAAAACTTATAGTTTCAAATAAAAATATTCAGAATAAAATTAATAATACATAACGAAATTTTATTTTATAACAGTCTAAAGCTATAAAATAAATTAATAAAAACAATAATATAAAGCTTATTGCTGGAATTATAAATCACTTTCCAAAAAATAACGATATTGTGCAAACTAAATAACTAATTAATCATAATATTACAAAAACTATAAGTCTGATTTTTGATTTTGTAGAAAATTCTCTATAATTTTTTATATTTTCTGCTCAGGTTAATTCGTCGATATCAGTCATTAATGTTTAGAAAAAAATTAAATTTGTAAACCAATCTCAGAATAAATTTCCTCGATAAATTAAATAATTCCAAAATACAATTTCTATAATAGTTGCTGTAATCATTGATGGAAGATATGGAATTCATGTTACCCAAATAGATTCATATTTTTTTCATTTTTTTATTTTAATAATTTTTCTGATTATAGAGTTTAATAAAAAATAAAATAAACCTATAATTCAACTTAAAATAATAAAAAAACAAATTAAATAATTCCAATCAAATATTCAATTAGGTTGTAGAAAAAAAGTTAATCGTGCTCATAAAATCGGAGCTATAATTACATCTCATAATCAAAATCATTCAGATTTTTCTTTAAATTTTAATGTGGCTATAAATATTCATAAATAGTATATAATAAAAAATATTAAAGCAAAAATTCATATTCAAATTAATATTTCTAATCTATTAGTTCAAAAAAACAGTGTAAAAAATAGTGTAATTATCGCTAAAAATATAGTTGCTGTAATATGTAATTCGTAAGTTTTAATATCATAAAGAAAAATTATCCACAATAACCGAGCCGAAATTGTTATAAAAATTGTGAAAATATATCATTCTAATAATCAAATATTATAACCTGGAATTCAATTATTTGAACAGGTAAAAAATACACATAAAAATATCAAAACTGTCGTAATTTCCAAAAATGGATAAAATCGTGAAATAGGAGCTTTACAATATTCACATTTTCATCACTGAAAAAGCCATGAAAAAATAGGAACTAAATTTCTAACTTTGAGTTGATGATGACATTTTGGACACTCTGAACGTCAAACTAAAAATCATTTCCAAGTCTCTTTGGTTGGCCATTCTCATAAACGATAAAAAATTACTGAACCAAATGATCCAAACACTAATCCAAAGAAAATTAATGAAATAATTATTAGCGTGTACATAATCTTATTTTAACTTTTTAAAATTTCTTTTATACAAGAATATCAAATCTCGGCATCTTTAATATCATAGTCTTTTATCGCTTCTTCATATCCTTCTGCATCAAAAGTAGTTTCAGTCATAAAACTCGTTATATCAACACCTTTATATTCTTCTCATCTATGATTTTCCTTACATTCATAAATTTCTGAACGCCAATCTCTGGCAAAAGATTTATTAGCTATATCTTTTTTAAAAGAAGTCATCCAAAGAGTAAAAATTTCATCTTTTTCTCATCATACAATTAAATTATAGAAATATTTTTCTGCATCATCCATACATTTCCATGGATCTTCTTCTTTAGAAATAAAACTTTCAACTTTTTTGCTAGAATATGAATAATCAAGAACACAACCAGCTGTTTTAATATTATCATAATTATAATGAAACACATCCGTTGAATAAGTAATATCACAAGGATCATCTAATTTTCTATAGGTTATTTGTAACCGTGCATCACCCATATTATCACTCCAATCGTATCAAATATATCCATCTTTATATGGTATTATAAATCATTTTTTATCAATATCTTCATAATCACATCCATCAAGATAACACACTTCACATTTAAAAGCAGCATGATCCAATTCTTCAAAACTTGGAATTTTTAAATTTCATAAAGTTTCACTTCTTTTCAACATAACCATTACATTACCCCTTGATTCATTTCATGTTAAACCATAAATATTTGTCATAATTCATCTTATATTCAATTGATTTACATGTTTTTTATAATATGGATTTCATCAATTATATTTATCTCACCATAATAATCTGGATAATATAGTTCAAAATTCTGCTCTTGTTACCTTATCATACGGCCTAAATTTAGTAATTCATTGTCACATTAATCATAATTGACAAGAATTCATAACTCACGAATCATATTGTATATTTAATTTATCAGAAACATCACTAAATTCACATTTTTTGGAAGTATCTGGTTTTTTCTTTAATATATTTATCGCATAATTACTTATCATTTTTGAAAGTTCTATTCTTGTTATTTCTCCATACATATTAGCTTTATCCATTGTATTCATGGTCGTTATTCAATTTTTATATGCCCATGTATATGATTCTGGATATTCTTCCAAATATCAAGCTCCTACAAAAGTAATACAAAAAGTAAAAGCTAATAAAGTAGTTAAAAGTCAAAATTTTTTCATGGTTTATTTTTTTGTATAAAACTTTGTATATGGATCAAACATAAATATTCATAATTCTCAATTTACATAATCAGAATTTGCTTCTTTTAATCAAGATATTTTAGAAAAAGTTTCTAAATCTGTCCAATATTCTGTATCAGAAAGCTGTAAACCTGTTTCTATTTCAAAGAATTTATTATATTCATAGGGTGTAACAAGTATATTATCTTTTTTAAAAACTAACGAAACACATGCATTTTTTCTATCATTGCATATATTTCAATTCTGTAATTCTTTATTAAATTCATCATCATTAAAAATCTTTCATTCATTCTCAAAATCTTCTAATGTTATATCTCAATTAGGCCACTGTAATAATCAATATTCACTATATTCTTCACTTTTGAAAATATCTTTAAATTTAGCTTCTATAAAACTATATCATCATAAAAATATTCATTTCCAATATCATTGTTTGAATAATAAACATGTCGTTTTATTTTTTTCTGTTCAACAATATCTATAACACTCATGATTTTCATTCCAACATTGTTCTCTAATTGTTACATCTACTGAAAAATGAGTAAGTAAAATTCAAACTCAAAGATATAAAATAACCAATATTCAAATAATCCAAAATCAGATTTTTTTCATAACTATCTATATTAAATATCAAATACTGAAAAATTATTTTTTATTATTTTTCAAGCTACACATCTAACAATGCGTGCTGGACTTGGCATATCTATACCTAATGTTTCCATTTCTGAAATTTCTTCACAATGACATCAATCACTATCAAAGATTACTCATTCTTCACCTTCATGAGCTCATTCACAAATAAAGTCTTCGTACTTTGTTGGTACATATGTATAAAAAAGTGAACCATCTGCATTTCATAAAACTAAATAGAAATTATATTTATTATTTTCTACATCAACTGCATCATAGTCAAAAAGCGGATCTCTATCTTTAATTTCTTCATCTTTAGCTAAGATTATGATTCATGCAAAATCTCACCATCATTCAAACCATCAATAATCATTCAAAGGCTGTGACCAAAAGGTAAATCCTTTTCAAGTTTCATTTCAATCTAAATCAAAATACTCACTATATGTTATCTTACAATCATTCCATTTACTTAAATCAATCTGAAATCAGAATTCATTATTAACATATTTATTACATCATTCATGTACAATTTTAGATTTAATGCTATATGTTTCAGCATTTTCTTCATATTCAAATGGATCGTGTCCATGAATAAGATATGTCCTTTCATCAACTGAGAGTTTATCCCAATCTAAATGTTCATTCAAATATTGCCTTTCCTGTGGTGTTAATTCTTGTAAATTTATAGTTCTAACATCAATTTTAGAAAAATCTATATCTTTGAATTTCTCTGGAATTTCTGGTTGTTCGGGTTCTACGATTTTTTCATTTTCTACTTTTGGAGCTGGAGAAAAACCTCATGTTAAAATAGAACTATTTTCATTAATTTTTTGCTGTTTATTATTTCCACATCATACAAAAATAAAACAACACATTAACAAACTAATTAAAAGTCAGATTTTTTTCATTTTAAATATTTATTTACTCACATAAATAGTCTGAGAAGGAAATGCAAATTCTATTCATTCTTTTTCAAACTTTTCTATCAATTCAAGATAAATCTTTTCATTTATTTTTAAACTTGCTTCATAATCTGGATTCAAAATATTATAACTCATCAAAAAGTTTATACTAAAGTCTCACATTTTTTCTAAATAACATCGTTCATATTCTACATCTTTCTGCTTTGAAACTATATCTTTGATAATTTCTGGAATAATTTTCAGCTTTTTAATTCATGTATCATAAGTCACTCATATAGAAATTCTCTGTCTTCTACTTTTCATAGTTCTATAATTTATCACTTCAGTAGCGAGAATATTACTATTTGGAATAATTACATTTTGTCATTGAACTGTCTGAATTGTAGTAGATTTGAGAGAAATCTGTTTTACAGTTCAGATTTTTTCGCTACTTCATTCTCATATTTTGATATAATCACCAACTATAAATGGTTTACTAAGAATTATAGAAAAGGATGAAAATAAATCTGTCAGAATATTTTGTAAGGCGAATGCAACTGCGATTCAAGCTATTCCAAATCACGCCAAAACTGGAGTCAAATCTACTCAAATATTAGTCAAAAATACAAAAACTCATAAAGCCCAAACTATAACTGTCACGATAGTTTCTACAGATTTTTTGGCTGTTTTATCTTTACGAAAAAATTTTTCTAATGAAAAATCTATACATTTTATGATAATTTTTATCGCAAATATCGTAACTATTCACAAAAATACAGCTTTTAATATATACTTTACATTATCAGGAAAAGTTAAAAAGCTGATTGCTACATAAATTTCCATTGCTACAAAAAGCCATTTTGGAAATTTGTTCATAATTTTACTCAAATATTGTATCCATTTTTTTTCAGATTCTTCCTTATCTAGTGAATCTAATTTTTTGAGAAATAAATCCACGATAAAGTATAAAATTACAAATATCAATATTGATAAAACTATCATTCATATAGTATTTCAGTAAACAACTGTATTCATGATATTAGATATAGAATCCGGCATTTTTTTATTTTAATATGGAATAAATTATTTATTTGTGTCATTCTGAATGAAACGGAGTGAAATGAAGAATCTTATGTGTTGTGTGTGATACGCCTAAGATCCTTCACATTCGTTCAGGATGACATATGATGTAATATGGATTCTTCGCTATCGCTCAGAATAACAATTTTTCTGTTCTCCTTTTTGAAAGGAGGTGGCTCGTAGAGACGGAGGATTTTTACACAACACATACTTAAAAATCCCCAGTCCTTCGGACAGCCCCTTTCAGTAAAGAGGCACAATTATTTTTTACTCAGATTTTTCTTCTTTTTGAATAAAAAATTTTTTAGGATTTTTAGATTTATGGACTGTTGGACTATCTATTTTTTCAATGATAGCATCAAGTACTTTATCTACATTCTGACCAGTTTTTCATGAAACACATATAATTTCATGAGCTGGAATTCAGATTACATGTTCAATTTCTGCTGCTACTCTAGCAGGATTTGCAGCTGGAAGATCAATTTTATTCAAAACTGGAATAATTTCTAATCACTGATCAATTGCCTGATAAAGTGTTGATAAAGTCTGAGCCTGAATTCACTGACTGGCATCAACGAGCAAAATTGCTCATTCTACTGCTGCGAGCGAACGAGAAACTTCATACTGAAAATCTACGTGACCTGGAGTATCTATCAGATTTAATTCATATCATTTCCACTGCATTCTAGCAGGAGTAAGTTTAATTGTAATTCATCTTTCCTGCTCAATGTCCATTCTGTCTAAAACCTGACTATGTTCCAGTTTTCTTACAGTTCACGTAATTTCAAGCATTCTATCCGCAAGTGTAGATTTTCCGTGATCAATGTGCGCAATTATACAAAAATTACGAATATGTTCTATGGACATATTTTTTATATTCTATATTTTATAAATAATTATTTTGCTTCCACACCAATTCCTTTGATAACTAAGAAAACCACTAATGCTACAACTATGAAATCGATAGTTCTAGCTAATAATTTTCCATATAAAACTCATTTCCATGAAAGATTTTCCAATTTATCAATCTTTAATTTCTTTAAAATTGGAGCAAAAATAAGAGGAGTAATAAAATCTTCGATGAAAGATTTAGTCCATTCTCCAACTTTAGTAGCAATTAAAAGTCAGATAGCAACTCAGATTACATTATAATCTGCTATAAATTGCATAAAATCAGCTCGCATTAATATATAATGAAAATATAAAAACAATTATCTATATAGATAAAATTTGGATTAATTCAATATTTTTATCTATTGATTTTTTATAATAAATTCTTATAATAACGGGTGTTGAGTATTTTTTTATACTTATTGTTTGGTTCCGTCGTGATGATGTATCCAAATGTTGTTGTCGTGAGACAATATAATATCTGCAAAATTTTCTCGCATCGTATTTGGTGCGAGTTTTTTACTTTTTTTCAACATTTTAACATAATTAAATTTTTAATTTTTTCACTTTTCACAAAAATTTTAACATTTTTACATTATTTAATATTCTATTTTTTATAATATTTTTTAATTATGATTTATAATTTATTAAATTTATCAATTATTTAACATTTTTGTATTATTATTGTGATTAATTTTTTTTAATATATTTTTTATATAACAAATGAAAAATTTTTTCTAATAAAATGTTGAAAAATGAAATTTAAATCATATAAGAAAATTGTATAAAATTTTTATATATTTACAATAAATTTTATGAAGGATAAAATTAGAAGAGGTGTAGTTATATTTATTTTTTGAGCTTTTTTAATATATCTATGTTGGATGATTTTACACTGAAAATCTATAGTAGATTCTAAAGTTTTAAGTACAATTCGAGATATTCCTTTATATATAACATTAATAGTTTTATGTATTTATATGATATTTTTTTATTGAATTTATCCAATTCATATAAAATTTTCTAGAGCTACATCATTATTTATATCTTTATTTTTTATAGTAATATCGCAGTATTTAGCTAATGATTGAAAAGAGTGAATAATTATTTGAGACTTATTTTCAGTGCTTTGAGTATTAATTTTAATATTATTTCCTACTAATATTTTAACTACAGATAAGGTAAAAAAACAAAAAGCTAAGAAAAATGAAATTATTATTGAAGTTTAACATAAGAAATCTGATTTTTATATTTAATTATTTACTAAAAAATGGCAGAATCAGGAAATATTATAGAAATTACATCAAAAAATCAGTTTGATGGAGCTATAGAAAGTGAAACTCTAACAATTGTAGATTTTTGGGCTGTACGGTGTGGACCATGTAGAGTTTTAAAACCTTTATTACACAAAATAGCTGGTGAACATCCAGAAATCCAATTATTAACTGTTGATGTAGATGCTAATCAGGAATTGGCTGCTCAGTATGATATTAATTCAATTCCAGCTGTATTTATGTTCAAAAATGGTGAAATAGTTGACAGTTTCGTTGGAGTTATGCCTGAAAATGAAATTTTAGAAAAAATTGAAGCTAATAAGTAATAAAAATTTTTGATAATATATTTTTGTCATCCTGAACGAATGTGAAGGATCTTGTATGTTTAAAAATTTTACGCTAAGATTCTTCGGATAAATCCTCAGAATGACAATTTTTTTTGTTTTTTTAATGTTTTTTATGTCTAGCAGATGTATACATATCGAAGCATTTATACAGCCATTTATTCAGAACTAAGTCATAACTACCCCATTGTTCAATTTTTTCTCATCAAAGTGATTCTTTGAAAGCACTTACTCATGCAAGTGGATGATCTGGAAATCATGTAGGAGCTCATCACATCATATCACATCTAGCATATCCATTATCTCTAGCCCAGCAGAAGGCATTATATTTCAAAAATTGCTGTCATCAATAGGCATTTTTTCATCTCTCAGAAAATCAGTACAAATATATCATAGTTTTTCAGTCAAATGCACATACACTTCATGCAATTATTTCTCATTCATATTTAGTTACAAAAAGATCTCAGTTATTATTCTCTTTAAAATACCTCATCAAAGCTTCAAATTGTCTTCTAGTAATAGGAGTAAATCATTTAAGCTGTGAAACTTCACACCATTTTTTATAAAAAACTGAATGTTCTTCTGGAGTAGCAACTGAAAATTCAACTCAATGTGAAATTCATTTTCTTACTTTTTGTCTAGCTCAGTCGTTAAATCATGCTAAAATTTCCTCATTAGATTTATCAAGTTCATAAACTATATTACTTTCTGGCATATTCTCACGGAATGCTACTTTCAGTCAAAATTCTTTACATACTTTTTCACGTAAATCTAATCTCATATTTTTTACTTCTTCTTCAAATCATTCAGGCTTTTTGATATTATTAAAAAATCTAATCATAGTATTATTTATTCACAGTTGGAAACAAATATTTCACATTTTACTTCAATATTTTTTCTTGATATAATCTAGTTCTTTATGAATTAATTCAATATCATCAGGCAAAAAAACTCACATCACTTGTAGCCATTGAATAGAAAATGGTCAGATTTTTTTCTTTTTTATCAATCAAAAATAATCCTGTCCAAAAAGATGTACTTTGAAAGTAGGTTTTCTATATATTTTTGATTGTATATCTTGTCGGACTTGAGATTGATAAAGATTATAATCTGATATTGGTTCAAGTGGATAAGAATAGAATGATGATAGAGAAGTCACGATTCTATGAAGATATTAATAAAAATATTTAAGCTAAACCATAATATTGAATCAGTCTAAAGTTTCAAGTAAAGTATTATTTCTTGATAAAATTTTTAATTTTTTTACAATTATATATTGGTTTAAACTTATTATAAAAATAATTCATAATGATATTAAAAACTCGATGGGAAAATTATAAAAATATTGTAATATTCTGTATAGTTTTTATGTTGTTTTTAATATGTTTTATAATATGTAATATTTTTTGGAATAGTAATCAAGAAAATAAAGAAGAGTGGGTGAATATTTCAGATTTTTCTACTAACCTGGAAATAGATAAAGAATGAAAATTATTATCATATCCTGAAGTAAATATACTTTCAGAAACTGGATGAGAATTAGTTTCATTAAATGTGAGTGAGTGAGATATAGTTGAAGAGCGAGATATTTTGATGCAAATATGAAACGAAGAAGATATCGAAGAAACTATAGATAAACTAGATAGGCAAATTTGACGAAAATATGCAGAATTTTATGAAAATATGGATCAATATAATGAGTTTCAGATACAATATTGACAGGAAATTTCAGATTTAGAAAAAGAATTGTTAAATGATAATGTTGCATTACAAATTGCAACAGATACAAATGATACTAAAACTATCGATAAAATGAAAAATGAAATACAAGAATTGAATAATAGATTAATAATTCTAAAAAAAGAAAGAGATAATTTGAAAAATAATGTTTCAGATATTGAAAATGAAATTAATTCATCAAATAAAGAATCTCTAAATCTTTATTATGAATTTGATAAAAAAACTCCAAGAGCTACTATTCCATGAATTATATGAAATATTTATGTGCAAGAGTGAGATGAAATCAAAAATTGAGATAAACTTTGTACAATTATAGACAATACATATAGTCCAGAAATAGAGGTTTGATTAGATTTTAATGAATATGTACTTACACAAGATTTAACATGAGTGATGATATTTACTGAAAATGAAAATCGATGAAATTCATATTATGAATGAGAAATTTATACCCGTAGTCCAAAAATTAACGAAGACTGAGAATATACACTTACTGTTAGAATAATGGAAGAAGTATCAGATTTAATTTTGAGTGATAAAAATACAAAAATTATAGTAGTTTTTACAAAAGATTTTCCGACAATTTGGGTTCCAGAAAATTGTTTCGAAAATATTTGAATTAATAGTTGAAATTTAACTTTACGTAATGGTGAAGTAATAACATGAAAAGAAGTCTGAATAAAAAATAAATGGAATAATTGGATAAATGTCGATGATACTGAATTATATTCACTTGAAAATGAAGAGAAAAAAGATGAAATAAACTTATGTGTTAATTCACAAGATACAAAATTTTCTGAAAATTTAGAAGTATTATGTAAAGTTGAATAATTTATTATTAATTCAAAAAAATGGAAAGAAATGATTATTTAGTTCTAGTAAATAAACAGAATAAACTTCCAGATGATTGGGAAGAAATAGCTGAATTTGTGGAAGTGAAAAATAGTTTTGGTAAATTTTTAAAAATTGAAAAGGAGACATTAGAAAAATTTAATGAATTAAGAAAAATTTTATTATCACAGTGAGTAGATATTGAGCTTGATAGTGCGTATCGTTCTTTTTCTATTCAAAATGAATTTTTTGAAAAATTTAAGGAAGAATATTGAGCCGAATATGCAAGTAAATATGCTGCTCCTGCAGGTTATTCAGAACATCATACGTGATTAGCTATTGATATATGTATAAAAAAAGAAAACTGAGAAATAATATCTGAAAATCATGAAATGATAGTTGAATTAGAGGTTTTTGATAAAATTCATAAAAAAATGGTAGATTATGGATTTATTCTTAGGTATCCTGATTGAAAAGATAATATTACTTGATATAGTTATGAACCTCGACATTTGAGATATATATGAGATGTAGATATAGCCAAAGAAATAATGGAAAAATGATTAACATTAGAAGAATATTTGAATAATATTTGAATAATATAAAAAAATAAATATTATAACATATGTTTTTAATTTTTTATACATATAAGTCATGAAAAAATCTTTGTTAGTAAGTTTAATTCTATTATCATGAATTTTATTAACAGCATGTGGCAATAAAGATGAAAAAGAGAATAAAATTGAAAATACAATAGAACCTGTTGTTACAGAAGAGTGTAAAAATGCCGTGGAAAATTATTTAGCATGAGCTAATCAACAGTGACAATGAGAAGAAGTAAAAGCTGGAGATAATATAGTAGTTGATTATATATGACGTTTAGAAGATGGAACAGTTTTTGATACTAGTATTCAATCAATTGCTGAAGTATGTTGAAAATATAATGAATCTAGAGATTATACTCAATGATTATCATTTCAGGCACAAGGTGGTCAAATGATAAAATGATTTGATGATGGAGTGATATGAATGAAGATTTGACAAACAAAAACAGTTCAATTTTGACCAGAAGAATGATATTGAGAGTATGATAAAACAAAAGTGGAAACGTATACGTCTGATGAACTTTGAGATTTAAGTCAATATGAATTATGAATGATGATTCAGAAAAATTATTATGAAGTGGGTGTGATTACGAGTATTACTGATAAAGAAATGGTTGTAGATTTTAATCATGAATTAGCATGAAAAAATTTAATATTTGATATAACTTTAAAATCAATTAATTAATTTAAATTTTTATTTGAAAATTATGGAAATACAAAAAGCAGTTGAAGAATATTTAAAAAATTCTGATAAAAAATGACAATGAGAAGAAGTAAAAGCTGGAGATAATATAGTAGTTGATTATATATGACGTTTAGAAGATGGAACAGTTTTTGATACTAGTGTTGAGTCAGTTGCAAAAGCATGTTGAAAATATAATGAATCTAGAAATTATGAAGAGTGATTAACTTTTGAAGTATGAGCATGACAAATGATAAAATGATTTGATGAATGAGTAGTTTGAATGAAAATTTGACAGACTAAAACAGTTCAATTCTGACCAGAAAAGTGATATGGGCAACGTAGAGAAGATTATGTAATGACTTATTCTAGTGAAGAAGTTTGAGATTTAAGTAAATTTACAGAAGGTCAGAGAGTTTATTTATGAATATGAGCAGCAGCATTAATTACAAAAGTTACAGATAAAGAAATAACTTTAGATTTAAATCATGAGTTAGCATGAAAAAATTTAATATTTGATATAACTTTGAAGTCAATTAATTAAATTTTTATCTTTTTATATTTTGTGAAATAATGGATCTTAATGTTTATAATTGAGAATATTTTGAGAGAAGTAAGACACGATATATTATTTTTACGTTGATTATATTATTAGTTGTTGTTGTTTCTATTTTTTCAAATAATATTTTTTGATGAGTATTGGTATTGCTTGTAGCTTGATGTTATATATTTCTTATTACCAAAACAAATAATGTAGTAAAAATGATTATATGAGAAAAGGCGCTACAAATAGATAATAATATTTATAAATGGAATGATTTAAGCTGATTTGTATTAGAATATCATGTTAAAAAGGAGAAAATTCATAATATAGTGATAGTGGATAATAAAAATAATTCTAAGATTTATACTATAAATGACACTGAAGATAATTTGAAAAATTTTGTAAATAATTTGAGTGGAATTATTCCAATGCTAGATAAATATGATCAAACAACGATGGATAAGTTTATTAGAAAATTAAAATTGTAATTAAATTTTGATATATTTATAATATTTGATTTAAGTAAAAAGTAGATGTCGTGACATAGATTAGTAATTAAAGATGCTGCTTGGCAATTATTTGGAAGAATTATTTCAGCTCTTTTTGGTTTTGTTATAACAAAAATTATAGCTTCGTATTTAGGTCCTCTTAGATATGGAGATTATGGAACAATATTCAGATTTTTTGCATGGTGGACTGCTCTTGTAGATTTTTGAATTTATGTAATTGCTGTAAAGCGTTTATGAGCAATTAAAGAGGAAAAATGAGATGATTCTCTAGAACTTAAAGAAAATTATCATAAATTTGTTTGAACTAGAATGTTTATGATAATTGTAATTTATACAATAGCGATTGTAACAGCATATTTGATACCGGCATATACAAGTAATCCATTTATAATTCGATGATTACCATTAGCAATGTTGTATTCTGCAAGTAATATGTTTGTGGGAATTCAACAACTTCCATTACAATTATTTCGAAAAATGAATAGGCTTAGTTGGTCATTAATTGTAGCCAGACTTTCTCAATTAGCAGTTTTATTACCAACTGTTTATCTGATTTTTAGAAATGTTTCATTTGAAAATGAAGTTGTAAGTACAACAACAATTTTAGCTTTTTGTTGTGTGATATTTTCTGTGGTGGCAAGCTCAATATGACAAAATGTGGATGTACATCTTAGAAGTAAAGATTTATTACCATTCAAAATTGATATAAATTTAAAATTCATTAAATGAATTTTTAAAGAAAACCGAAAATACTGATTTTCTTATTTTTTCAGTTCATTTCATACATTAATTGTATTAATGTTTCTTGGTTGGTTTTTTCCAACGTCAGATGGGAATGAATATGTATGATATTGGGCATTAGCATTATCATTACTTGAAATTTTATTGATTATTCCTTCATCACTTGGAAATAGTTTACTTCATAAAATTCCAACTTATTCGAATTTGGATAAGAGGAAATCTATGTGAAATTTACTTTCTTTAGTTGGATTTATATGATGATTGATAGCGATAAATTTTCGGGTATTTAATAGAGATATAATTTTGTTTGTATCGAGTAAAGATTTTATTTGAAGTCGAGAATCATTATCTGATCGATGATCTAATCAAATTTTACCATTTTTATGAATAGTTTTATTTTTCAGTTTTATTAAGCAGATTTTTAATTATTTATTTGTATCATTAGAAAAACAGAATGTACTTTTTAAAATCAATTTAACATGAGTTATACTTTGAGTTTTGGTTGGTTTGGTAGTAATTCCAAAGTGGAATCTTTTGTGATGAGTGATTACACAGGTATTAATTGAAACTATATTTATGGTTGGGGCGATGGTAGTGGCATGAAAATTGAAAGTATATCCACAATTTAATAGAAAAGCTTGTTGGCAATTATTGTGAATTTTATTGGTTATGTTGGTAAGTTGATTCTTTATAAATTGCTGGTTAGATAATTATGAAATTAATTGGTGGAAATTTTTGATAATTGCATGAATTTATAATCTGATTATAGTTTGAATTTCTTTAAAACCAATAAAATCTGTTGCTAAAGGATTAACCATAGATTAATTATAGTGAAATGTATTTTGTTTGATATAATGATTTTGAAAATTGGAAAATAAAAAAAGTCTGATTTTTTTTGACTTTTTTTGTATTTTTGTGTATAATAATTAGGGATTTATTAATGAATTAATGATATCTAATGGAAATAAATAAGGAATCTTGTGTAAAAATGCTTCATGATCAATTTGTATCCGATTTTTCTCAATTAGATAATCCTTCTAAACTTACACATAATTCACGATGAGATGATTATTGAGAATGTTTTTCTTATTTTGATAATAGTTATATATCTATAAAGGAAACTTTGAATCAATGGGAAATAACAGAAAAAGAGTGAGAGGTTGAAAATAAAGAAAAAGATAATAAAAGTTCTGATAAAAATTTTATGGCTAGTATACAGTCTATTTCAGATACAGATCGGAGTAATCCTCAGGAAATATTACCAGCTTTATGAAATATTGGTAAATGGATACTAATATGATTAGGATTGATAGTGTTGTTTGGTATTTTTTTAAGGATGTTAAAGACATTTTTGAGATATTTTTATTGATTCTGTAATGCTAATAGAATTGTTTTTTTAAAGGTTCTTTTACCTAGGTGAGATTGAAAGTCTGACCGTGAACAGGAAAAAGAAATAGCGAAAGATATGAAAGAAAAAATAGGTAGAATGTCTCAGGTTTTGTGAAATTTACATAAAATGTCAGAGGTTAGTACTCATGAAAAAATAATGCAAAAGTTTTTTTGAAAACATAAATTAATATTTATTTATCAGTATGAAAATTGACAACTTTCATGTTTAGTATGAACTTATCCAGAATATCAGGAAATGGTTGAAAGTGCGATAGCTTCGCAGTATTCTGCAGCATCAATTGAAAGAGTTTCTAGACCAAAATTTTTTAAGAAAAAATACTCAGATGTTCAGGTTCTTGAAACAAAAAAAGATCCTTTATATACAATAAAACTTTATAAAAATATTCCAGATGATCCAATTAATAATATTATTGATTCTATGGGTAAAGTGAGTGCAGAGGATACTGTAAGTATTATTTTTGTAGTAAAACCTGAGTGATCTACATTTAATAATCGTAGGAAAGTAGCTGCAGATAGATTGTATAAAAATCTAGATCTTTATGAAATGAAGCGATGGCATCGAAAAAATTTAATAAATCCATTTAAATGGATACAATTTGCTATAATGTGACCTTCTCATACATTGGTTTCTAATAAAAAAGAAGAAAAAGATATAACAATGGTTCGTATGGTAAAAGCTAAGGAGGATAGTATGAATGCGATGTGAGAAGAAGCAGCTAATCCAACATTTCGTTCAACATTATCTATTGTTGCATCTAGTGATGTAAAGGAAAGACCTAAAGAAATTATAAATAATTTGGAAAGTGCTTATAATGTTTATAGTGATGAATATACTAATTCTTTGGAATGTTCAAATACAAAGCATGATGTATTATGATTTTTTTATGTTCCATTGTGGATGGCTGGTGTTAATATGTATTTGACATGATTTTTTTCTAAGTATTCATATTTTTCGGCTAATGAATTATGTTCGTTGTTTCATTTTCCTGATGGGTTATATAACCGTTCTCCAGCGATTGAATGGATGCAATATAAAGTTGTAGCACCTCCAAGTAATTTACCAATGTTTGATGATAGTGGACGAAATTGACGTATAATATCGTGAATATTAGCTGAAAAATATAAAAAATGAAATTTATCAGCAATTCTTGATGAATATCCACATCATTGGGCAGTGTGAACGAGAACTGATTATGTTGAAGATTTAAAATTATTTTCAGAATGTAGTTCTAAAGAAAAAAAGGAACATCATATAATTGAAAAGGATGGTAATATTTTTGTTGAAATAATAAATGAGAAAGAAAACGTAAAAATTATTTCAGAGTGTACTGATGAAGAAAAAAATAGTAATGGTATTATTGAAGAAAATTGAATTATATATGTAAAAATGGATGAAAATTGAAAAGAATTAAAACCAGTTGTAGAATGTTCTAATGATGAAAAATTGAAACATAATATTGTGGAAAAAGATTGAAATATTGCATTGAAATTTGTAACAACAGAACAGACTTTAAAACCTTTATGAGAATGTTCTGATGAGGAAAAATCTAAAAATAGTATTGTGGAAAAAGATGGTAAACTTTATTTGGGTATACAAAAACAAAAAATTGTAAAATGATATAAAACTTATAAATGATGAGTACTTCTTTGAGTAAATATTTATAGAAATGTTTATTCTCCAGTATATATTAAACGTGATGATAGAACAAGACATCATTATTGTATATGAAAATCAGGTACCTGAAAATCAGTATTTTTACAAACTATTGCAAGACAAGATGTTTGGAATGGTGATGGAATATGTCTTATCGATCCACATGGAGATTTGGCTGAAGATATGCTTGCTTATATTCCAAAGGAAAGAGCGAAAGATGTAGTATATTTTGAAGCATGAGATGAAGAAAGACCAATGTGACTTAATCTTTATGAAATCGATAACCTAGATCAGGCAGATAGAACTGTAAATGATGCTACAGAAATTTTCCTAAAAATGTTTGGACCAGAAATATTCTGACCAAGAATCCAGGAATATTTCAAATATGGAAGTTTAACTTTGCTTGAGGATTTTGAAGATAGACCAACATTGCTTGATGTGACTAGACTATTTACAGATGATGGATATCGTGAATTTAAACTAAAGAAAGTTACAAATGCTGTAGTAAAAAACTGGTGGGAAAAGACTTATAATTCAATGTGAGATAGAGAAAAACAGGAAATTATTCCATATTTCTCTTCTAAATTTGTATCATTTAATACAAATAGACTTATCAGAAATATTATTTGACAAACTAAATCTGCTTTCCAATTTGATGATATTATGAACAATCAAAAGATTTTATTAATAAATCTTTCAAAAGGTAAGATTTGAGAAATGAATGCTCAGCTTCTTGGTATGATTATTGTGTCTAAGGTTTATAATTCAGCTATGGCTAGAGCCTCAATTCCAGAAAAAGATAGAAAGGATTTCTACCTTTACGTCGATGAATTTCAGAATTTCGTTTCATGAACATTTGCTGACATCTTATCAGAGGCCAGAAAGTATAGATTAGGACTAATTATGGCTCACCAGTATATTGCACAGCTAGATCCAGCTAAATGACTTGGAGATTCTTGAGGTTGAAAATCTGACGTAAAAGCAGCTGTATTTGGTAACGTTGGTACGATGATGTCATTTAAAGTCGGTGCTCCAGATGCCGAGTTCCTTGAAAAAGAATATTCTCCAGTTCTTTCTGGACAGGATATTGTATGAATAGCAAACTATAAATCATATATCAAACTAAATATTGATAACGCAACAACGCGTGTATTTAGTATGAACTCAATTTATACTAAAGATTATCAAAATAAAAAAATGCCTCCAATTTTGAAAGAATATTCAGCTAAAAAGTATGGAAGAAGAAGAGAATTTGTGGATGCTGAAACTAGAGCAAGACTTTGACTTTCGATAGAAGAAAATGATTTGCCGGATAATTCTGATACTTGAGATAGTTCTGATAGTTGAAATGATTCAGAAAATTCTAATGAAGAATAAATTTTAAATAAATATTTTTCTTGATTTTGTAAATCTATTCACTATTATGCATTTGCCCATATGCAATGGCACCTTGACAGAGTGGTCTATTGTACGGGTCTGCAAAACCTTGGTTCGTCGGTTCGAATCCGACAGGTGCCTTAGTTGTTTCTGTCATCGAACCAAGAGAAAAAGTTCTATTTAGAACAATCAATTCCGTACGAGAAAGCCTGAGATTAGATTCAGGTTTTTTTCTTTTTTCCTTTGATTTTTTGATATATTTTAGTACAATTAAAAAAACAAAAATTTATATATATTTTTTGTAGTGATGAAAAGAATTTTGTTTATGGTTATGTCACTTTTTATAATTTGATTGGTATGATGTTCAAATCTAGATAATCAAGTTGTAAAATTAGATTCTCAAGAATGAGAGCAATTGTTTAATAATCAGGTGGACGGTTTTCAATATATTAAAGATTTAGAGGATTATCTTTCTTATGATATACTTTCTATAACAGAAGATAGACCATATAGTTTAGATTTTTCTTTTTATGTAAAATTTGATAAAAATTCATCACTTCAGTGATGATTGGAATTAGTTCAAAAGAAATTTATAAAATCAAAAGATTTGGAAACTTCGGATATTGATTTTAAAATAAATGCTGAAAATTCTAAAAAAGAAACAGAACCATTTGATTTGTCGTGAAGTGTAAGTCTATTGTATAAAGATAGTGAAATGTATGCAAATTTGCATAATTTGAATGTATTTATGTGAGAGGGAAATATGACAGCTAAGATGTATACATTACTATGAGATATGATAATTGATAAATGGGTTGATTTAGAAATACATAGTGGATGAGTGATTGAAGTAGATGAAAGTGATAATAAAAGACTTCCTTATATTGTATGAACATTAAAAAATGTATTAAAATCAGAATGAATTAATGAAGATTCTCCTAATTTTTTGGATGGTGTGACTGAATTGATAGATATGGTTAATTCACGCATAGATTTATGAATTTCTACAAATGAATTAAAAATGATTAATCATGAAATATCATATTTTGAATTGTGAGATAAAAGCATTCAAAAAGAATTTACATGATCATTTCAATGAAAACAGTCAGCTTTTGATTTATCTTTTATAGCATCTCAAGAGTGAATACAAATTCATGTGTATAATATAAAAATAAAAGAATATGATGCAGATATTTCAGATTATAGTGATACAGATACAGAATTTATGTTTTCTCTCAAAGAAGATAAAAAATCTGAATATTCTGTAAATTTTGAATCTTCTAAATTACAGCAAAAAGTAATTGATTTGAAATGAAAAATTAAATATTCGGATAAATTAGATTTTTCAGCTGATTTTATTTTAGAACCACTTGAAATTGAAGCTTGAGAAAAATTTTCATGAAAACTTGATGGATATATTATTAAAAAATCATGAGAATTTAATGAACAAATTCCTGAAATTTCTGGTAATGTTCTTTTATGGAGTGATTTGTTATCATCATTGTAATTATTATAATTTTATTATTCTGAATCTTAGAAATTATGTCTAAAGGGTTTACATCGTCTAGTCTTTCATCTCAAAAGAAAGCTATAACAAAGAGAAAAAATTCAAAAGTTGGAAAGAAATTTTTGAAAGTTTGTTTAACAATGATTTGAATTATTGTTATATTTTTCTTGTCTGTTTGTGTTATAGCACGATTTAAATGATGATTTGATAATCTTAAAAAAACAATTCTTTCAACAGTATCAAAAACTGTATGAACTCCAATGAAAACAGATCAATATAATAGTGTGAATGTTTTGATTTTAGGATATGGGTGAGCTACACATCAGTGATGATTTCTTACGGATTCTATAATGGTTGCATCTTGGAATCCTGATGAAAATAATGTTACTTTATTTTCTATTCCTCGTGATTTGTATGTAAAAAGCCCTGTAACTAATGGTTATGGAAGAATTAATGCAATATTTCAGCAGTATTATAGCAGAACTCAATCTGTAGAAGAATCCGCTCTTTGATTTGCGTCAAAAGTAGGAGAGATGTTAGGATTGGATATTCCATATTATGCGACAGTTGATTTTCAGACTTTTAAAGAGATTGTGGATTCACTATGATGAGTAGATGTGTATGTGGATAAAACGATTAATGATCCACAGTATCCAGCTGATGATATGATTCACTATAATCCATTCTATATCGAAGCATGAGATCAGCATTTGGATGGAGCAACTGCATTAAAGTATGCTAGATCTCGTCATACTACCTCAGATTTTGATCGTGCTAAACGTCAGCAAAAATTAATAATTGCAATCAAAGATAAAATGCTTGAGCAATGATTAAGTATTTCTACAGCAACTGAATTGTATGATCAGTATAAAAAATATATTCAGACAAATATTTCAGCACAGGAAATGCTTCGAACAGTTCAGTTTTTACCAGATATTAAAGAATTTGCATCATTTGGTTATACATCAACATGTGGAGATAGAGATGTAACTAGAATGGTTCCTTGATGTTTCCTATATAATCCACCAATGGCACAGTTTGGATGAATGTCAGTATTACTTCCAGATGGAGCAAGTGCTGGTAATGTAAGTAATTATGATGAAATGAAAACATTTGTGACATTTTTACTTACACATCGTAAATTTCTTACTGAGTGAGCTAGTGTAGAAGTAGTAAATGCTATTGATCCTTCTGTATTAAGTGCTAATGGATTATGAAGAGCATGAATAGCTACAAAATTATGAGTAAAAATGGTGAAATATTGATTGAATGTAACTAATGTAGCGAATGGAGAGTTTCCAGTGGAAAATAGTTATATAACGATTAATATGGTGTGAGATTTTAGTGGAACTATTGATGCTATTCAGACTTTCTTTCCTATACAAGATATTAGAATAGATACATGAAGTGTACAAGCGGATTATGATTCTGAATGAAATTTTATTGAATATTGGACGGATAGAGCTTATGTTACTGTTACATTATGAAATGATTTTGTACTATGAAATGAAAACTTTCCATGATTAGCACAAGAAAAATTTAGTTATAAGTTGAATATTGATCCAATTCCTCCTTTGGTTAAAGAGGAAGAAAGTGATAATATAGAATGATTGTGAGAAAGTGTAGATTAAATATTTATATATAAAAAAGCTTAAAATATACTAATTAACATATTTTTGGTGTAAAAAATATAGAAGATAAAAAATCTCTTGACTTTATTAAATAAATATATATTATGTATTAGTTGATATGTATATTTAGTATGTGGAATTATTTCTAATAAAGAATTGAGACCATATATTATTTATAAAATATCAACAAGAGATAAATAAAATAAAAAACAAACTAAAATTAAAGAAAAAATGAAAAACTTAGTAGTTCGGGTGGCTGGAATGGCCGCCATTCTTATTGTTTTATTGGGAATTGTGGACTTTGTCCACGTATGTGTAGGGTCCATGGATATTACCTTCATTGAAGGGGGTGTCCAAAATGCAGGAGGTACCAGTGAATTCTGGCTACCGTGGGGAACTCTACTCCCTTGGGTGGCAATATTGTATTTAATCGCTGCTATCGCAGCATTTCTGGTGGAGCTACGCTCCAATCTGAAAAAATAAGATAAACTTTAACGCTTGCTGTTTTTCAGTGGGCGTTTTTGTATATAAAAAATATTTTAAACTGTTACACTTGAAATTTTAATGTTTAAGATTATTAGTAGGTGATATATTTTATTATTCATAATATTAGATGGATTTATTGGTACCAGAAGAAGTTCGTAAAAAAGAAAGAGAATTACGTGAGTATATTAATTGACTGTGAGTAGATGAGAGTCAGATTAAGAATGTAGATCTTTTTCTTGTAGCATTTATGCATAAATCTTATGCGGCAGATTTTAAGGTTATCACCTCTCATAATGAAAGATTAGAATTTCTCTGAGATTCAATTCTTTGAGCTTGTGTAGCTAAACTTCTTTTTGTAAAACATCCTGAAATGGCAGAATCTACAATGACTTTATATAAAATTGCTCTCGTTCGTGAAGAAACTTTAGCTGAAGCTGCCAAAAAAATCTGACTAAATCAACAATTATTTATCTCCAAATGAGAGGAAAATAATAACTGACGTGAAAAGGAGACAATTCTTTGAGATGCGTTTGAAGCATTGCTTGGGTATTTATATATCGATTTTGGTCCGGATGAGGTGCTTAAATTCGTAGAAAAATATCTTTATCCATTTATGGATACAATCTCTACTCATCCAGTTAAATCATACAAAACATTAGTTCAAGAATTGGTTCAAAGGGATACTAAACAAATTCCAGAATATCGTGAAACAGAGGCAAAAGTAGATGAAAAGGGTAACGTATTATTATATAAATCAGAATTATTTATAAATAATGAAAAAGCTGCGGAGTGAACATGAGTAAACAAAAAGAAGGCTCAAGAATCTGCAGCTAAAGAATATTATCAATCACATAAATAATTGTTAATATTCAGATTTATCATCAATTTTTCTTATTTTTCCTATAGTTTTATCAGTAAATAAAATTCAGTCTAAATGATCCATTTCATGTTGAATCACAACAGCACTAAATCATGTATATTTTTGTATATGTTGTTTTCATTTTTTATCTTGGTATTTTATTACAATCCGCGTCCATCTTTCTACATCGCCGCATAATCATGGGACAGAAAGGCAGGCTTCTTCTCATTTTCTTTTTTCTTCAGAGTGTTCGAGAATTTCTGGGTTTATCATAGCGGTTTCTCAGATAATTTTTTTATTAATTTTATGTCAATTTTTTGTTTCTTTTCGTTGTGTAGTAGCAATTATGCGTATATTTTTTCCTACTTGAGGAGCGGCTAAACCTACTCAATCGTATGCATACATTAAATCTAACAAAATTTCAGCAAATTCTTTGATTTCTTCATCAAAAATGTCAACCTGCTTAGATTTTTTTCTCAAAATCTCGTTGTTTTCTCAGGTCTGAAGTGGATAAAATATTTTTATTTGTTCTATAGTATTGTACATTATAATGTGTATATGTAAATATAATTATATTATAATTGATTACAGTATAATCATATCTGACTTGAAAATCAATCTAAAATGAATATAATTATACATGCAATAAAGTTCAGCCGCAGTGAATTCCTTGTTTCATTATTAAATTGTGAAATGAATTCTCTTGTGGAGGGGTGGCAGAGCGGTTGAACGCGGCAGTCTTGAAAACTGTTAACCGAGTATTCGGTTCGTGGGTTCGAATCCCACCCCCTCCGCCATTTATGTTATTTGATTATATGACTAGAGCTCATAAAGTAAGCAAAATTAGAATCTTCTTAACGATTGCTTGTTTGCTTGTATTCGGTGTCCTTGTTGCAGTGGCAGATAGATATAGTTCTCCTGCGGATCTGCAATATGTAAATCCTACTTTTGTATCAGAATGATCCAGTGATGTGGCCATCAATTTGGATGCGATGAGTATTTCAATGGAATCTGAAGATGTTGCGGTGGTGCAATATATTGTTCAGGAATGAGATACATTAGAATCTATCGCGACAGAATTCTGAACAACAGTTTCAAACCTTAAAAAGATAAATTGAATTTCTGACATTAAACCATGACAGAAGATTGTGGTAACTAATGAGGAAGATGGTATCCTTTATAAGGTTAGAGAAAATCAGAATATTAAAGTGTTTGCAAATAAATATGGATTGGATCTAAAAGATCTAATGACATTGAACTATATTACTGATGATAGTGAAATCCTTTATGAAGGACAAGAGATTTTCATTAATCTTTCAGAAGAAAAGGCTAATAATATTCCAGGATTTATCGATAAAGCACAACCTGATTTAAGTATTCCTGTTGTTAAACCTAAGCCAAAACAAACTACGACTAAGACAACAACTAAGACTACAGGTAAAGCAACGACAAAAACTTCTGGTACTTCAAACACTTCAAATGGATGATGAAATAATACATCAGCATGAACTACATCAAGTTCAAGTAAGATAATTAAAAAATGGACATATAATGCTAATATTAATAATGGATTCTATCGTGGATATTGTACGTGGTATGTAGCAACTCAGGTTCCTTCTATATTTAAGTACACATCTGATGGTACTCAGGAAAGACCGTTTGGATGAAATGCTTCGACTTGGTATAGTGCAGCTAAAGCTGCTGGATATACAGTATCTAAAACTCCTCGCGCTGGTTCAATTATTGTGTATAGTAAATTGCGTTCATCTGCAGGTCATGTATGAATAGTAAGGCAATATCCTTATAATGGAGATAGTTCAAAGATGTTGGTCGAAGATATGAACTATGCATGAAAATTTGTAGTAACACAAAGAATTGAATCGACATCTCGTGCATGAATTATTTGATATATTTATTATTAGTATTCAATTAGTTTGAAATATAGGACAGAGAAATCTGTCCTTTTTTTATGTTGAAAAATGTTGATAAAAATTTATGTTGTAGTTGGTTTAATTCTTTATTAGATTTTGATAAAATTTATATGAAGTCAGGATTTTCAATAGATTCCAAGTTAAATGTTGTTTGAAAAGATATTTTGCTTATATGAAATTGGTGATACAGAAATCTCTGAGATGAATTGATCTTACTATGAAATGTAAAACTACTTTTGCAGCAATGAAAAAAAGTTACGATAGTATGTTATGATCCAGATTGGTTGCGTAAATTTTTTGTGCAGTTTGTAGATGTTGGTAAAATTAAATTTATTCCGGAATTGCCTAAATGATTCCGTTCGTTTTTCAATTATATCTTTAGATATGGAATGAAATGATTCTGGAGATTTGTGAAATGAGATACGATAATACTTGGATGATGAGAAATTTTGACTGAAGAAAATCCGTGAGCTTATCGATATTGGAGGATTAGTATCCGACCATTTTTGTGGAAAAAGAAACTTCAAAATATATGGAAAAAGAAAAAAAAGTCAGATTTGTATATCATGTGATGAATACAAATTCCTAAAAATAATCATAAGAAAAGCCAGTTGTTATCGTTATTAAAAAATACTACAGCGTGTTATTTGAGAGATTTCGATGCAGTGGAAGAAATAAAATCATATGTAAAGAATTGTGATTTTTTTATGGATACGAGTTATTTTGCATATGAGTGGGATAAAGTTTCTCTGAGCGGAGAAAAAAAGATAGAAAAACCGTATGTAGTTGTGAATTTAAATAAAAATGCGGAGCAATTTTTTGATGAACTCGTTCAAGATATCAAATCTTATTCTCAGAAAGGCTATCGTATTTATTATACACCAATTGCAAAGTGAAATAATGTTTATTATCAAGACTTGCAATATGCTCAGCGTTTGGAAAAGGCCTTATGAGAAGACACGGATTTTGCATTATTAGATTGGGAATCAGATTTTGATAATTTTGCTAAAGTATTAAAATGAGCAGAAAAAGTATTTAGCTCTAGATTGCATTTATATTTGATTGCATCATTTCTATGATGTGAAACTAAAGTATATCCATATCAGAGAAAAATACTTAAGATGCAAAAAGTAATTGAAGAATTACTTTAAAATAAAAAAACAGGCGGTGAGGGGATCGAACCCCCGACAGCGGTTCCGAAGACCGATGTGTTACCACTACACCAACCACCCGTATTAGATTTTTTGTAATAATTTTACACAAGAATTATCTATTTTTTCTATCAATTCAGGTTTTCCTTCTTTTCATAAAAAAACTTTCAATGCATCTATAGCCTCCTGTGCTTGCTCTCTTTTAGTGATTTGAGAGAAATTTTCAACAGGAAGGTAAAGCTTAGCAAAAATTGCTAGTAATTCATAATCATTAGATGTGATTTCATAAGTATGTTTGTCTCATTGAATATTCTCAGAAATCTGAATAAAAATTCATTCATTTTGCAGATTGTTTTGAATATTCTTTATTTCATCTCATATAGATAAAAATTGTCCAAAAAGTGGAAGCTGAACTTTAATTGCAGATAATTTTTCTCATTTATTTTCAAACTTTCAATATAGAAGGATTAATCCAAAAAGAAATCATATTTTTCATTTAATGTCTAAATCTTCAATCAAATTTTTGTTGTGTTCTTCATTGTTTTTAATCAAAACTCATTTTGGACTGTTGGATAATTCAATATTAAATCATAATTTTTGAAATAATGTATTTTTTTCTTCTACAGATTTAGTAGGAAGATACGGTAGAAAATTATAAAATCATCAATTCTCTTCATCAAATGCGTTAAAAATCTGACAAGCTGTGAGAGTTCAGGATTTAATATTATATGTTAATTCGTTCATTTCTAAAGTTCAATCTTTCAAAAAAAATACATTCATAGTGGATCATAAATTCTTGGATTCAATTAGCTTTATTTCTTTCTTGTGCCGTACATAGAATATACAATTTTCTTCTTCAAAAGTGAATCATTGAAAACTATGGCGGTATTTTTTACCTGTGTCTAGTTGTTTATCTTGTTTGATTAAAAATTCCATAACTGTTATTTTACAGGTAAAAGTTTATTTTCAGTTTTCAATATTTTATACAGAAGTAATAGTTCAATACAGTTTACCATTAAAGAACTTCAACCAGCACTTACAAAAGGTAAAGTAATTCATGTGGTTGGAATTATTTGCACATTAACTCACATGTTTACGAAAGTTTGTACGATAATCAAAGAGATAATTCAGACTCACATTAATTTTAATTGTGGATCTTGAACTTTTTTTAGATGTTTTAGTACATACCGAAACATCCGTATGTAAAGTATTATTAGGAAAATATTTCATACAAATCAGATTTCTTCTGAGAATGCTGCAAAAATAAAGTCACAATATGCTTCTGGTAGATTCGAATATTTTTGTAATCCATTACCATATCCATTTCCAAAAAATCATCATCATCAGATTGCAATTAAAGCTTGTGTAGTTTGCCATCATGTTCTTTCTCTCTCTTCTTCAATCTTTTCTTTGTCTGTTGTGAAAAAATACTCAAAACGTTTGGTTATATAACTGAATTTATCGCTAACCAAACCTAAAGTAAGTCATGCAATTAATCATGCTCATAGTCATATTCAAAGAATTGCTAAAGTTTTTTTGAGTTTTAGTCATGAGAATCGTACCATAACTAAAGCGGTTGCTCATAATATTAGTACAGTTCAAAAGTCGGGAATTAATAGAAATACGGCATATAGTAATGCATTTAGAATTACAAATGTTATTAAAAATTGAGGAGAATTCATGTTTTCTTTTTTTCTTATTAACCAACTTGATAAGAATATTACATATGCTAGCTTAAAGAATTCTGAGGGTTGAATACTTGGAATATGTGGGATATTGAGCCATCATCTTGCTCAGTTATATGAATCTCATAATGGAGTGAATACTAAACACTGAAAAATGAGTGTTAAAATCATAATACCTCAGGCAAATTTATGATTTTTGAGTGATTTTATTGGGAATTTTCGCAATAATAAAAAGATTATTACGATATATATGACGGCTTTAAGTTGTTGGTGGAAGTAGAAATAATTTGTTGGTTCAAGAAAATTTGCTGATTTTGCGGTTGTGATGAATGATTCATATACACTAGTGCTATAAACAGCTAATAATCAGAATATAAGTAATATAATTCAGTTGATTAATAGAGGCATACTTAATTATTGAATCAAAATTTTCTAAATTTGAGTGTATTTAAAAGCTCAGAATTTTCAATTGTTTATTTGATTTCTTTTGGTGGTAGATATAAACATTCTCGTCAATTTAATTTATGGTCTGTAGCTACATATACATCTTGCATATTACAGTCTCATTTTTCTATTTTTTTACTATTTTTATCCAAAATGTCTGTAATTTCTAATATTCACATATCATCTGGTGATATGAAATTTAATTTCATTCAGCGGCGTAATTCTTCTTTTGGATCGATATGATGATAGATGATTCAGTCTTTTTCTTTTCTATCTTTTGAGAATATTCCAAAGAAATTTCTATTGAATAATGGTCAGGCTGTTCCTTTCGTAGTGGTAATTAATTCTTCAGTAGTAGTTTTTCTTTCTTCAGGAGAGATTTCTCCATCAGGGAATTCCTGTAAATTATGGAACAAGAAACCATCTCGATATGTTCTATGAGGAATCACCTCTACCAAATTTTTAATATTTTCATCAATTGGTTTTCAGTTAGTTATACAGTTACGTACATGTTTATATGCTTTCACTACGGCTGCTACATAAAATTCTGATTTACTTCTTCATTCGATTTTCATTGAATCTAGAATTGGCATTAATTCATTTAGACGGTCAATTGTACACAAATCACGAGAAGAAAATATATGTTCACCATTTTCGTCTTCTGTAACTTCTAGCATTTTTCATTCTCTTCTGGCTTCTTGGATGAAGACTCTGTATTGAAATCTACATGAATGATTACATTCTCATTTATTTGCTGGGCGTCATCATAAATAATCTCAAAGTAAGCAACGTCCAGAATACGTCATACACATTGCTCCATGAATGAATGCTTCCAACTCTATTTCTGGTACAGCTTTTTTGATTTCTTCTATTTCTGATACGTGTAATTCTCTAGCTAAGATGATTCTTTTTACTCATAAATCTGCCCAAAATTTCACACTATCAGAATTTAATGTGGTAGTTTGAGTAGATAAATGTAGTGGTATATTTGGTAAGTATTTTCTAATTATTCTAAATGTTCATGGATCAGAAAATATGATACTATCAGCACCACAATCTGCGATTTTTTCTGTAATAGATTCAAAAATCTGAATATCTTTATTTCTTGGAAAAATATTCATTGTAAGAAATGCTTTAGTTCACTGTGCATGAAGTTGATTTATCGTATCTTTCAAATCATCAAAATTATAGAGTTTATTTTGTCTCATTCTAAGAGATGTAAAAGGCACTCATAGATATACTTCTTCTGCTCCGTATGCAGAAGCTACTACAGCTTTTTGATGAGATCATCAAGGAGCAACAATTGATGGAACATTCATTTTCACAAAAATTTATCATAAAAATTTACGATTATCATTATAATTTATTGCTTATTTTTCTCAATGAATTTTTATCTTCTTTGAATTATTTCGAGAATTGTATTTAGATTATTTTCGTCTACATTTGTGATAATATATCTATGGTATACATGATCCAAATTATTGTTTAATACAATTACTGTGTTTTCATTTTGTCCAAAAGCTCGAGTTCATTCTCAAGCATCCCATTTTCATTCAGCTTTAAAAGTTCAATCTGAACCGAAATATATTGTATTATCTCAGTTA
Source organism: uncultured bacterium (assembly GCA_946408385.1). Classification (GTDB taxonomy): domain Bacteria; phylum Patescibacteriota; class Gracilibacteria; order Absconditabacterales; family Absconditicoccaceae; genus UBA3291. The sequence goes on along the minus strand of CAMJSB010000002.1, from coordinate 91,555 downwards.
TCTTTTGATATATAATTGTAATGTAGTTCGTTCGTTTCTCTTAGTAGTTCATCATCTTCTGGAGTTGGATTATAATATCGTAGTTTATCACAGAATTTACATTCAAAATTATTTTCACTTTCAGGAATGATAGTTACTCCAAAATATTCTTCAGCCATTTCTAGAAGAGTTCTACCATCTATATATCACATATTTCAATTATACAACCTATCAACAGCTTCTTCAGAGAACATTTCTCTTATTGATTTGTCATAATCACTTCAATCTTTTGCTTGAACGACATCTATTACTACATAATTAGATCAATCTTGTGTGGAAACAGTGACCTTCATTGGAATACTAAATCCACAACTATTATTTAAGTTTCATCTTTCATCAATATAAAATCATTCACCAATTGCATTGATATAAAAATCCGCATTATTCTGTCATAATTCTGAATAGTTAACAAACATTTTAGACTGATTATCACAAGAATAATTATCTTCTATGTAATTAAAAATAGCATCTTCAAGAGTAAATCATGTTTCAGTTGGATTTTCACATTTTCATTCATAAAAATCAATCGTACTACAAAAAAATCAATCAGCAAAAAAACAATGACTCATATAATTTCAGTCTGGAAATTCTTGTCTAACAACATCTCATCAATGAGATTTACAATAAACCTCATCCACACTCATTCAAGTTCAATACGGAGATAGTCACTCTTGTATATTATTAGAAATATTGTTTCCACATCATGTTAATAAAAATATACTTAACAAACAGACACTAAATAGTCATTTTTTCATTCTTATCTGATTTCAAGGAATAAAATTATTTACTGCTGAGTAAACTATGTTTTATAGTCAGATTTTCTATTTCTTCTTTTGTTTTTGCATATTCTTCTTCCGTTTTTGTACGTTGTTCTCATTTAGGGAGCATTTGTATACGTTGCCTAAGTAGATTTAGTTTATCATCTAGATTTTTAATATCTTTTTCAATGTTTTCTAAAGAATCCTTTTCTTTTGTTTTTGTACCATTTCATGGTTGTATACCTATAGTTACGATATCATCGAAAAAAATTTCGTATCATAGCGGAGTTTGTTCGTGTAATCTAAGGTAGATGATATCTGATATGCGAAAATAATTTATAAAAATTTGTTCATATTGTGTGAATAATTCACATATCGTAGGATTTGATTTTATGAAAATGTTACAAGGTTCGTGTTGTTTAATGTTATATTCAGTTTTCATTTCTTTTATCTTTATGAATGTGTTGTAGAGTATGTTCATATTGTAGTTTGTGGTTTTATTTAATTCTAGGGGTTTAATTGGTTTAATAAATTCTCTTTTGGAAATGTTCTGTAAAGCATCAACAAATTCTGGAGTTAATGGGTATAAAATTGTTAGTAAAAAACTGAAAAAATAAGAACATACAAATTGAACATTTTTTGTTGTATTAACTTTTTGTATCTCTAGGTATCGTGAAAAAAATATATTCTGTATAGATTCTTTAAAATTGTGAAAAAATTTTATATAATCTTCGTATGTTTTTGTATTTTCTCGTTCGTTATAAACTTCTTTTAATTTATCTAGTACTATTATGTCAAAATCTTCAAAATCTTTTGGAGGATTATTTAAGCATTCTTCTATTTGTGTTGGTAAAAAATCTTTTTGTATACATAGTCTAACAGCATTCCAGATTTGTTTTAGAAGAATATTATTTAATAATATTTGTTTTTGATCGAACGTTTTGTCTATTAAAAAATTTAATCTTATGGGGTTTTCTCAGTAGAGAGAAAATATATTTCGTAAAGATTGTTCAAGTTGTATTTTTGATAATTGTTTTTCTCATAAAAATTCTTTGTTCTTGTCATAGGAAATTTCTATGAGGTTGTTGTTTATAGTTTTTGATAGTAGTAATTCTTGGATTAATAATTCTTTGAATACTCTATTTTTGCCGTTTTTATCAAAAATTATTTGGTTATTTATTTTTATTCATTTGTTTTCTAAATAACATGGAATACATAATTCAATAAAATCTGGGTTTAACATATCATTTGAAGTTCATTTCAATTCTATAAATAAATAATTTCATTCATATTTCAAAAATTTACAATTTTTAATTAATTTTAATAGATTTTTTATTGCGGAATCATCTTCATTTGTTAAATTTTCAATTAGTTCGAAAAATTCTTTGTATTCAGATTTTTCTCATGTTGTTTTTCACAAATATTCAGTCAAATATTGTATCTTTTTTTCGTTTTCTGATAATATTTTGAAAAATTTATTATATTCGCACAATTTGTATTCTTTGTGATTTCAAGAGAGTTTTGGGGATATAGTTCAGGCGCGAATTAAGCATAACAGGATAAAATTAAAACATGTTTGTAGTGCGTTTTCTTTTCATGAAATGTAGTCTTTTTCTATATCGAAAAAAACATAATCTCAATTATCATCTTTGATTAGTGGAAGTTTTCGTCAAAAAGGAAATTGGCTATTACATATCATAGAATTAGGTAATAGTTTATCTAATTCTTCAATTATTTCTTGTTTGATTGGATTAATTTCTTGATTTTCGTTGATTTCTGCTTTATCTCCATCTATATCTGTTTCGTAATTTTCATCATTATTGTTATTTTTTGGTGTTGTGTTTTCTGTATTGTCATTACATTTTTCCATTAGTTCTGATAATTTATCATTTAATGGAGAATAATATATTTTATTTTCAAATATTTTATCTATGATTCTTTGTTTTTCCTCTTGTAAATCGACAGTTAATTGGTCTATTTTGTATGGAATTAGGCGTTCGTTTATTTCATTTAGATATGGTACTTTTTTTACTATTTCTCATTTTTCTGCTAAGTTTCATATGTCTTCTATAAATCATACGATATTATTGTAGTATTTCTCCCTTTTTTCTCATATGAATGCAGGTTCGTGAATATAATTCGTATAAAGTCATTCTTTATTGAAAACATAAATATCTGTAGGTAATCAATATTTTTTTGCTAATTCAAGGCCTTCTTCATCACAAAAAGGACAAACTCTTTTTATTCAATTATTGACAGCAATGTTTACATTTTCATCTCCAATAATAGGAATTTGACGGTTGCATAGTGGAATGATTGCATTTTTTCAAATATGTTTATTGTATCTTTTGTCTTTTGGATGAACAAGTAGAGCAACATCACCACAACAAAAATCTATATCTTCGATATAAACTGGTAATGCTTCAGCTTTTGTTCAAATAAAATATTTTAGTGTGTAATATGGAATTTTTTTTTCTTTCCAAGAAATTCATTCAAGAGGAATGGATGTTTGTAAGTTAAAGGATCGATATCAAATTGTTGTTTTGTTTGTAAATTTTCATTTTTCTCGTAATGAACGAAATTGTTCTAGGATGTATATGTATAAATCTGAATCAGGTATGTAAAATTTGTGATTAGTTGATGAATAGCTATCTAAGATTTTGTGGTTTGCGTTCAGGTATTTTTTTGTGGATGAAATTATATGTCTTTTTAATTTATCTGCTCATACTTGTGGTAGTGTTTGATTTTTTTTAGAGAAAAAAAGGTAACTTGAAAAAATATTTTCAAGTTGATTTCAATAAATTACGAAAAGTTGTTCATATAAATTATTTATTCAATTTATATCTTTTTCACCATTTTTATATGGAAAAGCTTTATCGAAAAAATCTCTTAAATATATTAAAAAGAAATCTTGATATGATAATTTTTTTGATCCAGGTAAAATATTTGGAGTGAATGATATATCTTTTTTGTTATTTTCAGCCGTGTATAGTTCTTTGTTTTGAATAGATCGTTTGCGTAGATCTTTTTGTGTATATTTTTTTGGAAAAAAATCCATTTTCTATATTTATGTTAAATTAAATTGAGATTCAGTTTTTTTGGTTTTTTGATTGGTTCTATTCTTCGGTGTGTCTAAATAATTTTATTCAAAAATAAATCAGAAATGTAAGACATATTAGTAGGAAGAAATTCTCAGTAGGTCAAACTTTTACTTTTGTTGCTCATGTTAGTTCAATTTCTTCTCAATCATCGCATATTCAAACTACTCGGAAATACATAAATATATCTTCTTTTGATGTGTGATCGAATGGGTATTCATAGCTTGTATCGGTAGTTTCATATACTTTTACTTTATCTTTTCAGTCAGGAGATGAAGAACTATATATGATGTATTTTTTTACATTTTCGGCTTTATCTCGAATAAGGTAATAACTATTTCATATTTTTTCTGTGTGTATAGAAACGGTTTGAGTTGGGCATGATGGTCATAAAATTATAGTAGTTCATCATGTTCATTGACAATCTTGAGGACATAATTCATAACTTTCTCAGTTATCGCACGTTCAGTTTCAGCATGTTTGAGTTTTTGAAATTACAAATTGTATTGTTTTTGAAGCTGCTCAATGATTTGTTTGTTTATTTCGGTATGGAGTTATATTTAAATTTATAACGGTATCGTAAGGAACATCTCTAAATTTAAAATTTGGACTTTCAGTTCGATCTTGTCATGATAAGCTTTTTGATCATTCTACTCGCCAATCAATTAAATAAGAAGCCATTATAGATTTGTCAGATATTTCTCGTGAAATATCTGCGGTTTTTGTTTCTACATCAGTATTAACTTGTATGTTTTCGACAGAAGGTGAATCAAATACAGTTATGCTTTTATAGTTCGGATATGATTTATTTATGGTGTTGTTTGAGGACGAAGTGGTGAATGATAATTTGATTTCTCATGCATCAGTCAAGAAAAAATTTCAAACAAACTGACCGATTCAGACTTTATTCATTATTATGCTTTCAGAATCTGGTCTGTCTGAAATCATCATTTTTACAGATTCAATCATTTCATCTGTATTTACGGTTACAGTAGGCACATCTCCAACAGTTAATCAATTTTCAGGTTGTATTATTACATTTTTTATTCCATTATCTCCATTAGGTGAAGTGCTGAAATAAATTGTATTGGATTTTCATATTGCATTTCAATTAATATCTGGTATTTCAATTGAAAGAGTATGCGATCATTGAGTTATGTTTCAAATAGTATAGTTGATTGATCAATTAGATCAAACATTAGTTGAAGCTGTTTCTTTTCAATCAATATAAATTATTGCTTTTGAATTTGGTATTTCGCTCGCTGTTGCTATAATTTCTAGTTTATCTCATAAAACTGCATTAGGTGTCGGATAAGAAATGTCTATATTTCTGATATTGTTGGTATTATTTTGTGTGACATGTATTATTTGTTTTCATAATATTTTTTCATCGTCGAACAACTCGCTTACTTCTATATAAAAAGTACCTTCTTTTTTTATTTCCAATCATTTCTGAAACTCTTTCTCTCATAAATCTGATGATGAAAATGTATATACAGAGTTACTTGGTAAAACGGCATCACTATCTTTTAAATTAGTTGTTCAATCCTCTTCAGTAATTTGTATTATTATAGTTCCGTTGTAGGAATTCATTTTTGATCAGTTTTTCATTATAGTTATTTTTAAGTTTGTAGCTTCTCATACAATTATAGGATCCTTTACTGAAATTTCTGCACTGTCAGGTATATTTTGAGCAAATATTGTTCAAAACCCTAGTCATATAGATGCTAAAATTCCAAGTATAAATTTTTTCATTATTGCGGATAATGGAAATAAAAGTTAGTGGGTTTGTTTATTATCAATATTATCTAAATTTCAAATGGCAAAATTTAAATTATTAGATTTTATGTATTCAAGTGTTGTATCTTTTGAATCTCAGCTATATGGTAGTTCAAATATTCATTCACTTAAATTTCAATTTTTGTATCAATCTACGTTTAATATTAGGTTTCCTTCATTTTCATGATTAATATTTACTGAATATTTTGTATTTATTTGGTCTGTAAATCGTTCTATATCATCAGGTGAATATAAAATAGAAACAGTTAAGGGTCATTCATCTTTTACTTGTTCAGCCAAAAAAACTTCAAAGATTTGATTTTCTTTTTTGTATCCGGCATCCCATTTTGTAGATTCGAAATAATCTTGTTCTGTGAGAGATAGAACACTGGCTGCTAAATCTTGTGTGTCGTATTGGATTCGTGCAATTAAAAAAGCTATGAAAATCCCGATAAGAATTATGCAAATATATTTTGATATACTCTTAAATATATTCATATTTTTTGGCATCATAAAAATCCACAAAATATTTGTAGTAAAATATATTCAAAAATCAAATCTAAATTGATAAAATTTTATATTTTGTCAGAAATTATTTTCTAAAAATTTTTTTATAATTTATCGAAAAAATTAGCCTTTACTCATTGATTTTTCTTTTCCTCTTTAATCATAAAATAACTCTTTCTAACCAGTTCGCGAATATCAGCATAATACATTAATCAGAGAACTTCTTCGATGCTTGCTCGTTTATAAACTCAGATATATCACTCTCATTCAATTAAATTTACACTGTTTGGATCTCATGTAAATTTCATTAAAAAATATGTGACATCTTTATCCAAATGTCATAATTTTGTTTCACTACTTCTGAGAGAAGTGGTTCATAATAATTGTTTTACAATCAAATCTTCTTTTTTCAATCAAGTTTCTTCCCAAATTTCTCTAATGGCAGCTTTTTTTTCATCTTCTCAAATTTGAATTTTTCATTTTGGAGCTACTCGTTCAATTTTTCCAGATAAAGCATGGCGTTTAATCAAAAGATATCTAGGTTCTCAATCTTTATCTAGATAATATACGATTCATCATGCACTTTGTACTATTTCTTTCATGTGAGGATATTAAAAATAAAGTATTATCATCATAAAAACTCGTGAATTTTTTCGAGGGCTCGATTTGCAATTCAATTTTTATCGTTGTTTGGAAGATTCTCAAGGTTATTTGAGGCTAAATCAATTCATTTTTGGACTTCAATTGGACGTTCAGGATTCCATCGTTGTTTGTTTTTTTTGATTCCGTGTTTTAGATTTGCTAAATCTTTTTTGGTTATCTCAACTAATTTAACGATTTTATCTACTTCATTCTTGAGTGTGTTTTCATCAATATCTTTTTCTAACTGGTTCAATTTGTCAAAAGCCTTTCATATTTCGTTCTTATTTTTCTGTTCTAGTTTAGTTCATTGTAGCCATTCATTTATTTTTTTTAGTTCAGATTTTGCTTCGTCGACTGTTATTTTCTGTTCTAATAAATTTTCTTGAATGGGATTCAAATCTTCTTTTATTTTTTTTATGATTTGATCTTCGGTTTGCTCTACATAATTTTGGAAATTTTCATTATTTTCTGGTTTTTCTGTCATTATTCTAATTTACATTAAAGTAAATATTGTTAAATTTTTATTCAGATTTATTTTTATTGGTCTAATTTTTGTAAAACTTGTGAAAGAATTGCAACATTCTTTTTATAATTCACTCTAAGAGGTCATACTATGGCTAGAATGCAATCATATCATTCCAATACAACTTTTGCATATACAGCTGAAATGGTTGTATTATCATCTTCCATAAAAGTATAGTAAATTTGATTTTTCTTCAAAATTTTTCAATCGATGTGCTTTACTATTCTCTTTTCTTCGATAAAAGAAATGATAGATTTAGTTTCATCTAGATGCTCTTTGTCTGTTTCTTTGAGAAGATTATTTACTCATAAATAATAGTATTCATCGTTTCTAAGAAATCCGATTATTACTCCATCTACTAAATTTCACAGCATTTCGACCATCTCTTTCATATTTTCTCTGGCGCTATCTACTTCTAAACTTTGCATATCTTCCATTTTCTGAAGGTAATTTTCGATATATAGCTTAAGTCAGTCTACAGTTGGAATTCTTCAACTAGAATTGTATGGTTGGTAAACCATTCATTGTTTTTCAAGTTGATTTAGGTGTTTTCTGAGGGTAGAAGGAGCGTCTTCTATTCATTCTAAGGAATTCAAAAACTTTGAGCCAACAGGTTCTCATTTATTGATATAATTATCGATAACTATATCGAGTAATGCTAATAATTTTTCATCGCCCTTCTTTTTTGCCATAGAAAAGCACATAATTAAAATCTAAACCTAATTATATAAATTCCAAGAATGAAAGCAAGTTAGAAAAAAGACATTCTATAAAATAGAATGTCTTTAGCTTTTGCTGTTTCGAATATTATTCGAATATACTTAAAACTTCTTCAATATCTTTTTGTTCTGAATTATTAGATGTTCTGTTGCTTTTTTGAGATGCTTCAACTTTGGTTGGTTCTTTATTATTGTCTTCTTCTGAGCTTTTGTTTGAACTTTCTTCTATATCTTCTTCATTGTCATTTTCTTTTGTGTTAACCTCTATTTCTATAAAATTATCATCATCGTCCATATATTTTTTATCGATTTCAGGAAGCTCTTCATTGTTATATTTCTCTAATGCAATTTCAAATCACTCTTTGAATATAGAAGATAACATATAAGCTCATTTTTCTATGTTATTTGATCCGGTGCTTATATCAAATAAAGTTTTTCGTTCATCTCCAGATTTACTATGAGTTATAGTATTGAGTTCTATTTCCAAAATATCTCCGAATCTTTCTCCATTAAAATTTTCGTCATTTTCTAGTTGTTCCATTTGAGGTTTTATCCATTCCATAAATTCGTTAGTAGGAGTTTCAATAGATTTTCAAATATAGTATGTTATACATTTAATGACTATAAATACAATTACAGGTATGATTACAGCTACTCGAGCTTTTGCTCTTGGTTTCTTAAATAATCAAATTATTCATAAAATGAATCAAATGAATAATAAAGGAGAGCAAATAATGAATCCCATTATTCAAAAAAGAGCTAATATAATATTTCAAAGCAACACAAAAAATGCAGAAAGGAATAAAATTAATCCAATGATGCTAAACCGCATTCCAACAGTAGCAACTGTATTTTTTTGTTCATTTTGGTAATAATTTTCTTCTGCCATTTTGAAAAGAATAATAAAATAAAAATTTATTTGTCAAATATATAGTTTTAATCCACGAGAAATCAAGTAAAAATTCATTTTTAAAAATTTTTGTCTTGTTTTTTTGGGGTGTTTTGTTATATATTACATGCGTGAAGTGTTGTAATGTCCCGGTCGTTCAATGGATAGGACACAGTCCTGCGAAGACTGTAATCTCGGTTCGACTCCGCGCCGGGGCAGATGGAATTAAATTCTGAAATATTAATCCTTATTCCAATAAAGAATGGGGATTTTTGTTCAGGTTTATTGCTTAGATTTTTGTTATAAATTTTCTCAGTAAAAATTTGCAATATTAAAAAAAACGTGTATACTAGATATGTGATATTTTATTTACAAAAGCACAAAAACAAAAATGACAGAAACAAAGAAAACAGCATCTAAAGCTGTAAAACCAACATTAAAAAAAACAGAATCCGTTGATCCTGAAGTGATGAAAAAACATCAACAAATGATTAATTTTCTTCGTAATGAAATTTCTTATGTCGAAGTTGAACTTAAAAAAATGAAAGTTATTCTCGATCAGTTGGTAAATTTTGATCCAATGGATATCAAATCATTATCTTCAACTGAAGGAGATGATACTATTGGAAATGCAGAACTTAATACTTATTCTGAAGAATGAGTAGAAGTAATTGAGTGACTTTTTGATGGTTATTTTATGATTGGTGCAGATCAAAAAAAATATCCAGTTCCTATGAACTATTCTTCAAAAACAAAACTTATTCCTGGAGATACGTTGAAATTAAAGGTTATGCCTGATGGAAAGTTTATCTATAAGCTTATTAAACCAGCAGATAGAAAGCATCTTAGAGCTATTCTTTCTCGCACAGATGATAATAAATTTACTGCAGTTACAGATGAAGGAACAGTTTATTTCCTTAATCAAGCAGCTGTAACTTTCTTTAAGGGAACACCTGGAGATGAACTTTATATCATTATTAATGAAAAAGATAAAGGTTCATTTGCAGCTATTGAAGCAATTATTAAGAAATAGTATTTATGATTCTAAATATCGGAAGCGGGAAGAAATTCCTGCTTTTTTGTTGAAATATGCAAAATGATGAGTGTTAATATGTCATTCAGAGGCTCATTTATGATCCGAAGAATCTGTCGGCTTTATGTTTTTCTGGATTCTTCGCTAACACTCAGAATGACGATTTTGTAGCAAAATTACTTTTTTCAAATTATCAAATCTCCAGTGTGTACTCATTTATCGTTCATCGGAACAATATCTACATCGAAAAAACATTCTTTCATAATTTTTTCAATATCTTCAGTTGAGCGTTTGTATTGTTGGATTTTAAATTTTTTTTGATTAGCAGTTCGTTCAAATTCTCTTCTCTGAAAAAAATGTCATATAAAAATCTGACCATCATTTGAGAGAATGCGATATGTTTCATCAAAAAAGTTTTGTATATTTTCGATATGTTCAAGAGTGAAAAAGCAAAAAGCCAAATCGAAAGAATTATCTTCAAACGGAAAATTTTCTTCCAGATTTACTATCTTTTTCTTTGCCTCTTTTGGGTATTTTTCTAGCATCTTTTCTGAAATATCACAAGCTACAATTTCACTATGTGGAATTTTATTTAAAGTAGGAAACATTCTTCCATCTCAGGCTCATAAATCGATGATTCTAAAATCTTTTCATCTAGGTAAAAAACGTAGAAATTCTACATGATAAAAAGAATTTAAGTGTTGGTGAGAGTCTTTATATTGAGATGCTACAGCATTATATCATTCTTCTGGTCATAAGATTTCTACGTGTTTACTATCATATCACATAATTTTTTATTATCTAATGTAAATGGATTCTTCGCGGAGTTTATTCCGAAGTGTCGGGACTTAAAATGACAAACAAGATGTGAACTGGATTTCTCACTATGTTCGAAATGACAATAATTCTAAAAAAACTTTTTTTCTTCATCAGATTTTTTATTAGTTTTTTTAATTTTCTCCTCTAACGTTTCATCAGGATTTGTAAGATATTCGTTTAATTCTTGGGTCTTTTCGCTGGCTTTTTTGATATGCACATAATACGTAGACAGTTCAGACACAACTTCATTCAAATTATCATTCTTATCCAATAATTTTGTAGCCTCTTCTTTTAAAATTTGATTTTGGAGCATATATTCGTCTAGTTCCTCCTGTAAATGCTGTATCTGATTGTTTGCTTCTTTTAAATGAGAACGAAGATCGTTTACAGTGTCTTTGTACTCATAACGAAGATAAAAAATTAGGTATCATAGGATGGCTCATAAAATTCATGTTCAAATACACGTGGCTAACATGTTTTTCTTGTAAATAATATAAACATCTTGTTTAATCTATATTTTCTATTATTAAAGTCAAAAGAAAATAAAAAAACAGACTTTTTGAAGTCTGTCGTTTATGTGGTTTGAATGTTTATTAAATTGCAAGTAAATAATCCCATTTATTTGGATCTATCGGAGAGTGAATTCATGTTGTTCACATATTGCCAATTCTTTCACTTAGATCATATTCTGCATTGATTTTATCTTCGATTAAATCTCTTATTTTTTCATCGTAATCAAATATTTCTTGTTCTAATAGATATAAGTGATTATCAATTTCGTATTTGTTAGCCTCTGTTTTTGGATATGCTAAAATTGAGTTGTATTCGTTTGCTAATTTCTTACGAGCATTAATATAATTGGAAATATTCAGAGATAGTAGTTCAATCTTATGCTTTTGGTTGTTAACATCTTTTTGTGTTGTTTCGTGGCATGATGAAGCTCATCAGCTAAGAATTGCGGCTAAAAGAAACACTATAATAGGTTTTTTTGTAGAATGCTTGTTTATGTTATTGGTTTTTAGAGTTTCCATTTGTAAGATTGTTGTATGATGTAAATATGTATACATATAATGTATACATTTAATTAAAAAAGTCAACATAATTTTATGTTGACTTTATATGCTTGTTGTTGGATATTTTTTATTTAGAAGTTGGCTTGTTTGTTTGAGATGATTGTTTATTAACTTGAGAAGTTGGTTTGTTGGTTTGAGATGGTTGTTTATTGACCTGAGAAGGCTGTTTGTTGACTTGAGATGCTGGTTTGTTAATCTGAGATGTTGGGTTAATTTTCATCCAACGATCGGATAGATATTTGGCGAACTCTTCTGGATGATTTCATAATGTGTCGATTTTTCACATAACTCATCACCAACCTCCAGATAATACTCTAGTATCGAAATTAAAACTCCAACCATTTGCATCATTAAAATAAATTCATCTTCATTTTTTTCAGATAGTTTTATATTCGAATGGAGGGTAATTTATTGCGACATTTCACTTTTGGGATTCTAATATTTTATTCGTTATGTCTGCTACATTCAATAGTTCAGATAAATCTGAGAATCTAATTCCGTTTCAAAATCCTACGATTTCATTTTTGTTTATGTCGATTTTTGTTTCTTGTCAGTTGTGACTTTTTAATATTAACATCCCATTATCTAGTTTTAATGAAAAATCACTAAGTATTGGTTTGCTATCAATGGTTCTTTCATCATAGAATCTTCTAATTGCAGATTTGAGTTCAGATTTTTTAGGTTCATTTATTCCTCGAGACTCTGTTTGGCTTACTAAAGTATCTTTAAATTGATTATCTACAACTCTCTCTGTGTATGTAGCATTTTTGTCTAATTCAAACCATTCAGGATGATTTTCTAAATCTTTTATATCGATAGCTTTATTTGTTTTTTTAAGGTTACTAACATATTCTTCAAATTCTTTTTTCTTTACATCGTTGCTTGTTTCTTTTACTCAATGTTCAGTTCTAAATTTTTCTATGATAATTTCATTCATTGAGGCATTATTTGCCAATTCATATATAGAAACATTTGCTTTAGAGGTGTCTGTTATCTCAGTTACTCCGAAAGATGCTAATCGATTATTTCGTTTTTCTTCATCAAAATTATTAGGAAATGTTGCAGAAAAATATTCTGAACTTTTTGTTCAATATTTATTCTTTAGTTTATCTATTGCTTGAAAACGAAAATCCTTTCGTGAATTTGGATCTGTTTTGAAAGATTGAGTCATTGTGTTAACATTTCAAACAGTTGTTCCTGGATTGAATACCATCATCGAACACATAGCGGGAGCTATTGTATTAGAACATTCTGTTCAAGAATTTCATATTCAGTTGATGGCGTCTCAAAATGTATTTCAAAATTTAGATTCAAAATAATCTTTTGAAAATCATCATTTGAGAAGTTTGGTAAATAAACTTATAGGTCATTCTCAAGTTAATGCTTGTGATCAAAATATTACAGCTGCAGTGATTCATGCTTTTTTAATAAATGATTTTTTACTTGTGTAAAATTTGTATAGTCAGAATAGTCAAGCAGCCACACCTCATAATACTGTAAGATTTCTCCAAGTGTTTCTTTGTCATGGAGTCATGTTTTTACATAAACCTAATCATTTATCAATAACTCATGCCAATCATCAACGTTCAAAAGCTTCTCATAAACTCATATTGTTGTAATCGATGGAAGAGTTTCATGGAGATTGTTGTTCAATTTGTATTCATCATGTATTTATGTTTTGACCTGGAATTACGATTGGCGTAGAAATTCCACATCTTTGTAAGCTAGGTCATAAAACTGATACATTCCTTGTATATAGTTCATAGTCTGCTTGTGAATATTCTCATTGGGCTATTCTTCTATAAAAATCTGTAAGATTTTGTGCGTTTCAATTAAAAATACGCAAAATTGCTCATTGCTTTGTTTCTTCTTGTAAGTTTTGATTGAATTTTAGCATATCGATCTGACGTTCATTTGATTTTTTTGCATTTTTGAGTGAATTGTACGGTAATTCTGGATTCCATGGCTCTCCCCATTGTCATCTTGTCGCTAAATCTTCTTTTATTTTGTTTACAATTCATCGAATATTTTGAAGATTTTTAATATCTCCATCATAAATAGTTACTGCTCATTTTTGTTTAAGTAATGCTTTTTGTTTGTCTTTGATTTGTTTTTCATATTGATTTAATGTAAATTTTGCGTTATTCATTGCTTGTTTTCAAGCTTTGTCCAATCATTTTTTTGAAATTCATGATTTTATGTTAGATATTTCTTCTAATAATTTGTCTGTAGATGATAAAAATCATACAAGACTATGTATGTTATTTTTGTATTTTATTCATTTTTGTTCAATCATAAGATCTGATTTGGTTCAAACGGAAGAAATGGAAGAGTTAATAGTGGATTCTTTTAAATTTTCTACAGATTGTCCGATTGTTTGAGTTGTTGCATCTAAATTTTTATCAAAACTTTTATCAATTGCTCCTTTACTTTGCATTTGATTGTTTATGTTGTCTTTAGAAACATATGGATTATTATAATTTGCCATCTTTTCAAAGATAATTTAAATGGTTCTTATTAATTATATACAAAATATCAAAAAAAGTCAAAAAAAATCAGACTTTTTTTATTTTTTTTAATGTTTAAAATTTTTTAATTTTCTGTTGATCAAAGATACAAATTTTCTTCTATAATTTTTTTGTATTCTTGATTGATATTTCATATGGAATCTAATTCAGAATTCGGTGACAAAAATTCTTTTAAAATTTCAACTAGTAAATCTACAAAGCTATTTTGATTGATTGGTATGTCGTCATGATAATTGTCTGATAATTCTTGTAGGTATTTTACGTATCATTCTACAGATTTTGTTCAAGAGTTGTTTAATTTTTCGTAATAATGAGATACTCAGATTTCTTTGGCTTTTTCTGAGAAAAATGGATAAAATAGTCATACTACTACCACATCATTCATGCTTTTGCGAAAATACGGGATGTTGGTTTGCGGATCTATTGTTATAAAAAAAGTATCATATAATCATTTGATTATTTTATCATTGGTGATTTCTCAGAGAAGAAATGTTAAAAACTTTGCAAGTTGGTTGTTCTGTTTTTTATCTTGTTGTAATTGTTGTGCAATTTTTTTTGCTTGACGGGAATTTTCCTGAACTCTTTGTACATCAGCTTCTGTTACTCATTCTTTTAGACTTCATCAAGTTTCTCATGATTCAATGATTCAGACCACTTCTTCTGCCATATTTGATTGATAATTTATAAAATTCTGAAATATATTCAGATATACAAATATACTTTCTTCTATATTTTTTCTCTTGAAATACAATAGTAATTCTGTATATTCTATCCACGAATTGGTGGTTTGGTGAGGTGGATGAGAGGCTGAAATCAACTCACTGCTAACGAGTCAAGCTGTAACAGGCTTCGTGGGTTCGAATCCCACCCTCACCGATTCCGAAAGTTTTTGTTTGATGTGGCTCTGTAGCTCAGCAGGTTAGAGCGCGCCTCTCATAAGGGCGAGGTCGGTGGTTCGAGTCTACCCAGAGCCAAGTTTATGATCATCTACGTCATTCAAATATTTTATTTGTGTATTATTACCTAAATTATGGCAAAGAAAAAGGGTGGAGTAATTACTGTTGCATTGGTTTGTCCTGAATGTAAAGCGACAAATTTTTTCACATCTTTAAACAAAGCAACTACTCCAAAATTGGCTGTGAATAAATATTGCAAACATTGCAAGAAACACACAGAGCATACTTCTAGAGAAAAATTAAAGTAAAATCAGATTTTTATTTTTTTGTTTAAAAAATTAATGTTAGCTATTAGACTTTCTAGACAAGGAAGATCAAAAAGACCTTTTTATAGAGTGGTTCTTACTGAACATACAAAACCTGCACAATGTGGACATTTGGAAGTTTTAGGTTCTTACGATCCAATAAAACATAATTTTGAAGCAGATATTGATAGTATAAAATCTTGGATAGCAAAATGAGCTCAACCATCTGAGAGAGTTGCAAAATTGCTTTTCAAGTCAACAAATGATGCAATATTCAAGAAATTCTATAAAGAAGTGGAAAGAAAGGCTTTACCAAAAAAGGAAAAGGCTGAGTAGTAATTAATTTTTTGGTCAGTTATAATATATCACTAAAAATATATTTTTGATGGGGAATGCTTGTTCTAATATAATTACTTCGAATCCGGCAGATGTGATTCTGTTCGTTTTTGCTTTGATAGTATTAGCGATTTTGGTTTGATGTATATGGGCGTTTTTTTATGCTATTTTTTTGTTTATCTTTTCCAGATGAGATGATTCAAAGGTTAAATTAGCATGGAATGCGATTAGGTATATGATAATTTGACTTTTTATTACTGTGATGCTTCTGTTTGTTGCACCAACAGTATTAAAAGTGTTTAGGGTTCCGAATCCGGACAATTATTCTGCAAAATATATTTTTGTGAAAGTCTGAAATATTATTAATTGTGTAACTACATGAATATCGAGAGTTATATCAGATTATCCTAATAATAATCCTTTTGAACATGATGAATATCCATTAGATTTGGGAGAAACGGATTGAATAAATAGTAATGCTGTATATGATTTGTAAAAAATTGTTAATATTGCTTGAATTAAGTGAAAAAACTCTTAACTTATTTTAAGTTTAGATAATTTTTATTGAATTATGCATACAATTGAGCTTATTGAACCTTTGTGGTGAATGGATATTTTGAATTGGTGAATCGATATTCAAACTAAGTATGAGTGGATAGCAAATTTGGCTCCGACTTTTGCGGATATTTTTGTGGTCATTTATCCAATATTTTTGGTTTGAATATATCTTTATGCGATGATAAAGAAAAAACCACAGATCAAGCAGGGAGCTTTTTACATTTTTTTTGCAACATTAATTGCGGTTTTGATAAATATTTGAATTCAGAGTTTTTTCTATAAGGAAAGGCCAATTGTGGCTTTGAATCAGGTCGAAGTGGAGGAGACGTTGTTGCATGAAATTTTACCAGTTAGTTCATTTCCATCTGATCATGCAGTAGTTTCTATGGCATTTGCAATGGCTACATTACTATGGTGAATTTACAATAGGAAGAAATTTTTTACATGGAGTGGAATTTCATTGATAGTAGTTTCTTTGATTATGACTTTATGTAGGATTTTGACTTTAGTCCATTGGCCAAGTGATATATTAGCATGATTGTGACTTGGAATTTTAGTTCCATTGATATTTATGATTAGACCTATTAGATATTCATTACTCAGATATGTAATTAATCCAATAATCCATTTTGAGCAGTGGTTTATAGGGACTTTGTTTAATGTGAAGCAACCTGAAATTTAAATGATTATTTGTGATTGAAGATGATAGATCCTCATATAGAAGACAGTTGGAAAAAAATACTCCGAGATGAATTTCAAAAACCATATTTTGCTGAAATAAAAAATTTTTTGCAAAAGGAAAAATCTGAATGAAAAACTATTTATCCAGCAGGAAATCAGATTTTTTATGCTTTTGATAAGACGCCATTTGATAAAGTAAAAGTAGTGATAATTTGACAGGATCCATATCATTGAGAGTGAGAAGCTCATTGACTGTGTTTCTCTGTTCAAGATGGAGTGACTATTCCACCATCACTTAGAAATATTTATAAAGAAATGAATTCAGATTTATGATTAATCCCTCCAAAATCTGGGAATTTGACAAAGTGGACACAGGAATGAGTATTCCTTTTGAATGCGACTTTGACAGTAAGAAAAGATTCTCCAAATTCACATAAAGATATTGGTTGGCAAACTTTTACGGATGCTGTAATCAAAATTTTATCAGAAAAAAAGGAACATTTAGTGTTTATTCTGCGGTGAGCTTTTGCACAGCAGAAAAAAAGTCTGATTGATGAAAATAAGCATTATGTAATTTGTTCAGCTCATCCATCTCCATTTTCAGCTGACCGTGGTTTTTTTGGTAGTAAACCGTTTTCTAGGACTAATAAATATTTAGAAGAAAATTGAATAGATTCGATAAATTGGGATCTGAATTAAGTTATATGCCATTACTGTCATTCTGAGCATTGGATATGCAAGTTTTGCTCCTTTTTAAAGTATCTGCCGAAGGCTGAGGATTTTTACCGATCCTAGGTATAATATGTCATTTCGAACGAATGTGAGAAATCCAGAGCAAATAAATAAACTTTCCTGGATTCTTCATTACGCTACGCTTCATTCAGAATGACGAACAAGACACTTAAATCCACCACCGCAAGCGGTCCCCCTCCTTTATCAAGGAGATAAAATAAGCCTCCCCTGATAAAGGGAGGTTTGGAGGGATTTGTTAGGTTTTTTTGAAAAAGCCACCCATCACGGAGTGACTTTTTCGTGCCAAATAAGCACAAATGCTGAATGAACAATTACTGTGCACTTCTCATCAGCATAATCATTACATAACCACGTAATTCTTGTAAATCAGGAGTATCTATAGTAATAATCTTCTCATTCATAAGTTTATCTAAATGAGGTTTATACCATAAATCTTCTTCACCATCAGATAAACCAAATAGCATTCTTGATAATGCTGTTCCAAATTCTGCTCTTGTTACTAAATCAAATGGTCTAAAGGTGTCTATATTAATTCACATGATTCCTAATTGGTAAGCTAATGTTACTCAATCATTATAATCTTTGTTTAATTGTTCATCTACATCAGGAAATGCAGGTACTACCCTAGAAGTATCAGGAGTCTTTCCTAATACATTGATGGCGTATTGAGATAGCATTTTAGCCATGGCAATTCTATTTAATGGTCCAAACATATCTGCTTCTACAGGATTGTTCATGGTAGTGATTCCCTTATCATGAGAGAATATGTATGCATCAACTAATTCTTTGGATAAACCATTATCTAATGTACCATCATTATCAGAATCTTTATACCAATCTTCAGTAGTATTAGTATTGTTATCTATATCAGATTTATTTTCTTCAGCTTTTGATGTGTCTGCAGTATCTCATGTGGTAGTAGTTGTAGTTACAGCTTCACATTTAGAAGTTTTTTCAACCCATTCATATCCTTTTTTACATACGAAAGAACAAACTTTAGTCGTATCAGTATCATAGAAGTAGTTGGTACTTGAAGAAGGTTTTTTAGTATTATTTGCTACAGCGTTAGAAGGTAGATTCTTACAAGATGAAGAAGAACTTCCTCCACCTCCACCTCAACCAGAAGATGAAGAACTTGAAGATGATTGTTTATCTTTAAATACAAGTTTAACATTTACATAATCATCTTCAGCAGCTGCATTAACAAATCTGATAGTTTTTCAATCTTTATCTTCTCTATTAATCCAGATAATAAAATCTGTACTAGAATCTGCATCTCATCAGTAAATATTTGCATCAGTTCTATCTATGTTATCTTCTATTTCATTGTTACTTCAAATTGTATATTTTTCAACTCATTCCGCTGCACTTCAATTAACAATAACTCCAAAGTCAGCAATTAATCATAACCATTTTTTAGCATTTTCAGAATTTCATCCAGTATAAGCTTTCATTCAATTATCAGTAATAGTAACTGTTAATGTTTTTGATGTAGCATCATATGAATTGGAAATAGAGAATTTATCTAGATTTCTCTTTTCTCTTCATTCATCACTTGGAATATTTGCTGCTTTAATTGATGCTTCAGAAGCTGTTAATGCAGTAGTCCAATGTGCAGTTAATGTTGTATCAGCAGTTATAGCTGTTTCAAAATTGAAAGCTTCTTCTCAATTAAACCATCCAACAAATATATTACCTTCTTTAGTAGGATCTTCTGGTTTAGAAACGCTTCATCAGTTATTTACATATTTTCAAGTATAAACAGAAGACTCATCATTGTTATTATCTAACATAAATGTAACTTTATTAGGCAATGTTACATTAGGATTCTCAAGAGAGCTTCTTTCGTTGATAATATTTCATATATTTCATTCTCATTCTATACTAACAGTTATATGATTTGTTGTAGGAAATTTATTAAGAATTGTAATTTCTCATACATTTCATCATTCAATTTTAATCTCTCCTTTAGATGTCAATATTTCATTAACATTTCATGTTTTTATAGTAATATTATACCCTCGTGGCTTTGTTTTTCAAGTACTATTTATCTTTTTTACTAATCATCAATCTACGATTATTGAATTTCAATCATTAGCAGTTGACTCAATTAAATCAATTTCTGTTCATTCTCATATTGTTGCTATCATATTCTTTGTAGAAATTGAAAGTTTTTTTGCAGTAACATTATTATATGTAATTTCTCAATTAGATTTAATCTCACTTCCATTAACGATTGTATTAGAAACAACAGATGGACTAATATAAGAGAGAGTTAAACCTCATCAAATAGTTAATCAATCCAAATTCATTGCTGGCAAAAAGCAATCTTTGGCTCATGCAATCGTTACTGCTCATCAAATATTTTTTGCATCGAAATTTTCAATAGAAAAGACATTAGTTCATGCAGATGAACATGCATTAGATATATTTATGTTACCATTAAAAGTAGCATTTGCTGAAAATTTTAAATTAACTGTTTTAGCATTAGCATCTCCAACAAAATGGATTGTTCCTATTTCTTTTTCAAAAGTTCATCAAAGTATTTCAACATTTTTTACTTCATCCTGAACTGAACTTGCATCTTGAATCTGTATTTTAGATTTAAAAGTTCCTCAATTAATTTTAAGAGTACTTCATGCTTCTTGAAGACACTCTTTAGTACTATTAAAAATTCCTCAATTGATAGTTAATTTTCAAAAACTATCATTTTTAATTGCAGTATATGATTATCATTCAAAATTTCCTCAATTAATAATCATTTCAGAATATTTTCAATCAACATTGTCAGTATTAGTATACCGACCATTAGAAATTAATGATTGAGTTGCAGATTCATCTGTTTTTGAAAAAGTTCCTCAATTGATAGTTAATAAACTTCCGTGATTTAAAACAGCATAGTTTCAATTAGCAACAATACTTCATTCTCATTCTATAGTTAATTTTCAATTATTTGTAATAGCTACTTTTCAGCTATCAGCAGTAATTGTTTTTCATCATAGTGATAATATGATTTCTTTATCTGATGGAATACTAAATTCTCACGTTGTATCATTTAATAATGTAATGGTAGCTTCTGACTGTGCAGCAGCAAATGCATCTGTTAATGTAGCATATTGGACACCTCAAATTTGAGCAACGCAATCTGCACAGGAAGATTCTGGAGGTGTTTCTTGACTTTCATCAGCCATACTAATCCCTCCGAATCACAATCAGGCTAAGAAAACCGCGAAAAAAGAAAATAAAAAAAGTTTCTTCATGAGAATAAATAAGAAAATAAAAGTGGCTTTTAACCTAGTATTAAAGCTAATCAAGGGGGAGGGGTAAGTCAATACTAAATATAAAAATTACTAACCATTGTCTGGTAAATATGACGAAGTTTGTATACATTTTTGATAACTGTAATATAATAAATTTACAGTTGTGGTTTTTGAATAAAAATTTGATTAACTAATATTGAATAAGAAAAACATATTATATTTGAGGATTTCTACAAAAATCTTTTAACACACAATTTTCGCACTGTGGTTTTTTAGCAGTACAATAGTATCTCCCAAATAAAATCAGGCTGTGATGGGCGATTCTTTTCCATTTTTTAGGGACAGCTTTTTCTATTTCTTTTGAAGTTTCTAGTGGTTCTTTAGTTTTTACAATTCATAGACGATTAGCTACTCTATGAATGTGAGTATCCACCGCAATTATATCATGATGGTATCGTACGTAAAGAATAACTTTTGCAGTTTTTTCTCCTACTCATGGTAGCTGAGTGAGTCATTCAATGGATTCTGGTAGATAATATCAATATTTATCGAAGCATTCTTTTTCATTTTTGGTTAGTTTACTATTCTTTTCAGCAGCTAATTCAATTAATTTTTTAGCAGTTTCCCTAATATGTTTAGCTTTCATTTTGTAATAATTTACGGAAGAAACTTGTTTAGTAAATTCCTCTTCAGTCATATTCAAAACATTATTTGGATTTTTTACTTTCAGAAAAAGTTTATCAGTAACCACATTTACTTGTCTATCTGTAGTTTGAGCAGAAAGCATTACTGCGACAAGTAATTGAAATGGAGTTTCAAAATTTAATTCTGTATCAGGATTTGGAAAAAGTTCCAAAAGTTTGGTGAAAATTTCATCGTAGTCTTTCTGAGTCATTATTTTTTCTTATTTTCTAAATTTTCCTTTGGATTACGTATCATGAATATAGTTCAAACTATTCATAAGACTATAAATATTACGAAAAATCGTTGGCTTCTCGTGAATGGTCAGATAAATTCTGACTGAGAATCTTGTCTAATGTATTCAAATAAAAATCTGATTATACTATATCGGAGTAGAAATATCATTCAAATTTTTCAGATTTTTCGAGTTTTATTTTTAATTTGTTTTATGAAAATTATAATCAGAGTGGTGAATAGCAAAATTCATTCAAAAATGATGGAAAGTAGATTTGTATTAATTCTGAAAGCTGAATCAATTTTATCGTAGATATGTAAAAATCATAGTGAAGTTAGAGTTCATACCGTTCATTCAGTTCGTCAAAATGGATTGTTGAATGTGATTCAGTATAATTCTTGATTTAGAAAGTTTCATAGTCTTCACAGTGCGATACATAGCGGTAGTATGCAGGCTAATAAATCCAATAGTATAATAAATTCTTTTCGTGAAAACTTTTTCTTCCAGATAAAAATAGAAACTCAGATTATGACTCATAGTATTCACCCAATGAAAGACATTCATCATTGCCAAACTTTGAATATATCCAATGGATTATTTACAAAATACTGGAAATCATAGATTAGCACATGACCAAGTCTTCATCATATTAAAACTCATAAAATCAGAATGATGAATAAAGTTTCTAGGTCATTTTCTAGTAAATTTTGTAATTTTGGATATTTATGGAAATATTTTTTTCTTCAAATGAAATACAAAAAAAAGTAGGCTAATAAAAATCCTATTAAATAAAAAATTCAGTATCGATATATATTTATTCAAAAAATGGAAAAAGCTATCATTAGAGGTCAAATTTTATCTAAAGAATATCTTTTGGTAAATCATCTGTAATCAGAGTTTTATACTATTGGAATTTTTTTGTCATTTTCAAAGACTGTAGTCAGTGTAGTGGATATGTACAGGAATTTCTTTAGTTTTAAAATTGTTTTTTTGCATTTGTTCATTTAATTCATTTGCATAATGCATTCAATCAGCGGTAAGTTGAATTTTTTTAAGTGCTTCAATATCTATTACTCTGTATCAGTTGTGAGGATCTGATACTTTAATTCCATAAAACCGTTTTGTGACAAATTTTGATATTGTAAGGATTTTTTTTCTAGATTTTGGAATGTTGTACGATGATCATCATTTGATGAAACGAGATCATAAATATGCATCATATTTTCAATTATCTTTTTGAATTGCTGAAATAAATGTATCCATGTCTTTTATATCCATTTGTCCATCAGGATCGAATCATACAAACCATTTAACTTTTAACTGTTCTGCATATGTTTGTATGAATTTATATCATGTTTGGTTTGCTGCTCATCATCATCTATTTATTTTGTGAGTTAAAATTACAAAAATACAATCTGGGTGTCTTTCTTTTTCCTTTTCAAGTATTTCTTGTGAGTTATCTTTTGAGCCATCATTTATGAAAACTAATTTTTTGAATCAAGCATCTATTATTTCCTCAATTACTTGTTCTAGCATAGATGCCTCGTTATATACTCTGATATTAAAAACGAATTCATCTTTAAAGTTTGAATTTATATATTTTTCAATTTTTTCTTTTTCTTCTTCATATCATTTTTCTATAGCTAGTGTTGAAATTAATTTTGTAACCTGTTGAGAATCCTTAATATTTCTGTTATATAATGTGATGTAAAAATATGCTAAAATAATTATTGAAATATATACCAGTAAGTCAGCTCATCTAGCTATTCCAAAGAAAGATCCAAAATTATTTAGAGCATTCATATTGAAAGAGAATAGAATTAACAGAAAACTACCTCATATAAATACTATTAAATGTAGTATGTTTGCTTTTTTACGTTTGTATAAATCAACTCAGAAAAGAAAAAATATTACGGATGCAATTATTATAATGAATTGAAGTAAGCTTAAGTGCATGAGTTATTTAAAGATATAAACATTATTTTAGAATAATATCTTCTATTTCTGTTTTATATCAGATTTCTGACAGTTTTTGATTTATATTTTTTATGATATTTGTTTTCTCTTTAAAAGTCTGAATTTTTAAACTTTGTTCTGATGTTTTTATAAACAACTTATGATGTCTTACATATCAAGTTAAAATTTCATTTTGAGTTTCTGTATCGATTTTTTCAATCTTCAAATAAGATTTTATTTCATTAATTGCAATACTTCCAATCATGTTTTTACCGCGATGTTGAATGGATAATCTTTTTCTTATCACATCTTTTATTCCATCCATATCCAGATTTATAAATTATAAATATTATTTCTTTTTAGTTGTAGTCTTTTTCTTAGTTGCAGATTTTGTAGTTTTTTTAGTTCATTTTTTAGTAGATGTTATTCCAATAATAGCAAGACAATCTTCTAAATTTAAATCAGTGGCATCTTTTCATCATTTTGGGATTTTATAATTTTTCTTGTTATATTTGATATAAGGACCATAAGGACCGTTTAAAACTTCAATTTTTTCCTTTTCGTATTCGAATTGATTGATGTTTTTGTTATTTTCAAATTCTAGTTTCTTTTCGATAATAGGGATTGCTTGTTCAAGACTAATTGTATGAGGATCCAACGGATTTTCAGGATTTTTTGGAATAGATGCGAAAATGTTTTTGTATTTTAAATATGGTCAAAATCTTCCAATAGCGGCAGTAATTATTTCTCATTCATATTTTCACACTTCTCTTGGGAGAGTAAAACATTGTAAAGCTTCTTCGAGAGTGATAGTTTCCAGTGATTTATCACTAGGAAGGTTTGCATATTTTTTATCAGGATCATCAGAATTTCAAATCTGAACAAACGGTCAGAATTTTCCAGTTCTAGCAATTATAGGTTTCCCAGATTTTGGATCTTCTCATAAAACTATTTCAGAAATAATTCTGTCTACTCATTGAGCTTTGACTACTTCATCGTGGAAGGGTCCATAAAATTCATGCATCATTTTTATCCACTGAATTTTTCCTTCTGCGATTTCATCGAAATCTGTTTCTACTGATGCTGTGAAATTATAATCCATAATATTTTCAAAATTCTGCATCAAAAAATCTGTTACATCTCTTCAAGCTTGAGTAGGAAATAATTTTCATTTCTCTGCTCAACTATTCTGATTTTTAGTCTTTTCAGAGATGTTTCATTTTTCTAATGTGATTTCTGTATAATCTCTCTTTTCTCCGTCTCTATCTTCTTTAACCACATATTTCCTATCTTGAATTTTTGTAATAATTGAGGCATAAGTAGATGGACGTCAAATTCATCTTTTTTCTAGTTCTTTTACTAGACTGGCTTCTGTATATCTAGGAGGGTGTTTTTTGAATTTTTCAGTACTGACAATTTTAGACATGTCTAAGATCTCTCATTTCTCTAGCTTTGGGAGCAAAATTGTATCTGAAGTTTCATCATCATCAGTTCATTCAGAATAAACTTTTAAGAATCCATCGAAAGTAATCACTTCTCATTCAGCAATAAATTTACTTTTAGCTCATGAAATATCTATTGTAACTATTGTTTTTTCTATATTAGCAGGGGTCATTTGAGATGCAATGGTTCTTTTCCATATCAAATCATAAAGCTTTTTTTGTGATGGATCATCTCATGCATTACGAATTTCTAAATGTGCAGGTCTGATACATTCGTGAGCTTCCTGTGCTCATGCAGATTTTGTTTTGTATGCTGTGGGGTTTGAATATTTCTCTCCATAATCTTTTATAATTTCCTGTTTTGCAACATTTACTGCGTCTTGAGAAAGATTTACAGAATCGGTTCTCATATATGTGATTTTTCATGATTCATATAGTTTTTGAGCAAGTTGCATTGTGCGTGATACGGAAAATCATAGTTTTCTACTGGCTTCTTGCTGTAATGTGGATGTAGTAAATGGAGCAGATGGTGATCTTTTTCATGGTTTTTTTTCTACATTTTCTACACTAAATTTTGCTGTTTTACAATATTCTAAGAATGGAATAACTTCATCAGATTTTTTAAATTCTTTGTCTAATGTAGCAGGAAACGATTTTTTAGTATTTCATGAAAAAGTTCCAACAGTTTTGAAAGTTGACGAACTATTAAATTTTTCTATTTCTCTTTCTCTTTCCACTATCATACGAACTGCTACTGATTGAACTCTTCATGCTGAAATTCATCAAACTACTTTTTTCCATAAAACTGGAGAAAGTTCAAATCATACTAAATAATCCAAAACTGATCTAGCTTGTTGAGCATCTACTAGGTTCATGTCTATTGTTCTTGGATTTTGGACAGCATTTTTTATGGCTTTTTCTGTAATTTCATGGAATACAATTCTAGGAGTTTTGTCTATAGGTAATCAAAGTTCATTGGCTACATGCCATGCAATAGCTTCTCATTCACGATCCTCATCGGTTGCGAGCCATACTTTGTCAGCATTTTTTGCCAAGCTTTTTAACTCATTTACAGTTCTTTTTTTATCTGGATTGATTTGATATAATGGTTTGAAATCATTAGCAATATCTACTCACTTTCAATTTTTAGGTAGTTCTACAATATGTCAGAGTGAAGCTTTTACTTCAAAATCTGATCAAAGTATCTTTGTGATGGTTTTTGATTTTGCAGGAGACTCTACAATTACAAGATTTTTAGCCATATTTTATTACAAATTTTAAATTAATATCGCTCTGAATTGTATAAATGTAGTGAAAAATTGCAAGAGAGATAAATTTTCTATTTGTGGACAATCTTTATCCTTGATTTTACCACAGGAATAGATTTGTATCGTAAAGGAATAGAAATTTTTACACTTCAAATTTCATCATATGTTGATAAAATATAATTTCTAGCTTCTTCGATTTCCATTCATGCGATTTTATCTTTGATTTCTGGTATGATTTGTTTTTGATCATTTTCAAAATCATAAGTTTGAATTACATTTATTTGTGTAGATATTGAGTAAATTTTTCAGATTTTTTTGATTTCGTAAGAATTTGTAGTGTTAGAATCTTTTAAGAATTGTAATGTGTTTGGGTCAATTTTAACTACAAGATTATTCTCAGATTGTCTTTCATTGATATATGTCATAAAAAGTTGATATAAATCTGATCGTAGTACATATATATAATTGTATGTTACATATGCAGTTCATTTTATTGTTGAAGCATTATCTCCACTCATTTGAGGAATCTCAATATTATTGAATGTGGTAGTAGTGATTGTTTCAAAAGGTAACACAAATCATCATGTGATTGGGAAATTTTCACTTACAATCTCAATTTTTTTGGTATACACTTGGTCAGTTAACTTTTCTTTTAAGTGTTGAATATCTTCATCTGTTACAGTTCATATAGATTCGCTATCCCGTCAGTAAAAATCTTCTATACTTTCTGCCCAAATATCTTTAGTTATAGATGATTCTTCAAGTTTTGTTATGTACATTTGTGTTTTAAATGGTATATTTCAGCGAATACCAATCAAATCTCAGTTGTCATCATATTCATCAGCTTTTACGGTTATTATAGTTTCTGATGGCTTTTTTTCGGATCATGCTGGTAAAATAAAATCATCAACAGCACGGAAAATTAGACCGTCTGATGTATTAAATTGGGTGTTTTTCATGACATTGTATTCTTTGTTTCTTTTATTATAGATTTTTATTTCTCACTGGGATGGGTTGGAAATATATTTACTATTTGCAGTGGAAATGGTTAATTCATGTTTATAGTTTAGTGATCCAGTGTAAAAAGGTACATATAAAAATCTAGTTTCATTTGCAGCAGAAGAATCACCGTTTGGATAGTAACGTACATTGTATATTATAGTTTCTGTTGTTTCAGATGGTTGTAATGTGATGGTTGCACTAGGTACAATTAGTGAAATAATAAACCATAAAATTCATAATATAAGCAATATTTCAAAGAAAAAAATCAGAATAAATAAATATTTTTTACTTTCATATGTTTGTAGGTGAAACTTTTTTATATTGAAAAAAAATAGGTAGAAAATATTTATAGTTTTCTGTATATGCTTTTCTTTAATTAAATTTGTTTTTAGTCAGACTGAATTTAAGTAATCTCTATTCTTTTTGTTTTTTGTAACAAATGTTGCATCTACTTTATTCTTATCGAGAATATCTTTTATCTGCTGTCATCGCCATTCATTATCAAAAAGAGAATGCTCAGGATCAATAAAAATTTCGACCTCTCTATGAGATGGAATTTTTTCTAAAGCCTTAAATATTTTGTATAAACTATCTGTTTTTGCAAAGAAGAATTTCATAATAGAATCTTAAGTGTGAATTTCTAAAATCTTTTCTTTTCTCGACTGATGGCTGTAATTATTCATATAATGATTACTATGAATGAAATGTATTGTTTTATATCAAATGAAGTTCATAAGACTGATATTAATCAATATCTTGGATAAGATTGGAATAGAAATACGATATTTAATACGATTAAAATTCAAATTAATCACCACATTCCTAGTCAGTTTTTTTTGAAAATAATACTAAGAATAGAAATAATTATGTGAATTATAAGTATACCGAAAGATATAAACAATCATACCGGATAAACTCAATCAAATTTTGTCAAATCGCTGTTATCTGTCAGTGCGCGTATAGCAAACATACTATCTGTTGGTTTTCAGATGATAGTATCTCATAATGTAATAAAAATTCAGAATATTATGAGAGTATTGGCAAGAGAGAGAAATATGATATCAGCTCGTATTTTTTTATTTTCAGTTCTTTTTATGCTAGAAAAGAATAGAGAAATAGATATCCATGATGCTATTAACAAACCAACAAAATGGAAATTAAAATTTTGTGGACTTAATATTGTTAAAAAGTTTGAAAATGATGATGGAAAATAAGTTCCACTTTCTAGTACAAATGATACATAACGTCATAATATGTATGAAAAAATTAACCATCAAGGCAATCGATAGAATAATTTCAAAAAATCCTGATGATTTCTTTTTGTTAAAATTCGTGCAGTTGCTAAAAAAATTATAAATGCGATGATTATACCGACCATCATCATAGAAATTTGTACTCAAAACAATTCAATATAAGGATACATAAGTTAACACAATGATTAAAAAAATTCTTATTATCTAAGATATTGTATAATTTTTGTTTCTCTGATTCATGAAATTCTGATAATTCCAGGGTAATCTAGTTGGTCTTCTATTTTTACTCAAATTTCTTCCAAAACTTTTTCTACATCTTGATCTGGTACTTCTTTTGGATCAACGTATACCATAATTTCTCTTCACGCTTGCATAATATGAACTTTGTCTACTCCGTTTACTTCAGTGATGAGTTTTTCAAGTTCTCACATTTTTTCAATGAATAATTCTTTTGTATCAAATCTAGCTCATGGACGAGATGCTGACATTGCATCGGCTGCAGCAACTACCCATGAAATTGGATGAGTCATTGCTACATCATAGTGATGAGATTCCGCAGCGTTAATAATTATTGGATCCATTCACCATTTTCTGAGTAAGTCAGCTCATAATTTAGTATGAGATTCTCATGTAGTTGAAAGAATTTTTCACACATCATGAAGTAATCATGCTTTTTTGGCCATTACAGGGTCTAATCATACTTCAATTGCGATAGCTTCAGCAATTCTGGCTACTTCTACTGAATGCTGCCAAAGGCTTTGTCCATAACTGAAACGTAAGAAGAATTGTCATATTGTTTTTACGATTTCAGGGCTCATCATAGGAAGATTCAATATACTCAGAGCTTCCTTTCATTTTTCTATAAAAGTTTGCTCCAAATCTGCTACTACTTGGTTGTAAATCTTTTCAATATACATAGGATTAATTCTTCAGTCCTTTACTAACTTTTCCAAAGTTTGTGCAGCAATGAATCTTTTTTCATGATCAAATGATGACAGTTTAACACATCATGGAGTATCATCGATAATCAGTTCTACTCATGTAGTTTTTTCAAAAAATGAGATATTTCTTCACTCTCTTCAAATAAGTTTACCTTTAAATTCTTCATTTGGTAAGTCTACAGTTTTTGTAGTAAATTCATCGATATTCTGAGTGGCTAATTTTGGTAAAGACTGAACGATAATTTTGGCAGCTTCATTTTCAGCTTCTTCGGTTTTGATTGTTTTGTATTTTTCTACAAAACGTTCAATTTCAGAAGCTTGTTCTTTTTCAATCATAGCAAAAATCTGTTCTTTGGCTTCCTTTGGAGATAATTTTCAGATTTCAGCTAGCTTATCCATCTGCTGTTTTACTACGTCTTCAGCCTGTTGGCGTAAATCTAGAACTTTTTTCTTTTCCTCTTCAAGTTTTTCTAATCTTTGTTCCATCTTCTCTTCTCTATCCAAAAGACGGTTTTGAATTTCTTCCATTTTTGCTAATCTTTGTTCTTCAATTTTTTCAGCTTTTTTTTCTGCTTCTGCTATGCGTTGTTCTCATTTTTTCTTTGCTTCTTCTAGAAGCTCTTCTTCAATTTCTTTGGCTCTAGCCATTCTTTCTTTGAATTTAATGGCTTTTTCTGTCATGGTTTTTTTGTAACCGAAAAATCAGATTATTCATCAAATAATAACTCCTCACGCTACGAGGAGGGCGATAATAAGTGTAGACATTTTATATGTTTATATGTAATTATTAAAATAATACAGATTAATGTATTCTATGTAATTATAGGAAATTTAGACTAAAAATGCAAGCTGAAAATCTGGCTATTTTTGTGTGTTTATTGGCTGTGTTATATTGTGTAAATAAAAAAGTCTTAAATTTTTTGCATAGATTTTATTTTTGATTATAATTAATGTGAAAATTGTATTTTCCTTTTATATACAAAAATAAAAAATGGCGGATTTTACAGCTCAATCTGGTGATAATGTTATGAATGATAACACAGATAAAAATCAAATTTTGGATGGAAATTTTTCATGAACGAATGATTTATCTCTAAAAGATGAAAAAAAGACTAATTTGAAAAAGTGAACTTTGGAGGATGGATCTGTTGTTTTGGAGGATTGAACAGTTTTGGATCCAGGAAGCTATTTGTTGTATCTTTCTCAGTTGATGATTCGTAACAAAAGTTCCGATATATATTTTACTTATGGAGAAGAGCCAGCACTTAGAATTTATGGAGAAGTACATAGAGTAACGTCTGCACCAAAACTAGAAGATCCTACTTTGGAAGCTGTATGTAGTATTTTGATGACGGAGGAGGATGCTGAAATATTTAATGAAAATTTAAGTTGTGATTTATGATATTCTGTACATGGACGTAGATATAGAATTAATATTTCTCGTCAAAGGTGACATAAGATGATAGTGGCCAGATTACTTGAAGAGAAAATTTTAACAATTCAAGAATTATGATTGCCAGAAATTTTGAGAACATTAACTAGAAAAACCAGTTGAATAATTTTTGTAGCATGACCTACATGATCATGAAAGTCTACAACTCTTGCTGCAATGATTGAGGAAATTAATACAACGAGAGCGAGCCATGTGATTACTATTGAAGATCCTATCGAATATATATTTGAGCCAAAAAAATCTATTTTTGAACAGAAACAGTTGGGTAAAGATGTGGTTTCTTTTGCCTCAGCGATGAAATATGCGATGAGACAGAGACCTGATGTTATTTTATTTTGAGAAACCAGAGATTCAGAATCATTGAGAAATGCGATTGCATTAGCCGAAACATGACATTTAGTTTTAACGACAATTCACTCTAGATCTGCAGAACAGACAATAAATAAAATTATTTCAATGGTGCCAGAAGATGAACAGCCAATTATTAAAAATCAGATTTCTGAAAATTTAACAGCAGTAATAGTTCAGAAATTAATGACACGTGCTGAATGAAAATGACAGGTTCCAGCACATGAAATATTATTAAATAATAAAGCTGTAGAAAATACTATTCGTGAAAATAAGATGAATCAGCTAAGAAATGTAATCTATACGTATAGAAATACAGGAATGTGTTTGTTGGAAGATGATTTGGTTCGTTTGGTAAAAGAGAAAAAGATTACACCAGAAATGGCAATGTTTAATGCTAATGATCGTGCTACATTGAAAAGGGAATTGGCAGAAAGCTGATTGATATAGAAAGTGTTGTCTTGAATTTTAGATAAGAAATACTACATTAAAATCAGAATTTTAGATAATAATTTTTTGGTTTATGATGAAATATATGACATTTGTATATAAGTGAAATTCAAGGGAACTTAGAAAAATAATATTGGCAATATTGAAGTCATGAATGGCTGATAATATAAAAAGACTAAATTATGTTCAGAACTATTCATTACAGGAAAAATGAATAAAAAAGGAGGAGGAAAAAATGGTTTTGATTCATACTGAAAATGTGGATGATTTATTGGTTTTCCTTTCTAAAAATTTTCCACAAATAGAAAAAATCGATATAAATTAGTTTAAATTTTCAAAAAATATGAGAAAAGGTCAGCTGATACAATTACTACAATTTATATTAGCATGGGTGCTGCTCTGATTTTTCGTGGTTTTTGTAATGGAATCATCGTTTATCGATTTTATACTAAAATATCGATTATATCTTTTAATCGTGAGTGTATCGTATTTTTATTATTATTCCATTGAATACGAGCTAGATAAAAAATATCAGTTTATTAGAAAAGTGATAATTTATGGAAATTTATATCTATTTCTTCACATATTTTTTCGTCCGTTATTAAATATTTCTCACCAATTATTTGTACTGTTATGATTGATAATCTTATGAATATACTGGACAACCATATTAAAATCCAGATGGAGATATTTATTACAGGTTCTTTGATGAATATTCAGTTTTTTTATTCTAATTTCTGGAGTATTTTATTTCTATCCAGATTCGCCGGATATAGATGGATTTATAAAAAGTAGGAATAATGAAATCAAAATTTTATGAATCAATAATCCTATAGACAAAAGTGAAGCTTATATCAAGATAATTACTTCAAAAGGTAATGAAGATTTTGAAATGTATCCAAATTTTAGCAAGGTTTTGTCGGAAAATTCTGTAGTATCATATCCATCATTAAAAACGCAAAGAGATGAAAATGTTGTAATCATTACTCCACATTGAGATTTAGTTTGGATTTTTCCACAGTCGGAGATTCAGATAAAATTTGAGTGATGAGATTTAAAAAAAGTAGAAAAATTAAATTGAAAAATCTGATTTTTGTCATGAATTTTTAAATCCAATATTGAAGCCGTATGATATGAGGAAATTTTGGCACAAGATGAAAAATTTTGGCTTATTTGAGTTCAAGACTTATACAAAAAAGATCTGGTATATTATTTGAAGTCTCAAATATCTGAGAGTAATATATGATGGGCAAATAATACAATAATGTATGATATTGATGGGAAAATTATTAAATTTTTAGCTAAAATGTTTCCGGCTACTTTTAGTAAAAATTTGCGTAATTATAATGAATTCCGAAAATATTTTAGTCGATTTGGTGATTATTGAGGTGATTTAGGAAGATATGCTATGAATCAATGATCGTGAAATTCTTGGGGTTCTTTATGGTGAAATCTGCAAGATAATATGGAGGAATGAAAGAATAATACATATTGATGGTTTAGAAAACCTGAGAATAAATAATTTGTTGTTAGATTGATTTTTCAGATTTATTTGTTATATTTTTTGTGTTTTAATTTTTTTTGTTTGAAAGTGGGAGATAGTCAGATATTTATAGAAACTCCAGATAATGTATTGTATGATGTTTTTTTGAAATGATTAAATGAAGAAACAATTAAAAAGATTTCATTTGATTTGAATGAACCTGAGTGGATGCTCCAGTCTAGACTCGAATCATTCAAGATTTTTCAAAAAATTAAAAAGCCAGATTTTGGTCCAGATATTTCTTCGGTAGATTTTGATAATCTTGTTTATTATGCCAAACCAAAAAAATGATTCGTATGAGCCGCAGATTCGTGGGATAAGGTTCCTCAAAATATTAAAAATATTTTTCAGCGTTTAAATATTCCTGAAGCTGAGCAGCAATTCTTGGCATGAGTAGGAGGACAATTTGATTCATCGGTAGTTTATCATAAACTCAAAGAGAAACGACAAAAAAGCTGAATCATTTTTGATGATATTTCTGTAGCTATACGTGAATATCCAGATTTAGTTCGTAAATATTTCATGAAACTTGTGCCATCTACTGATCATGAGTTCGCTGCACTTCATGGAGCGGTTTGGAGTGGTGGAACTTTTGTATATATCCCTGAATGAATTCAGATTTCTGATCCTTTACAGGCTTATTTTCGTATGAATACATATGAGGGATGACAATTTGAACATACATTAATAGTTTTGGGAGATTCAACAAGTTGCAGCTATATCGAATGATGTTCAGCTCCAAAATATGATAAACGTTCACTGCATGCTGGTTGTGTAGAGATTTTCGTTGGAAAAAATTCATCGATGCGTTATACATCAGTAGAAAACTGGTCGCTCAATACATTTAATCTCAATACAAAACGTGCTTTGGTCGAAGAAAACTCTCATATGGAATGGATTGGATGAAATTTAGGTTCATGAGCTACGATGCTCTATCCATGTTCGATTTTGAAATGAGATAATTCTACATCTGATAACCTTTCTCTAGTTGTCGCATCCAAAGATCAGCATCAGGATGTGGGTACAAAGGTCATTCATATATGAAAAAATACATCATCAAATACAATTTCCAAATCTATTTCTAAATCGTGAGGTGTGAATACATATCGTGGATTGGTGCAGATTCAGCCATGAGCAGAAAATGCTGTAGCTTTAACACGCTGTGATGCCTTACTTCTCGATGAAATTTCTGTTTCAGATACGATTCCTACTATTCAAATTAAGACCGATGATGCGACAGTTTCTCATGAAGCTACTGCTGGAAAAATTGATGAAAATCAGCTTTTTTATTTGATGAGTAGATGACTCACTGAAGAAAAAGCTATGGCTATGATAGTGAATGGATTCATTTCATCGGTTACCAAAGAGCTTCCTCTAGAATATGCATGAGAACTTAATCATCTGATTCAGATGGAGATGGAAGGTAGTGTAGGATAGTGAATGTGGGGTATGTTATTCAGAGAGAGTGTAGCTTGTCATGCACCGTTTAACGGTGTAAACTAGCGTGATGAAAAGAATTCAGAAAAGCTTATTTGAGTGTCCTGGATTTTTCAAGCCGGTTCATTGGTTTCGAAGTGACATACTAATGCATAAGATTCTTCGCTATGTTAAGAATGATTTATAAATTTTGTTTGCTTTTGGAATGATAACATATATAATAATATATTGTTTTTGAAAATTTTTTAATTTCCTTATAATATTATATAGATGTATATACCTAGTCAGGAAATATTGGAAAAATATGCGAATGTGATGGTAAACTTTGCACTTCGATGATGAAAATGAGTCAAAAAATGAGATGTGGTTTTTGTTCAGATTCCAGAAAGTGCAAAACCGTTCTATATTCCACTTCAGACTGCGATACTTAAAGCATGATGACACCCAATTATGCAGTATCTTCCAGATGGAGTAGCTAGAAATTTTTATGAAAATGCATCAGACGAACAGCTTAGTTTTGTTCCAGAAGCTTATCAAAAATGAAAAATTGAATCTATGACTCATAATATACTGGTGATTGCAGATTCAGATTTGCATGAACTGGATGGAATAGATCCATCCAAAATGATGAAAAGAATCCAATCAAATAGGAAATTTCGTGATTTGAGGGACAAAAAAGAAAGAGAATGAAAATTTTCACGAACTATATGTATGTATGGGACTGAAGCTATGGCGAAAGAAGCCGGACTTTCATTGGAAGAATATTGGAATCAAATAATTTCTGCATGTTTTCTAGATGAATCGGATCCTGTTCAAAAATGGAAAGAAATAAACTGAGAAATTTGTCGTGTGAGAGATAAACTTAATGAATTGAAACTAGAATATGTTCATGTAATAGGTCCAGATGAAGATTTGAAACTAAAAATTTGAGCTGACCGTTTGTGGGAAGCTGGATGAGGATGTAATATCCCATCATTTGAAGTGTTTACTTCTCCAGACTGTAGGGATGTAAATGGACGAATGAAATGTAATCAACCTTTGTATAGATATGGAAATCTGATAGAGTGAATCAGATTGGAATTTAAGGATTGAAAATTGGTTTCCGCTTATGCAGATAAAAATGATGATATTTTGCAAGAGATGGTAAAGATTGAGTGAATGGATTATTTATGAGAATTTAGTTTGACTGATGCTAGAGTATCAAGGATTACTCATTTCATGGCAGAAACGCTTTTTGATGAAAATGTGGGGTGAGAATATGGAAATACTCATGTGGCGTTGTGAAGAGGATTCGATGAATGCTATGCAGGAGATAAGTCACAGTTGGATAATCCAGAATTCAAAAAATCAATCTGACTCAATATGTCGCCTGAACATGTAGATGTAATTTCTACTGCTCCGAGGAAGGTAATCTGAACTATGGTAAATTGAGATGAAATTCTCATATATGAAAACGGAAAATTCATAATATAGAAAATTTTTGTAAACATATTATATCATAAAATACATAAAACGCAAGTATATTATTTTATAAAATTATTAAAATATTTGCGTTTTTTTTGATTTGGGGTTATAATCTAACTAAAGATTTTTATATCTTATTTGCAATAAAATGAATAGATTTAGAGTGAATTTACATCCAGCTTTCTTTGGAGATGGTTCTGATAGTTTTTCAGAAGATAAAATGTTACACTATCCAGGAGAAAGACAAGAACAACAAGAAAAGGTTGAAGCTGTGGATACTTCTAAACAAGGTCAAGAGGATGTTAGAGCTGAAGTGGAACAAGTTCAAGGTTTTTCAAAAATTGAAGATGAAGTGAAGATGATGCATGGTCTTAAAGAGGATGATAAGGCAAGATTTGATAAAAGATGTAAAGAAAAAGTTCCAAGTGGAGTAGAATATTCTACTGTATGGGAAAGAAAAATCAATGAATGATACGGACATCTATTAACAGCATTAAAAGAGAATAACTATTTTGATGATTGTAAAACCGAAGAAGAAAGAGAAGCAAAGGAAAATGCTGTTAAAGAACAGTATAGAGCTGAAGTAAAAAAGCAATATAAAGAAAAAATATTGGATGCTAAAGATAGTAAATTTAATGCCGCAAAAGATACAATTTTCTGAAGAGAATCTCAGGATTATCCTGCAAATAAGATTTATTGTAAATTAACTGGAGCTGCTTCTATTTTTACGGCAGATAGAACATATATGCATTGATATGGTGCTGAAATCTTAGATGATGTAGAAGGAGAAGATCCAGAAGATATGAGTGCAAGGAAAGATAGAAATTTTTTGTCGAAGGATTTGCCAAGATATTTATGGGATCTCAAAAAGACACCTCAAAGTATGAA
Organism: uncultured bacterium; assembly: GCA_946408385.1. Lineage (GTDB taxonomy): Bacteria > Patescibacteriota > Gracilibacteria > Absconditabacterales > Absconditicoccaceae > UBA3291. The sequence continues at coordinate 53,998 of CAMJSB010000002.1, read as the reverse complement.
TTTGCTTATTTTTAAAATAAAAGTTAATAAGCCATCTAATGAAGATACGAAGGCTATTAGTAGTTTTTTGAAAGTGTCATCTAGACTTAATGTACCAGCAGGTCAAGATGCAGCACTTGCTTTATTGAAAGCATTTAAAACCAATAGGTTAAGTGCGAATTCATGAGTAGATGCTTATAAAAAAGTTTTAGGAGAAAGCGGAATTAGTGCTAAGAAGGAAAAATATTGGGATGATATCGTAAAGGTATGAAATTTCTATTTTAATACACAATCTGAAAATCTAGATACAAAAAGTCAGCATGCAATTTATCTTAGTGTATTAGAAATCATTGAAACAGAATGATGAGTAGATAATGCTGTGAAAAAATGGAAGAAATTAGTAGATGAAGCGAAAAAAGATAAAAAAGAAGAAAAAAGAAACTGATGATATGAAAATGGTGAAAAACTTTGATCTGAAAATTCAGAACTTTATGAAATAGCAAAAGGACTTTGAATTACAGATTTTACAAGCGCAACTAGATTAGCTGAGAAAGGTGAAGATTATTTTAAAAACACACCAGTAGAAAATATTTTAGCAAATATAAATAATGATAGAGTTCTTGATGCAAGAGATACTATTATAGGGTGATCTAAAACATGACAACAATTTATAGAAGTTTTTAATCAAGTATGAAAAAATCAAGCATTAACTAAATTGGCAGAACGTGCAAAATTATTAAATAAAACATTATGAATTGGTTTACCAGAACCATTATTTAATAAAACAACGATCGAAGCATATATTAAGTGAGGCCATACTTGATTAATTCTTTTATTACAAAATATTATTAATAATCCAGGAGAAGATTTGCTAACATTATTGTGAGATAAGACAAGAATTGAATTTGATAAACAACTTCTTGAAGAGGCAAAACAAAAATCAGAAGTGGTCGCTAAAGAAATGGCGTGAAAGGTAAATTTAGAATGATTAAAACAATTATGACTAGATGGACTGCCAAGTCCAGAAGAATTACAATCAGGATTGGCGGCGTCATTATATACAGAATATACTAAATGAATTTGACTATGAAGTAAAATTTCTTTTGATGAATGGGTTAAATGATTGGCAATGAATACATGATTTCAGGTTAGAGATGATGGAGGAGTAGTGCTATGAATCTGATTAAGTTACAAGAAAGATATTAATCTATGAAAATGATGGTCTATGACTCCAATGGCTTCAGCATGAGGATTTATCCCATTATGATATGGAAGACCAGAATTAGGTGGAAGTGCTTGATTTAATGTTGAAATAGCTAAAAGACGGATTACAGAAAAGTGAGTTGCACAAAAAATTGGATTTGACACAGGTGTAACGGTAATGAATACTGGTGTTGTAATTCTTTCAGCATGAATGAGCTGGTACCGTGATAAACTTGCATGAATAGAAAGCAGAGAACAAGAGAAGAGATGAGAAATGGCTGAATTAGTAAGATCTATGTTGGATGAATATTCCCAAAAAGTATTTCAATCGGTAGGTATGAAATCTCCTAGTTTAGATTTAGAGAATCCAGCTAGAAGAAAAATCATGAGAGATATTATAAAAGCTAATGCTGAAAAATTAGCAAACGATGCAAAACCAAATGAAATTGAAACTGTAGTAAATGCTACAATGAGATTATTATTACCATATCAATGAGCAGAACTTATTGATCCACAAATGAAAGATATGATTGCTGCGTGAGTAGCTGATCAGTATGCAATGGCATGGGCTGAAGACAGAAAAGCTCATATTTCTGATAGTGCATATTTATCTGGAGCAAATCTATGAGCTTTCTGGGTAGTAGGTTCTCCACTTGTGTGAATTTATGCAGGACTTAGAGTGACTGATCATAATTTAGATGGATATGCAGATAGATGGTGACGTGCTTATGGTTTAGATCATCAATATGAAGGATGACGAAATCAAGATTTGATTAGTAAATTTAATCAAGAGGCTGGATTTAGAGGAAATGATGTATTAAAAATTTCTGAAGTTGAAGGTAAAAAATATATCATGGTTCCAAAAGATCTTGCGTTTAGAGTTCGTGTAAATGAAAAATTAAAATGAAATATGAAAAAAGATGCAAACTGAAATATTCTACTTCATGTACAAACTCCAATGGCAGCTAAAATACATAGATGAGCAGCTACGCAGTGAAGTGAAATTATCATATGATGAAGAAAATGAGAAAACTTCTCATTCTTGGATAAAGTATGAGATGATTGGTTCACTACAGGGGAATTAGATCAGACTGAAATTTTGAATTTATGAGAATGAATTAGGACATATAGTGCAGAAATAATAAATAAAGCTTTAGCAGAATTAAAGACAAGGTTTCCAGCGTGAGATAAAATCAACAGTTTTGTGATAGATGAAGCTAAAATGAAAAATTTAGTAGACGAAGCAAATAAAATTAACAGTGGAGAAAAACCACATAAAGTTAAACTTGTTATTGATGAAGGTGAGTGATGAAACTTAGGAATTTCACTTGTGGAAAGTAATCAAGAGTGAAGAGGATTAGAAATGGAGTATAAAGCTAAATTTGAAATGTTTGATGCTAAAGCTAAATTACTCGCTGATAGAGTATATAAACGAGCCGCATCTCTAACAGATCCAACATGATTGAATAGAGTTAAACATCCATTGGGAGCAAAGCATCCTGATTATGAAAATTTTGTCAATAATTTAATGTGATTAAATGGTACAACAAAAAATCTTGAAGCAGCAAAGCAAGCGCTTCAGAAGATTTTAGGAACAGTAAATCAAAGTTATAGGAATAATAAATTATCTATCGCTCCTCAAGATTGGCCAACTGATCCTAAGGCACTAGAGCAGGCTTTGATGTCAATTAATAATTTATTTGCTAGGTCAGGAAAAGTTCGTGGAGCAGGAACTGAAAGAATAGGTGGTGTAGAACATAATAAATATAATTTTACTATGAAAATGGGAAAAATAATTGAGGAAAGAGAAGGACAAATTTGATGAACGTTAGAAGAAAGAATTAATGCTAATAATCCAGAAGTAAAGAAAGCATATAGTCATCTCATGAGTGCTACAAAAAGACACAGAGAAACACATCGCCAATATTTTGATGTATTATCATCAAAAGCAGCGCATTTAAATAATGCAGTTTGATTTAATCTATGAGATAAATTCAATCCAGAAAATCCATTGTTTAATCCAGAAATATATGAAAAAACAGTTGACTTAAATGATTTAGATAAGAGTATTTTCTCAGAAGCAGATAGAAAAGTATTACATGAACGTGCAATGAGGAATTTTGTAAGTAATTCAGCTTTGATTACTCCTATTTTGAAAGCATTATGATTAGAATGAGCTACGGTAACTCCTGGAAATTTTGAAAATGGACAACTTACTCTTGACATTTCAAAGGAAAATAGTAAAAAACAAATTACATTAAAGGCAGATATGAAGTTTGGATACTTTACTCAATGTGTAAACCATACGATAATTTTGGATAATATATCAGCAGAGTCAAGTGATGGAACTAGTGTTCAATTTAACTCTGGAGTATGGGAGAATGGAAATTATATAGAGTGAAACAAAACTTCTATTGTTTCTACTACGGAAGTTGAACTTGGTGGAGCTGTAACGCTATGAGAATGACAACAGACACAGGATGCCATCACAGAGCAAGAATGATGAATGTCTACTGGAGATTGAACAGGATGAACAGATCAAGGATGAAGTACTTGAAAGTGATCTTGAGTTTGATGAAGTGATAGTTGAAGTGGGTGAGGTTGAAGATAAAAAAATAAAACATTCATTTTAATTTAGATAATATTTGTAAAATGATTAAAAAACTAGGATTGTTGCTATTTATGGTTGGGGTTGTATTATCTGGTACAACAATGGCAACTATGCACTGAATTAGTGAATCACAATGGAATAGTTACGATGATAACTTTTGGTTTACTCAAGACTGTGATGAAACGTTGAAAAATGAGGTATATAGTGGATATTATTGAGTATATTTGGATAATTTCATAAATCCAACTTGAAATAATGTGTCATTTTATATTCATAACAATAAGGTACTTACAAGGTGAAGCTATCTTTTGTATAATACATCACAACATCCAAAAGGTAATGGAATGACTATTTTTAATCGTGGTTTGCTTGAATCAAAATGATGGAAAGTTGATCCATGAGAGAAAATTAGGCATATGACCACGGCAGAAGAAGTAACTTGAGCGACATTTTCTTTTAATTGGAAAATGGACAATCCTTTTACTGCATTTGATTGAAAAGTCTTTACTGTGCCAAATTATAGATCAAATGGGACTCATCCTGCCACTCCTACAAAATCACCAAATTGGGATGCAGAATTTAGAACGATAACATTGTACGATACTGACGATAATCTTTCCACAACGAAAGATAATAGAGTGATTGTAGAATGCCAGGAAAATGTAATCAGATGGTGTGGAGATGGAATCTTAGATGAAGAATATGAAGAATGTGATCCAGAAGTTGAACCATGGAAATCTGATGGAACTTGTGATCCAGATACATGTAAAAAAAGTCCTAAATGTAATTCACAATATAACTGACAAACTCTTAATGAATTACCAAGTAAAGATAAGTTGTGTGAAGTGTGAGTTGTGACAAATCTTCAAGAAGATGCTGAAGGATGGAGATGGTCATGTAGTAATGAAGCAGGTACTGATAGTACATGTTATGCTAAAAAACCTAATAATGGAGATTTTATTATAAAGAAAACTCTAATTTCAGAAACTAAATATATTACATGAGTTTGACAGGAATTAGTTTGGGAGATTAAAGTTACAGCAAGTGGATGAAATGTAAAGGATATGAGAATAAAGGATGAATTGCCTTCTGTTTTAGATTATGTTAGATATTCTTCACAGTTACCATCTTGAGTAACGATAGATGAAAAACAGCCAACATTTTCAAATGATAATAAAACAATATATTGGCAAACTAAATGAATCCTTAAGAATGGAGATTCTATAGTGTTGGTAGTAGTTACAAAGGCAAATGCAATGCCAAAAGCTACAGATAATTATGATAATGTAGCATGTGCATCGCCTGAAGATAATCCAGAAGATGAGGAATGTGATAAAAAACCAATTGAATGAATGCCAGTGATTGAAAAGACGTTGACATGAAAGAAGATGGTGGAGAATACATGAGAGTATTTAACATGGGAGGTAAAAGTGACAGCTTCATGATGAGATATTTCAGGTTTCCAAATATGGGATGTAATGCCAAATAAGTTAAAACTTGAATCAGCTAAATTGGTTGGTGAGACTCGAGGAGTATCGATAAAGAAGTTAGATAAAACAACTGCATCATGAGCTTATCATACGGTGTATTATTGGGATACAGAATGAACATTAAGAGCATGAAAAACAATTACAATGTTGGTAACAACACAAGTGATGGAGATGCCAAAGGCTAATGAAGATCTTTTGAATGTAGCTTGTGTAGTGAAGGAAGGTTATGTAGATTGTGATGAAGATCAGCCAGAAGAATGAAATCCAAAACTTCGAATTAAAAAGCATATCTTGGATGGTAGTGGTGTGCTAGTTGAACAAAAAAATGTAAAAACTTGAGATAAAATAACATACAGAATTGATTTTGGAAATTCTGGTGATGCGGTAGGAACTATAGTTTCAATTAAAGATTTCTTACCTAAGAATGTAGAGTATATTAGTAGTGAAATTTTCATTATTACGGGGACAAATTCATCATGAGTACAGGTATGAACAGGTATAATTTGAAATTATCAAGTATTAGATGGTGTGTATATTGATATCTTTGGAGGAATTACTCTTCAACCTGGACAGAGATGATATATCCTTTTAACAGGAAAAATTTTGAGTGATTTTCCAAATCAAAGAACTAATTTTGCATGTATCTATGACGATGAAGATTTAATAGATTGTGATGATGCAAGACATGATCCAGATAAAGATATGTGTGAAAAATTGGAAATTCCAGCATGAAATCTTCCAAGCGGATGAGGAAGTAAGGACGTAACTTGTACTACTACATCTGGAGCAGTAGCGGAATATATCGAAATAGATTGTGGAGATGGAGCATCTGGAAATAGATATATTACATGATCTAATATTAAATCTTTAACATGAACTTGTTCTTATCCATCAGGAAGTAAAACATATAATTTAGCATGTAAAGTTAAAGTAGAATGAAAGGAATATTCTTCAAATACATGTAAATGAACAGTAACGGTTGACGGAGGAGGATGTTTTCCTGTATGAACTAAGGTAACTATGGCAGACGGAACGAAGAAGAATATAGAAGAAATAAGAGAATGAGATATAGTATTGTCATATAATACAGAAACAAATAATAATGAGTGAAATGTAGTAAAGAAATTATTAGTACATGATGAGCTTGCTCATGAGATGTATGAGTTGACAATAAATGGAAATATATTGAAAGTAACTGATGTACATCCGTTCTATGTAAGAAAATCAGAATCTTCTAAAGATTATGATTGGATTGAGGCTAAGAATCTAAAAGTGTGAAATGTTTTATTGATGAGTGATGGGAAATTAGTTAAAATTGAAGAGATTAATCATTATCCTAATGTAGAAACAGTTTATAATCTAGAAGTAGATGGTAATCATGACTACTTCGTAGATAAGTGATATCTAGTACATAATAAATGACCTACTCCGACATCATGTTTTGTGGCATGAACTAAAGTAACAATGGCAGATGGATCGGAGAAAAATATTGAAGATGTAAAAATCTGAGAAAAACTCTTGTGATCAAATGGAACTGTGAATACAGTATTATGATATGATAGGCATATATTGTGAAATAGACATATATGGAGCATTAATGGATGAGAATATTTTGTATCAGATGAGCATCCATTTAAAACTACAGAATGATGGAAGTCATTTGTTCCAGAGAAAACAGAGGAAGAAATATGATGGAATATCCCTGAATTGAAAATATGAGATGTTTTGGTTACAAATCATGGCTTAGAAAGAATCGAGAAAGTGGCTTCAAAGTCTATGGATTATTATACACCTATTTATAACTTTAAATTGGATGGAGATCATACGTATTATGCAAACAATTATTTAGTTCATAATAAGGGTTCAGGTCCATCGTGTGACTCTTTAAAAGAGGATGGAAAATGAAATTTAAAGTGCGTTTCAAAAAATGGATCTGCTTATTTTAGATTTGCATGTGACGATAAGCTTATTAATAATGTAGATGGTCAAGATGAAAAAGGAAATTCTGCAATGTTAAAATATTCAGATTATAAAAATTGTAAAAAAGTAGAATGTTATGTAAGTGATACAAAGACAAATTGAAAAAATTGAAGTAAATGTGAACGAAAAAATGAATCACATAAAGATTTAGAACCTCAAGAATGTATCAATGTGAATGCTGGAGATTTTTCTGTCGAAGAATGAGAGATTTTCCCATTTTACTGGAATCTAGCAAATATGGATAAAGTGGTGAAATATACGGATAATTCTCACTACACGACAATAAAAGACACATCAGATAGTTACGAAAATGCAGTTAAAAATTATGATAACTATCAAAATTTAGGATGATGTAGCGAAGACTGAATGATTGCAAAAGATTCTATGGTATGTACATTTAATATATACAATGGAAGTGGAAACATGCATGGAAAGAATTATGATGAAGAACCACTATATACAATAGAATGACCATGTCTTTCTAAAAAGAATGTCATGGAAAGTAATAATTTGATAAAAGCTCGATATAGTAAGATGTGGAGTATCTATTGTGATAAAAACTCTTCTTGTGAAATTTATAGTGACAAGGAGATACCTACGGCTGTTTATTATATACAGAAAGTTTGATCACAAGCTCATGTAGGTCTTAGTGTAGATGGAGAATGGTCAATGCTTAATAAGTGAGATCGAAAAAAAGAAGTATATTGAGAGTATAAGATAGAATTAAGTAATGTTAAGTATTTAATATGTGATGGCTCAAATTGGGTTCAGAAAGATAATGAAGATATGGAACCTTGTCAAGGTGAATTTATGCTTACGAACTCATATACTGTCCAGAAGACTCCATCTGGAAACTTGACAGCGTCAATCAAAGAATTGTCTAAATATTATGATATTAGTGGAAACCAGCCTTTTGTATGATATCTTAAAGCTATTCAGACTACAGACTATAAAGAGAATAAAAAGGTTGAAGATGCTATGAATGTATTTATTAGTAAATATTCAAAATTAGCAGTTAATGTTGATGTAAAGAAAGTGTGAAAATTTACAATTCCATCAGAAACAACTATCAAAAAAGTTCCAGGTAAGAGTATCTATTTCGTAGAATGAAATATTACAATTAATTGAGGAAACAAGAATATAGATACTCCATTTACTTTGGTTCAAACAAGGTGAAATACAACAATTAACTGAAATGTTGGTCATAATATGATGCTTCTAACGGATTGAAATATAACATTTAAATGAAATTGTGAAAGTATTCAGAATGTGAAATGAATATTTTATGCTGGAGGTAGTTTAAGTAGATCATGAGTTAATAAAAATGACGATATAGATCATAGTTACTGGTGTACGAAGTGATGACTTTATGTTAAGTGAGTACTTATTTGAGATGGTTTCGATACTTTAATGAAAAATAGTAGATCTAATATTAACAATTGGTTTAATGTTAGAAAAAATGGAACAGATGCAGACAGAAGAAGAGTAATAATGAACTGAGCGAGTGTAGTTATCGAATATTCACCATCAATCTTTACTAAGTCTACTATGCCTCCAGGTGCAGAAGACTTTACAACAGCATTAAGTATCTATAAGAACTAAAATGATAAAAATAGGAAAGCTGATCTCGAAAGGGGTTGGCTTTTTTTGATTTGTCATCCTGTGAATTTTTTGTCATCCTGAAGCGAAGTTTACTCAGCTTAGCTGAGGATCTTAGGTAACAAACAAATACACAAGATTCTTCACTTCGTTGATACTCGTTCAGAATGACTGACAATTTGTTATCCTGTGAATTTTTTGTCATTCTGAAGCGAAGTTTACTCAGCTTAGCTGAGGATCTTAGGTAACAAACAAATACACAAGATTCTTTTCACCACGCTAGTTTACACCGTTAAACGGTGCGTGGCAAGCTACACTCGTTCAGAATAACAGTATGTGTATTCGCCATGTTCATGGTTTATTTAGAATGATAGGAATGGCGATAACTGAAAGACTATTTTACATTGTGTTTGTGTTGTATTTTATTATGATTTTGTTTAGATGATGTGATATTACAAAATATTTACTAGATTTTCTTTTGAGTATGTATTTTTCGATAGTATTAAGTACAGATTCATTATATCAGGAAGCTATGGATTTTTTTATTAAACAGTGAAGAAGTGATTTGTTGGCAAGAAACCCAAGCTCTTTGGTTGGTGCTTATTTAGTTACACAGGAAATGTATAAACTCTGAAAGATATGATTTACTTTCGCTGAATGAATATTTTCTTATGAATGAATGTTTTTCTCTACTTCTCATAGTAGAGATATGATAGTAATTGCAATCGATTCAAAAAAAGTGGCAGTGGATATAGAATACATTCATCCTAGATATGAATGATTATTAGAATTTTCAAATATTCCTGATTCTTCGTATTCTCAACGAGAAAATTTTTATCTTCAACGGTGTGCTAAAGAGTGTCTGGTAAAATTTTTGGATGTTACAATGGCAGAAATGCAAGAAATGAGTATTACTGCATTTTTTCCATATCACTATTTTGCAATAGGTGAGCGAACATTAAATTCTCTGATGATAATACACTATAAGTGAAAAGAGCATCCAGTTCATTTGGATATTAATAATTGAAGGGTTATAGCATTTTTACGTCAGGATGATTATAATTATATGACTTTTTAGTCAGATTTGTTTTCTCATTCGAAATGATCTTCTTTTTTATCATCCTGTCAGCAAGGAAGTTTTTTTATTAAGAAAAGATATACGTTTACACCAAAGAAAAGTAATGCCATAATTATGAATATGATTATTTTGTGTAATCTATTTGTTCATTGCATAAGCATGAGTATCATCATCACAATGGACCAAATCCATACAAACGCACGTACTTCTCATCTAGTCCATCACAGACGCAATAAACGATGATGCATGTGTTTGTAATCTCACTGCATTGGTGATCTTTTCAATATAAATATCCTATAAAAGATAATCCATATTGCATCAAAAATTACTAACGATAGAGCAACGATAAGTGTTCATATCTTCGTACCTCATAGAACTGAGAGATATGCCAAACCAAATGCAAGGAACATTGTTCAGATGTCTCTGATTAATGCGCTAGGTTTAAATTCTATAACGGTATAAACTAGTGAAATTATTGCTAAAATGAGAGATAAAGATTTTACAAAGATTAAAGTATCATAATTTGTATATTCTGTATATCATGGAATGACAACCCATTGAATTAAACCAAAAATGGTAAAAAATCAGATTGTTAAAATTCAGTTTCATTGAGCATTGATTCAGTCAATCCAATTTACAGCGTTAGTTACAAATGTTGACCAAAGTGCAAAGGCTATATATAAAACCCATTGAGGTAAAACTATTGCATTATCTCATAACATGAATTCAAAATTTTCTATTCCGCTTATTCGAAGAGCTAAACAAGCAGCAATTAAGTGCACCAAAAATCTAGCCCAAGCGGGAATTTTGAATTTTATTTTTCCTATATATTCCAATTCTGTAATTATTTCTACAATTACTATTAAAGTTCCTCATGCTAAGAATCATAATAATAATTTATCTGTCCACATCTCTGGGAAAAATAAGGCAATTATAATTAGAAAAATCAAATAAACAACGATTCATTGCATTGTAGGCACGGGTTTCCTAGTTCATTTTAAATCTTTTCATGGTTTATCTAGAATATTTAATTTTTTGAAAAGTTTGATTCCACATCGTGAGAGGAATACTACTAATGCAAAAATACACAATCAAGTTCGGATATTCATTATTATTTATAAAAATAAAAAATCTGAATATATTTATTTTGTATTTATTGAAATAAAAAAAACAAGAAATCTTTTTTAATAAAAAAATAAGAGCTTAATGGTGGGGTAGCTGGGGATCGAACCCAGGACCACCAGCTTAAAAGGCTGTTGCTCTACCGACTGAGCTACTACCCCATATCGCTCTTATTTTATCAAACTTTTATCGTATGAATTAATTATATATATTTCTTATCAAAATTCTAGAGAAATCACTTAAATTTCTTGTATAATTTTGAATTGATTTTTACCTTTACAGAAGAACCATCTTCCAATCTAACCCATTTATTGATTAAGTTTGGTTTGAAAGATCTTTTTGTAGCTCTCATTGAATGAGATCTAGAATTTCCGGATTTAGTCTTTTTCCCGGTAAAATAACACACTCTCGCCATTATATTTCTTAAAAGATAGCTAAAATAAATTCTGATTACTATTCAGCTTTTGGTGCTTCCTCAGTTGTAGCAGCAGCTGGAGCTGTAGTTTCTTCACCTTCTTCTGCTGATTCATCTTCGATTACAGCAACAGTTAAGATAGGTAACTCAGGATCATCAAGTATTGTAACTTTATCTGAAACTTTTAAATCTTTAATGAAGAATACATCATTCACAGTCTCCAATACTGAAATATCGATTTCGAATTTGCTTGGTAAATCTTGAGGTAATGCTTCAACTTCGATTTCATCTCTAACCTGCATAATCTTACCTTCATTAAGTTTCTCAAGTTGAGACTCTCAGAATGTAACTACAGGAATCTTTGCAGCGACCTTTTCTGTTCTACTTACCGCTAAGAAATCTGCAGAAATTATTTCATCAGATACTGGATCTAGTTGTAATGAATTGATAAGAACTAAGTGATCTACATCTCCTGTAAGTTCAACAGGTGTAGAATATCATGCAGTTCTATAAACCTTGAGAAGATCATTTTTTACACAAGATATAGATTCAGCTTTCACATGTTTTCCATATATAACAGCTGGCACTAATCCTTGAGCTCTTAGATTTTTAACTTTCTTCCCATGGATTTCACGCTTTTTAACTGAAAGTTTCATTTATACAATCTATTCAATAGATAAAATGATATTTAATTATTATTCTGCAGCTTCAGTTGCAGGAGCTTCATCAGCTTTTGGTGCTTCTTCAGCAGCTGGTGTTTCTTCAACTTTAGTTTCTTCAACTACTGGAGCTTCTTCAACTACTGGAGTTTCAACAACAGGTGCTTCAACTTTTTCTTCTACAACCTCTTCCTTAACTTCTTCTTTTACTTCAGCTTTCGGAGCTTCAAAAGTTTTAACATTCTTAAGTAAATCTGTATCTCTATTTTCAGCAGTAATGATACTCTTGAGTCTAGCATCCTTTCAGATTTTATCTCTCATATAATAGAGTTTAGATTTTCTAACTTTGTATTCATCCAATAGGAGAACTTTTTCGAATTTATTGAAAGAGAAAGGATAAATCTTTTCTACAGTCACACCTGAACAAGTTCATCTCATAGTGAATGTTCCATCAGGATGGTTCTCTTTTTTAGTTTTGATTACCAATCCTTTAAATTTCCAAATTCTCTCAGTAGAACCTTCTCAAACTTTTTCGTGTACTTCAATAAGCATACCAGTTCTAACAGGAAGAATTGGGTATCCATTCTTGCTATATACGCTTTGTAATCTTTCGTAGTTCATGGGAACAAAAGCATCAATAATTTAAAATTTATTTAGCAGATTTGCTGTTTACGACCTTGGCTTTCCATTTTTTCTGCTGATCGAGGTTCTTACGAACATCCATAATCACAGTTTTTTCAACTCTAACCAAAGCTTTGTTTAGCTTTCTTTTTGCATTAGTTCTAAGTCTCATAGTGTTAGGCAACTTTAGATGATAAATCTTTATGTCCTCTAGATTCGAGAACTTCTTTGATCTTTGCATGAGATATTCCAAGCTTCTTTAATCTAAGCTCAGCTTTTTCTTTAGTTCTTTTAACCCATTTGTCATCAGCTCAGAATTTCTGCTCTTTCTTTAGGATTAAAATATATCGATCAATTGCTTTATCATTTCTAGTACAAGACTTTTTTCTATGCCAAGTTAGTCTTTTAAGGAAATGTTTAATTTTTCTTCCATTTGTATCTCACATTATAACACAGATAAGAGATAAAGTTTAATATTATTATCTTAATTAGTTAACGTATTTTGCCATATAAGCAAAAGCTTTATTAGCTTCGGCCATTCTATGAGCTTCTTCCTTCTTCTTTACAGCAGCTCATTGATTTCCATAAGCAGCAATCAATTCTTCAGCTAATTTCTGAGACATTGGTTTACCAGCCTTTGATCTAGCAGCATCAAGAATCCATTTAGTAGCAAAGAAAAATCTTTTTGCAGGTTTTACTTCTACAGGAACTTGGTATACAGCTCAACCAATTCTCTTTGACTTAATCATGATATTTGGAGAAGCGTTCTCGATAGCAGCCTGAACTACTACAGCAGGATTCATATGTCCAGCTTTTTTGATTTCTTTGAGAGCATCTGCATAAATTCTTCTAGCAACGCTTTTCTTTCCATTTTTCATCAAATGATTAATAAATTTTTCTTCATTTGATTTCTGAATAACAGCACTTGTTGGTTTACTCATGTGTACAACACAATAACACTAAATAAATATATTCTTATAGTTTCACAAATTTAATCCTACTTCTTAGGTCTCTTTGCTCCGTAAAGAGAACGAGACTTTTTACGATCTGCTACAGGATTAGCATCATATTTTCATCTAACGATATGATATTTTACTCATGGAAGATCCTTAACACGTCATCCACGAACTAGCACTACTGAGTGCTCTTGTAATGAGTGAGATTCTCCAGGAATATAAGCTAAAACTTCTGATCAGTTAGATAATCTAACTTTAGCAAATTTTCTCTGAGCAGAATTAGGTTTTTTAGGTCCCATTACGGAAACTTTTAAACATACTCATCTTTTGAATGGAGCTGGTCTTTCAACCTTTTTGTCTCCCTTTAATTTGTTTAATCCATACTGAAGCACTGGAGCCTTTGATTTGCTCTTTTTCTTGCTTCTACCTTGTTTAATTAATTGATTAATAGTTGGCATTCCGTAATTTAATGGAAATAAGTAAATTTTTCTCTGAAAAAATATCACAGTGAAAATGTATATAAGAAATTCCTTAACAAAATCAAGTCAAAATTTTGATAATTTATATCAATTTCGAATTTGAGTAGTTTGTATGCCAAAACTTAATATTAAAAATCTTGAAAAAAAAGATAAAAAGCTGTCTTATAACGCACTATTGTAAATGGATGTTCGGTTAAAATTGACAATTTTGTCTATTCTTGTCATTCTGAGCTAAAGCGAAGAATCTTAGGTATAAAATATATAAACACACAAGATTCTTCGTCGTCATCGTATTCCTCCTCAGAATGACAAAAACTACACATTCTTGGCTATCAGATTTTTCAATTCATCCAATCAGATATTTCATTTCACTGAAATGAAAACTTTATCCTCATTAGGAAATAATTCTTTCAATTCATTCAGCTTTTCTTCATCGATTAAATCAATTTTATTGAAAACTAAGATTCTTTTTTGATTCGCTCAAATATCACTCAATACATCATGAACCACAGAGATCCTTTCTCCAACGAATGGATCACTAGAATCTATTACATGCAAAAGTAAATCTGACTCAATGCTATCTTCCAGAGTAGAAGAGAAAGATTTAATCAGTTTTGGAGGTAAATCACGAATAAATCCAATTGTATCGTTCAGAAGAATTTCTTTTCATCTTCCAGTTACAGGATCTGTAATCACATACAGATTCCCAACATTCGTTCACAAAGTAGCGAAAAGTTTATTTTCAGCTAATACTCATTTTTTGGTCAAACCGTTCAAAAGCGAGGATTTTCCTGCATTCGTATAACCAACTATTCCTACAGTCGGCATTCATTTTTTGATACGTGCATCACGATGAAGTTTACGCATTTTAGCATATTCAACGAGTTTTTTCTCAATTTTCATAGTCTGCTCTTTGAGGTGTCTTTTCATCCTTTCTGTATTGGTTTCTCCAAGTCAACGTGTAGCTCCAGCTCCACCTCACGAAGCGGCTCATCACTGTTTGGATAAATCCATTCACATTCTATAAATTCTAGGTCACATATGCTTAATCGCTGCGAGCTGGATTTGTAAACGTGATTCTCCACTCGTTGCATGTTTTTCAAATATTTTCAAAATCAGATCTATACGATCTCGAGCTTCCATTTTTGGATCTAGTTTATGTTCTTCTGAAACTACACGTAATTTTTCATTTATCTGCCAAATCTGAGCAGGTTTCAAAGCATTTCCTACTATCAAAAGATTAGCTTTCAATAATAGCATATCATGAATAATTTCATCTAATTTTCATTTTCAGACATATGTTTTTGGATCTGGAATATCTTTTTTCTGATATTTTTGGAGAACTACTATTCATCAGTAAGTTTCTACTAAATTTTCAAGTTCTCTCATTCTGTCATGAAGTTCTTCCTTATTTGTATTTTTGTCCACTAAATCTACTAGAAATACACGAAGTGGTTCAGATTGTTGTAATTCTTTTTTGTCTAACATGTCGATTTTGCTTAATATATAAAATTAACATTTTTTGAAATCAGTTTCAAAACTTTCGGAAAAGCTTGTTATTAAGCAAAAATTCGCATTATTAGATTAAAAAAAGAATAAAAATTCTGATTTATAGATATTTTTTTTACTTAGAAAGTCAACTTTTTGTCATCCTGAACGAAAGTGAAGGATCTTAGGTGATAAGCGTATAATACAAAAGATTCTTCAGCTATCGCCTCAGAATGACAGTTAAAGCACACAACAGAAAGTCAAGTTGGTATCGAACAAAACAAAAAAGTCCATAAAAATTTGACAAAATATTTTTTTGCACTATAATATATCTATATTTATATTTTAAAAATAAAACAAAAATGAAAAAGGAAACAAAACAGAGACTTATTCATAAAAAAGAGTCAGAAAGAACTAAGACTGAAAAAATCATTAGAGATGTTGTTTTTTATGGTCTTGTAATTTATGCTGCTGTTTTATGATATTTACTGGTAAAAGCTAATATTGATTTAGCTGATGCTCAAACAGAATATATCAATAGCTGTGGAACTACTATTCATAATCCAAATTAAATTTCAATATTATAATTACTTTTCTATAGGATAACTTTTTGTTATCCTTTTTTTTGTATTAAAATTTCTTTTCACTTGTAATTATACAAAAAAATATTACTTTAAACTAATATACCTTTATAAGGATTTATATCGTTTTCATATAAAAATGAACTATTCATCATCTCGTCCCATTAATAGGAAGCCAAAGAAAACTCTTTCTTGGTCAAACACAAGGATTACACTTTTGGAATACTGTGAAAGAAAGTATTTTTTGAATTATTACACTTTTGCATTAAAACAAGACAATCCAGATATTCGAGCTGAGACATTACTATTGAAATGATTGAAGAGTATTGAAATGCGAGTGGGTGAAAAATCACATTTTCTACTTTCAGATTACTTACATTCATTGAAAAAGTGAGAAATTTCTGAAGAAAAAATCGAAGAATTAAAGAACAACATGAAAAATGAAATGAGAGCAGATTTCGATTATTCTAAGGAAAGAGATTATACAGATCGTGAAGATTTCTTTGGAAAATTTGGACTTTCAGAGCATTTTTACTGAGAAGATGCCGATAGTCTACTCGAACCAGCAATAGAAAAAGTTTGCGGAAACTTAGATCGTTTTATTGCAAGTCCTTGGAATGAAAAAGTACAAGATTATTTCAGTACAGCAAAATTTGTTTATGTAGAACACCCTAGAACTCCCGATTTTGAATCCATGAAAGTAGATGTTTCAAAAATCTGACTCAAAGACGTATCTGTAATGGCTTGACCCGACTTTTGAGTAACTTTTTCTGATACTGATTTCTTAATTCTTGATTGGAAATCAGGAAAAGAAGAAGTATTGGATAATTCTATAAGCGATCAATTGAAAGTTTATGCGTTGAAAATGCTTCTTAAAAAATGATTAACATCTCTTGATGGAATCAAAATCGAAGCTTATGAAGTTTATTTGGATAGTATGAATTCATATGGTGGAATTTTGAAACAGGAGGATATAGACTGAATCATAGAAAAAATTAGGCATGATGTGGAGGAGCAAAAGCAACTATTAGTAGATCAGAATCCATACAAAAATCAGCCAGTTGATTTGATGATGTTTCGTAAGACAACTAGCGAAAAGAAATGTGAGCATTGTACATTTAGAGATGTTTGTCAGAAATTGGATTAATCTTCAAAATCTTTTTAATATAAAAAGTCTGGTTTAGAATCCAGACTTTTTTCTTATGTGTTATTGCGTCGCTTCGATTTCGATGTTGTTTAAAACAAGAGTATTTGAAATCACATAGGCTGCTCATATTACTAAAATTCAGATAAGTATGTATATTATACTTTTTTTCATGCCTTCTCTTGTTTTAGGATCATCTGGTTTAGTAAGAATTTTGTATCATTGTATAATTATTAATACAAGGACTATAAACATAGTCAATCACATTACCCAATTAATAATCTGAGCGATGATAGGTACGGATTCGAATTCTAGCATTTCTTCTCACATTCATCATGTTTCAGATCATCATCTTATTCGAGTTGCATTTCTATTTAAAACCTCGTTTTGATTTCAAATTACAGCTTCTACAATTTGTTTGGATCACATAACTATCAAAATTCAAACTACACATCGAATAATGATTCATGCTGCTTTTTTCTTGGTAGAATCATCGGTTGCGGTAACAAATCATATAACTTTACCAGCCATAATAAAGAATAATATACCAACTACGAAATATAGTATAAGTTTTATAAAAGGATACATTATTTTGTTGTATAAGTTGCTTGCGAATTCTATTCAGTTCGGTGTGTGATTGTTTTCAACAGTGGCGAATTCATCTGTTATTATTCCATTATCACCCACGAGTGATGTTGCAAGAAATTTGGCTGATATCATGATAATTATTCATAATATACCGAAAATTATCAGGCTAATTCATTCTTTTGTAGCCTCTTCTTTGTCTGATGTCATAATTTTATATCATCATATGAATGCTACAGCAATTCATATTACAATAAAAAAATTGATTACATAACCGATAATTTCATCAACCTGTTTGTTAAATAAATCTGCTCATTTTGAATCTTTAACAACATCTCCTCAGTCTATAGCACTTTTTAATGATGTTGAATCTGTAGTCCTGTTAAGAATTTCATCATATGCATTTTGTGCAGATGTGATACTAAATAAAGATAGATTTGCTAATGCAAATAGGGATAATATAGAAGTTAATAAGATTTTTTTGATAGTCTTCATTTTAGTAATATTATGATAAAGTATATAAATGATAAATGGTTATTTTAGTGGAATATAAAAGATATTATCTCAGATAAGATTGGAATTCTAGGTAAGGATTTTTTGTATATATAGAATATTATAATTCTGATAATTCGTAAGATGATTGCAATGAATATTATGATATTACTTAATGAAAAAGTTATTCAACGATGTAATAAAAATAAAATACCAATAAACATAATATACTGGAGAATAATTCAGATTCAGAGTTTTTGTCATTGCATATATCATAGTTTTTTGTCTTGTAAAACTGTTTTGTAATCAGATTTTTTAATCTTTGATGTTATGGGAGCAAAAATATAAGCTGTAATTTCTCATGGATTGCATGAAAATATTGAATTTATGGCTTTTTTGATATTGATAGGGATTATATCTATATTTATTAAAAGAAGAAGGATTCTGAGAGCTATAAAAATTAGTACTCCAATTCAAAAAGGAGTCTTGAATAAGAGAGTTCAAAAAATAAAAATTGTCCACAATAGGATGGATTCTTTTAACCATCGATATGGCATATCGTAATTATTTTGATGAAACCAAGAAAAGAAATTTAGGATTGGTGTATATGCTTTCAAAATCTGACTTTTATGCTGAATATTTTGTTTTAAATGTTCATCGGGTAAAAAAATACTTATATCATATGTGCAAACAAGTATTGAAAATAATGAAATCATAAAAATGATTATTCCGCCAATCACTGTAATCCATGGTAAAAATCAATTGATTATGAAAATGTCGGTCATAGCTGATGCTAAAACTATTACAAGTAGGAATATATTTGTATATCATACTTTGATATATCATTCAATAAAATCTTTTTCTTCTTGACTAAAAGAAGAATCTGATTTTAGTTTATTTTTTATAAATGGAGCAAAAAACATCACTCCAGCAATTGCTGATAGCTTAGCTTCTGATGAAATGATATTTTTTTCGGTTTCCATTCTAAAAGTTTAATGTAAATTTTATAAATTTTTCTTTTTAACGTCAGTTGTAATTAGATCTTTTTCTGTAGGAGATGCTACAATTTTGATGGCAATATGCTGATTTCATGCAAATATTAATCATTCTCATACTCCACATGAAATCAATTTTTGTTGTTCTGCTTCAGAAAGTCACAAAAGCTGATTTAATGATTTTATAGAAGTAGTAGATTGTTTAAGAAGAATTTGGATTGAAGAGTTTGATACAATTGGCTTTCAGTATGGACTTCTTACAAAGTCTTCAATATCCTGCGAAATAGTTGTAATTCATAATCAGTATTTTCTGGCTCTTTTTGTCATACTAAACATAAAATTAGCAGAAACATCATTCTGAAGCATAATCCAAGCTTCATCACAAACTAAAAGTCTTTGACGTTTTGCTGATCTAACTTTTGTCCAAATAAAATTTAAAACATTATACATTGCAGGAGTTTTTAGTGCATCCTCCAAATCACGGATACTAAATACAGTAATACGATTATTGATATCTACATTTGTATAATTATTAAATAACTTTCCAAAAGTTCACGTTACATATTTACTCAAACGTAATCAGATTTGTTCTCATCATTCCATTCCGTTTAATATATTCATTAGATCTTCCATGAGTGGTGGTTGTTTTCATTCATAATTATCGTCTTGTAGTGAAAAACCACGCAAAGCATATGTATTTTGCAGTGCTTTGTCAAGTATGGCTTCTTCTTCTGGGGTTAATTTTCATATTAAAATTTGAATAAGTCAGATTAATGTCATAATCTGAGAACGAAGAAGGTCTCATTTTCCATACTCTACATCTTCAATTTTTGGAGGAAGATCAAAAGGATTAATATATTGTTGAGCATTTGTAGCGATGTTGATATAAGTTCCTCATACAGCTTCACATAGATCTTTATATTCATTTTCTGGATCAATAACTATAATATCAATTCAGTTTAATAAATATCTTAAAATTTCAAGTTTAACTGTAAATGATTTTCAGGCTCAAGATGTGGCTAAAATTACACTATTCATATTTGGTAATTTGTCGCTAAATCTATCCATGATAATTAATCATCAAGTATGAAGATTTAATCCATAAAATATTCATGTATTCTGCACCAAATCGTTGGAAATAAATGGAAAACTTCATGCAAGAGATGATGTTACTGCACTTCTACTAATTCACAAATCATCTATACATAGAGGTAAAGTAGAAGTCATTCATTCGTCCATTCTATGACTTGCTGT
The DNA here is from genome assembly GCA_946408385.1 of uncultured bacterium. Classification (GTDB taxonomy): domain Bacteria; phylum Patescibacteriota; class Gracilibacteria; order Absconditabacterales; family Absconditicoccaceae; genus UBA3291. Next base: position 33,267 of record CAMJSB010000002.1, on the reverse strand, counting down.
TTTTACAGATACTCAATATCAACTTACTTTTTGTTCAAATTTTTTTCCATCTTCTTTTAGTGCTGTTTCATCTGTATTATAAATTGTGAAATAATTGGAAAGCTCGAAGTATCTCTCCTCTCTGGTACTTAATTTTTCTCTGATTAGTTCTACATCTCTATATTGTTGTTCTACTTCTTTGTCTGTGGTAATTCATTTTCATATAGCTTCATTTAGTTCCGCTCTTAGTTGAGTAGATTTTCTTTTGAGCATAGCTTGCATTGCTGAATCATCTTCTGGATATATGAAAAATGACATATCCCGTTTTGTGTGCATATTCATCAAATCTCTAGTCCATAGTGCATCAATGTATGTAGGATATCTCTGTGTATAGTATGTTCTTCATAGTATTCCACTGATATTTGTACTGTCACTTTTGTATTCTCGGTAAGATGGAGCAATATGTGACTTAAAATCAGAAATATTTGCTGTATATTCTTCATCGACTTGTTTGATAAATCTCCTCATATCTGATGTAATCATACTGTCTTTATACTCAGAATCAGGAATTTCTAACAATTTTTTGATTTGTTCGCGTAATTCATTAGCTTTTTTTTCTTGTTCAGTCTGTGGATTTTCATCTTTATTCTCTTTTGTGTTATTGGATTTAGAGTCAGATTTTTTCCCATTTTTATTGTTTTTTTTGTTTCATTCATCTATTCAGAAAATTTTGTCCAGCATAGAATCAATCCAGTTTTTTTTCTTTTTTTGGTTTTTATCTTCTGGATTGTCTATGGGATTGTTTGATGAATTGCTAATTTCATGATTTTGTGTGATTTCATTAATGTTTGTTTGAGTAGATGCAGAATCGTTACTATTTGGTTGGATAGATTGAGATTTTGTATCAGGTAATTGTTCTCACTTGTTAGTGTCCTTAGATTTGGTAGTGTCTTTTTTTCAAGAATCTAAACTTCAAAATAATAAATCCCAAAATCAAAGTTTTTTGGTAAATTGATGATTGACAAATCATCCATCATGAATGATGTTTGTATAATTTGTATCATAGATAATATTCAATGTTTGTGCTGACATTTAGTTTTTCGTAGTTTTGTTTATAAATAGTTTCTACAAGATAATTATATTCGAAAATATTTTTTATGCAAAAAAGTGGATAGATTTTTTCATATTTAATTATGAAATAATTTGTTTTTTATAAAAAAATAATTGACAAATTTGATTATATTGTAATTTATATGTATTTTTAACAAATTAATCCTTTGTTTTCCAAATTTATAATGTCACATTCTCGTAATCCTTTCATTTTTTTTACAACTTCTGCTATATCATAACGAGGGTCCTGCTGATTGTGATAATATCGTTTATATCAATCAATAAATGTAATTGTTCACAAATTATTAAATGGTTGAAAAATTTCGGATTGAGTGGCTACAATGATTCAAACTTTTGATTTTTTAATCTCCCATCGGTTTTTGTCTTTACGATTTTGTGTATCTGTAGAATATAGGTGAGTAATAAAATCTTGCGAAAAAAAATCTGAAAGTTGATTTTCACGAGATCGATTATCTGGAATGATTACTAAATTCTGCTTCGATTCGTTGAATGGAATAGAAATATTGGAAAGATTCAGTTTTTTATTTTTTCATTTTATCTTATCTTCACGAGCTAATAATTGAGGAATCTCAAATGAAACGAAATATTTCAAAACATTATTATAAGTAGAATATCGATGATACACCATCCAGTGAAGTAGAGAAAGAAAATTTTGATTAAAGAATTTTGGATAAACTACTTCGTAGGGTGAATTTGGGACAAATTGTGTTCTTATTAGTTCTGGAAAGGCAGTTTCATCTCAAAGATTTAATAAAAAATCTCATCCACATTGAATTAAATCTCATGGTTTTCAGATGGAAAGATTGGATGAAAAAACTCTATCGTGTCATGCAAACTGTTTGAAAGAGAAGAGATACATTTTTTTGAGAAAATATTTGCTGTAAATATTATAATATTATATAGTGAAGGAATAAAAAATTGCAAGAAAAATCATATTATATCTGATAATTCAAATTGTAATAAATTAAATAAAAAAGTCCCCCAAAATTTGACAGGATTTTTTTTTTGGATATAATTGAGCTGAGGAATACTTTTTATAACCTAAAACAAAAAGATATGAAAATTTCAAAAAAGACACTGCTTATTATGTGATGAATATTTAGTATATCTAGTTTGTGATTGATGTTTGTGTCTGCTGCTGAAAAGATTTTATCTCCAGATTTGGATAATGCAATTCAGCATATAAATGAAGTAAAATTTGTCTTTACAGGAAATAATTGAGCAGAAGCTACATTAAAATTTTTGGATGGGAATCTAGTAAAAATAGAAGCTGATAGTTGATTTTTATTATTAGAAGGTAATCAAGATTCTCCAAATATGAGTGGAGATTATAGTAGTGTTTTATGATGATATAAAAATAGAAAAGGATGATCATATGATGTGATTCTGGGATGATCTGGCAATAGTGTACGATGAATGTATAATTCGATTTTATGATGAGAATGAAATAGTATAACGTGATGATCTTATAATACGATTATCTGATGAATAGAAAATTATATTAATGGAAAGAGTTCATTATATTCGGTAATTATTTGATGAATTAAGAATGTGATTGAAGGTACGTGATCTGTAGTGATGTGAAGTAATAGTTCGGTAGAAGGAAATTATTCTGTAGCATTGTGATCATGAGTTAAAGTTGATGCTAATGGTTCATTCCTTTGGACAGATGGTAGAGAATCTGCTAATTTAGATTCAGATAATGTTTTTGCTGTAATGGCACAGAGTGGAGTAGTAATTAATGTAGATAAGGCACATAGTTTTGCTAAATTGACATTATGATGACCGATGATTCTTTTTGTTGGTAGAACTGGAGAAAATGTAGCATGCGGATGGGGAGTATGATGATGAATATTGAAGGTAGTAGAATCTGAAAATAATCAAATGTGTATGTGTAGCTGTGATGGTACTGGATGGAGTTCTATGTTTGGAAGGGGTAGATGTATGAGTGTATGTGATGTGAGTCTAGAACCTGAGTGTGGAGATACTGTAACAAAAGTTGGTAAAAATATTGGTGGTAGACAATATGCAGTATATTCATGATCATGTAAAAAATGAGAAATAGTAGAATGAACATGAGCATATTTGGTAACTAAAGATAATAAAGTACATTGGTCATGTCAGACTGAAGATGGATTGGTTGTCTGATGTTCTGGTAGTGTTGAATGATGATATGTAACGGTTAAAACTTGCGGATGAAGGGAGCCTAGGTGAGTATGAGTGGTAACATGAAGTAGTACTTATGTATGAAATGGTAATAAAGTTTGGGAAGGAAATGATAATTTGGATGAAAATAACTTGTTACCATGTCAATGGACATGTACAACAGGATACGAAATTGATCATCAGAACTGAGGTCGTTGCAAGGCTAAAACAAGAACAGCAAATTGTGAATGAGATATACCATCATTAGCAGAGGCAAAACCATGACATTGAACATATACACAGACATGGAATGGAAGCACATGGACACCAACAAGTAAGTCGTGGTCGTATGATGCATCAGTGTGTGGATATAAGTGTGATACAGGTTATATATGGAGCGGAGGTAAGTGTGTAGAGCCAGTATATCAGTGTACGTGACTAGCGCCAGATAATGCAACATTAGTGGCATGAAGTGATAACTGACTTACAGCGAATACAGAAAGAAAATTATATGCAAGTGCTGCAGAGGCAAATTGAAAGAAATGTGCATATTTATGTGATGATTCTAATTATCGATTTTATGATTCTGGTAGATGTAAGCGAATAACATCTTTCTGTAATGAAACAGAAGTTTATAAGTGCGAATCTCCAGCTACAGCTACGAATACATGATATAGTAATGGTAAATATACATGGGATTGTAAGATAGATTGAATATCTGAACCCGTAAAGAAATGATGTTTTTTAACATTGCAGTGTCATCATTGTTCGAGTAATGGATTCCCTTATTGTTTTCCTATAAACTTTGATCCTACTTGTAATGAGGGAAATTATTTAAATTAGTTTTTATTATTTAATTAAAATATAAAATGAAAAAAATTCTAGAATCATGAAAATTATGGACAGTATTGTCAGCCTTTATTTTTATGATGACTTTTTCTTTAGTAGTATATGCGGCTACAAATCTGACTACATCTAGTCCATATACAGCCTGGAAGACTTCATCTACGGATAAGATATTAGATGAAGATGAATGGAATATGTTGATGAACAAACTTCAAAATCAAGCTAATAATGCTATACCTGCATGAGCTATTATGGCATTTACTGGACCAACATGTCCAAGTTGATGGACTAGATATGCTGAGGCAGATGGTAGATTTCTGATGGGAGGAACATGATCATATGGAAGCAAGTGATGAGCTAACAGTATAACACTTACCGTTGATCAGCTACCACCTCATTCACATATTTATAAAGATACACTATATTCTGAGAGTCTGGCATCTTATGGAAGAAGTGGAAATTGGGATAATGAAAGTGCTCACTCATATGTGCGTATCAATAATACTAACGAGATTGGTGGTTTTATATGAAGTAATCAATCGGACGGTGATAATTATCCGGTTTATTGAATTAGGGCAACTGAGAGTGTGATTTGTAAAGGACTCAAAAATAGCGATTATCTTATAAACGTTGCAAATGGAAAGGATAGATATGAAAATTGTAATCCTCAATATCAAGAGAATATTGATATTACTAATGCATATGTAAAAGTCCTATTCTGTAAGAAAAACTAGTTTATTGCTATATTATAATCCAAAAAACAGCTCTATTGGGCTGTTTTTTTGTTGGAATATAGAAAATTTAAGAATAGTGATGTGGAATTTAGTTTATGGCTTTTGATATGCTTAAATGAGTGTCTGGGATTTTCTTTCAATTTTTGTCTATTACATAAACATCAAAACTTGCAGCATTTGTTCATCCAAATTTTTTAAACATATCTTTATTCCAGTACCATTTTACATTTCATGATTTGAGAGCTTGATTTAGTATAGATTGGTTTTCACTGGTAACATTATATTTTTTTCATTCATATTCAAATTGGATTCATTTACCAGTATAGCATATTCATGGACCACTAGGCAAACTAACTAAATCTGAATTAAATTGAATTTTTTCGATTTTGTCTGATTGTAAAAGTTCAGATTTTAGGAGTTTTTGCATATCTATGAAGTATCGGTAGTCTCCATCTACCAATTCTCGATTGGTAGTCTCGTCTTTGTATTGAAATTTCTCCTGTGTGAGATAATTATTTACTATGATGGTCATTGCGTCTTCTGCTGTGATTCATGGATGGTTGGACATAATGACTGATATAGCATTTCAGATTACTCCGCTAGTTGCAGCTGTTGGATAAGAAGAGTCTGTAATATAGGCTTCTTGGTTGTTTGATGAAATTAGTGGAATCATTGGCATTACAATATTTCATTTATTTTTATCGAATCATACAAGCATAGCGCTTCCGAGTCATCAATATGTACTATGGTCTGGTGAGAAATAATTATCAGATCATCAAGAGTTATATCACGTAACGGTGATTTTATTATTTAGATTACTATTGATAGAACATGACTTATATCGATTTCAATTTTTAATGCTTTCATTGTAAACTTTCCAATATTTTTGGTTTGAATTACCATCTGAACATATAAGTATAACATTTTCTTTTTGCGATATTCTTCTAAGAGGATTAGTCTCTTTATTGTTATTCATTTGTTCTCGGCTATTTCATCATCATGAATCAGCTGCACAGCTAACTAAGAAAAAATCATTTGGATGCTGATTTATATAATTTTCTAGATTAAACCAATAGTCATCGCATCACTTAATAGATACATCTGGAGATAAAGCTCTGATACGATAATATCATTCATATGCATGATTGGATGGAGTAGTAAATTGTCATATGTTTTCTACATCACTTGCATTTGTAGTCTCTCACATGATGATATGTACTCTATTGTCTTGCTTAGACCGATTACATGCAGCATATGATGCTATCAAGTGTGGATATATAAAATCTTTGGTTGATTGCTGTAGATTATTATATCGTGGATATTTTTCCTGTATCATGTTGGCATTATTGATCGTGGCTTCTTTGTAGTCTAGTGGTTTGATAGTTAAATTGTCTACTTTTATTTCAGTGGTTTCTCCGTTTTTTCATTGAAGAGAAAATATTATACTACATACTCATGGGTAGCTTGGAGTATAGTGTGATGGATCTGTTATAGTGCTGCGTTTTCCATCTATTTCTATTTCAGTTTTTACTAGTTCTACTCAATTAGCAAATGTTATTCAGTTTAATAAATTTATTTCTTGATCTACTTTCATTGAAGCATTTTTTAGTGTTTCTAGTCAGTAAATTGCATCATTGGTAACTGTTATCTCTGTACTACTACTTTTTCATTTTTCGTTAGTTATGGTAACTGATAATTTTCATGCTCAATCGATTGTATCTCATGATTTAACTGGTTGTCAGTTGAAGCTTAGGCTGACAGTCAATTTTTTTCAGCTTTCATCTTTTCGTGAAGCGACTGTTTCATCTCATATTATTAGTTTATTATCGCTTATATTAATTTTTGCTCATCAAAAAATATTTATTTCATATTTGTCTACTGTGATTTCTGGGGCATTGTTTATGTTCAATGTTAGGCTAGCATTTTTGGTATTCCCAGCAGTATCAGTTACCTTTATAGTTAAAGTTCATTCTTCACTGATGGTAGTTCATGAAGTGATAGGTTTTCAGTTGATTGACAGTTCTACTTTACAGTTTTTGGTAGTTTCGTCTGACCATGAAGCGATTAGTGTGCTTCAAATATAAAGCTGATTTCCGCTTATGCGAACTTCTTTACCTCATGTGATATCTGTAGATAAAGATAATAGGTTTATTGTAGGAGGAGTAGTATCTTTGACTACTTCTGTCGTATCTCATCCATCACTACATGCAGTTAGTAATTCAGCTGATGTGATAGGTAGTAAAGTGCTTATTACAATTCATGTACCCATTAAAACTTTTCTAACGGCTTCTTTTGTATTCTTTACGAATTTATTATATTTGTTTGTGTTGGTTGTTTCACTAGAGTTGATAGAGTTTAATTTATCAGTCATGAGAAATGTGTAAATATAATAAAAATTGTTCTTGTATAGATTGTTATGTTTTTTATATAAAAAGTCAAGAAATAAATTCTTTCAAATTTGTGGATTTTTAGCTTGCTATTTTATAGATTTTTTCTATAAGTAAAATCAGTTTTTTATATGTTGTAAATATAACTCATGGTAAAGATTACTACTTCTGATGTAAAAAAAGGATCAATTCTTTTGATTGACTGAAAGCTTTTTAAAGTGACAGAAACTGCACATACTCACATGTGAAGATGAGGAGCAAACGATACATACAAGGTAAAAGATATCGTTACATGAAAATCTAACGTTTTTACTTACAATTCTGGAGCGATTTTAGAGCAAGCTGAAATTGCTACTCAGAATGCAGTTTATCTATACAATTCTGGAGATACATATTCTTTTATGGAAAATGATACAGGAGAGATTTATGATATCGAAAAAGAAAAAATAGATGATATAGTTGGATATCTCAAGGATAACTTAGATGTTTATCTACAGATGTATCAATGAAATGTAATAAATGTAATTCTGCCTTCTACTATTACGTACAAGATTGTGTCTACAGTACCGGGTGTAAAATGAGATAGAGCTCAAGCATGAACTAAACCTGCTACTATCGAAACATGAATGGAAATCCAAGTACCATTGTACAAAGAAGAGTGAGATGAAGTAGTAGTAAATACTTTGACAGGAACTGTTAATTAGTAAAATTTTAAATTTGATTAAGAAGCCCTTGATTGGGCTTTTTTTTGTTCTGTTCTAGCATTGTCATTCAGAGGGAGAGAAACGACCGAAGAATCCATATAAAATCACGTTTCCATGGATTCTTCGCTAAAGCTCAGAATGACAAATTTTTATAAAAAACAAAAAATCACCCCTGAAGAGTGCTTTTTGCTAATTACCGGGAACAGGACTCGAACCTGCACACCGTAAGGCACTTGGTTCTAAGCCAAGCGTGTCTACCAATTCCACCATCCCGGCACCTTACTATTTTTTTCATTTTCGGGACCTAGGATTCGAACCTAGAACCCCCAGATTCAGAGTCTGATGCTCTACCAATTAAGCTAGTCCCGACTGTTAAATCTTTTTTGGTTGCGGAGGATGGAATTGAACCACCTACCTTCGGGTTATGAGCCCGACGAGATACCGTTTCTCCACTCCGCAATATCAATTCTGGGGAACCAGGATTCGAACCTGGACAAACGGAGTCAAAGTCCGGTGTCCTACCATTAGACGATTCCCCAATGTATTGGTAATTTGTAACTGCTGAGGAAGGGACTCGAACCCTCAAGCCATAAGGCATACGCACCTCAAGCGTACATGTATACCAGTTCCATCACCTCAGCATATTTAATGCTGTGTAGCGTAATATAATAATTTTCTCCAAAAAATCAAACCAAAAATATTGGTATCTGGTTAGAGTGTTGTGATATGTCGGTTGTTTACTTATCTAAGGTATTCTTCAGAGTCTATTTTGTATTCTATCAAATCTTGAAACTTACTTATTTGTTTGGTAGTGTTTATATAATCTCATCATGATGTAAGTATATATCATCTAAGTCATATATATTCGTTGTCTAATAGTCAATTTCAATTATCATTGGTTTTGAATACGGGTAATGTCGAATTTCGTAAATTGTATTGGTTGTAATTATTCATATAGTGAATAAAAAATGCATAAACTCAGTTGATTGTCTCAGGATTTTGTAGTGAATCGGGCATTCATCGTCATCGGATTCTGATAGGGGATTCTAATTGTGAAAAAGGCATGCTCATTTTTTTAATTTTGGAGAAATCAGATTTTTTGTCATGTAAATATAGATTAATTATGTCGGTATCAGACAAAAATCCAAATCTTATTCATACGAAATTGAAAGTTTGGAGACATATGGATGGAAAATACTTACATTCAGGAACTGTGAATGCATTTGAAATGATTTTTATATTTGATATGTTGTATTTTTCTAAAACGTTGCTATCGATTCGAATCTGTAAGTCATGGCTATCATTGTTTGTTTGAAAATAATGCATTAGAGCATACCAAACTATATCTTGATATTCCCATTTGTATCATCTATCTTCAAAGTCTTCACTTGTTAGTCCAAAGAATAATGGAAAAGCTAAAACTTTAATAGGTTCTCGGTTTAATGCATATTCAGATATTTGGTAAAAATTGTTTGGTCATGAATAATCTGGGAGAGTGTACATAACCATTGGATCTGCTGCGAAAGGAAGGAAAGAGGTTTGATTTCCATCAAACAAGATGGATAATATTTGGTCAAAATAGGATTGAATATCTTGCTGTGCAGAAAAACTTCTAGTAGATATTTTTTCATGCCAATCATAAGGAAACAGAAATAAGTCTGCTCCAGAAAAATCCTTGTTAAATAGCTGATTTTGGTATCAATTTAAGTCATCGATAAAGATAAATTTCATATATACTTTCTTGTCGTTGAATAATTCTTGTGCAAATTTTTTCCATCCAGAATTATAAAAATATTTGGGCATCATTACTCTGATTTCTGTATAATCTTTTGTGTCTATGTCTATAGTGTCTATTTGTGTGTTTCATGTGTCTGGTTTGTTTCATACGTCAATTAATTCTTCTACAAATCAGCTAGTTTCGTATTGAGGGATTTCTGGATCATTTGATGGATTTGGATTTCAACCAAAAAAAGCTCGTAGACACATTCCGATTCATGCTATCATTATTATTAATATGAAGAAACTGCTTCTTTTCATAGTTAGAATATCGATGTAAAGCTTCATAAAATAGTTTCTTTTATGGTAGGCTTTTGTATTATAGTGTTTACTTGGAAATCTTTAAAATTTCATTCAGCATTGATGGTGTAATATTTATCAGCTACATCTTTTCAAAAATCTGCATAGTATTCGAGGAATGGATAATTATTTTTTCATGATCATTCTAGGAGGTTTAGTAATGCAAATCTTAGTTGAACTCAGCTTTGTTGAAATATATCTCTAAAATTTTGGTTTTTTATGCTGTCTTCTGCTTGGCTGATTACTGTAAGTTGTGCACTGGTGCTTCTTTGTCCTGGGCTGGAAATTGGACCTTTGTTGTTTCAAAAATTGAACTGTAAAGGTGTGTTTATGTCACTCTCTCTGAAGACGCTGTCTGTATTTTTATTAATATTTCAATTTGATAATGATTCAGTAGAATAAATTGTAAAAGGTGTATTACTATTTGTAAATCATCTGATTTGCCGGTCAACTATTGAGTCATTTTTAGTATGACTGCTACTGATTAGATTATCATTATCTTTTAAATTTCAAAATTTATCTTGTAAAAGTCATGGTAGTCTGATTTCTCATGTTATTTGATTTGGATTTGATTTTGAAATATATACATCGGATGTTTTATAAGGATTACCGCTGGATTGGTCGTAGTATAATAAAAATATTTCAGCATTTTCATAGTTCATCATGTTGTAGTTATTTGAATCTCCGGTCGAAAGCATTCGTTCTACGTCTCATTTTCATTCTTTAGGTATTCTTGTGGTTCTAGAATTTATATCTCGAAAAACTGATGTTTGTTCTTTATTTTCTCAGAAATAAGAAAAACCCGATAAACTTCCATCAGATCATCAACCATTAAAGCTTCCTTGTCAAGTTCATAATATAAATCCTCAGCTTCATATATATCATGGTTGACGTTGCTTAGTTACCAATTCTCATCTTTCTAATGCAGAAATCGATGCGTAATATGCTTTGTGATAATTTTCAGTTTCTGAAAAATTTGAGTAAAAAACCATAAAATTTGAATATATTGATCAAACTACAGCTGCTCATAGGAGTACAAGTATGATAATAAGTATTGCCAGCATATTTTGATATGATCAATAAGGTTAAAATTTATTTTTATTAATTATTCCTCTATGCGAGGAGCTCCACAATTTGGACAGTATGAATATGAATTTGAAAATTTATTTTGACATTCATGACAAGTAGAGTGTAGAGCTTCTCCACATTTTGTACAGTATAGATTATCGATATGATTAAATTCTCCACAATTTTCACAGACTTGTGTAGTTTGATATAATGTATCTCTCCATGGAGTTTTGTCCCATTTTCGTCACTGTGGGCGGATAGCTATATATAGTAAAAGTCAGATTACAGGTGTAAATCATATAATCAAAAAAGCTGATAACAATCGAAATCGGAATGATGAACTACGAGCGCTAGCATCTTTTATAGTCCAGATTAATATGGCCAACCATAATAAAAATATTATTAGTGCTGTCCAAAATCGAAAAGAGCTATCTCGGATTGTATTAAAAAATCATTCAGCGGATGTGAATGGATTTCAGATTACATCTGTGATATCTCAGCTTCATTCTAAAATATCTATGGCTGTTTGTGCTAATTGTCCAGTTTCCATGATTTTACAAAAAATATAAAAATCTTTCAAAGATTAATAATCAGGATACGATTTTTATTTATAAATGCAAGTGACAACATTATTTTTAGGATAAATATTTTTTGACAAAGTATAGTTGATTTTTGACAAAAGAATAATATCAAATTTTGACTTGATTTTTGAATAATTCTGATTATAATTAAATGTGCGTCTGTAAATGATTTGGGTGAAGGCTGTCATTCAGAGGCTCATTTATGAGCCGAAGAATCCAGAGAAGCTAAATTGTTTGTCCTGGATCCTTAGTTTCACTCAGGATGACAAAGAGACACATAGGATCCTTCGTTTCACTCAGGATGACAGAGAGACACATAGGATCCTTCGTTTCACTCAGGATGACAAAGAGACATATAGGATCCTTCTGTAAAACCTCAGAATTACAATTTGGATTTATTTTATTATGAAATATGCTAATGGTAGAAATTGTAAAAACATTCGCGAATATTGGATTGGTATGACACGAAATATATATTGAGGCTGATAGTGTGAGGGCACTCCCCACTATTGAAATAATTGGGCTTCCTGATATGACAGTCAAGGAGTCCAAAGAACGTATTAGAGGTACATTTCGTAATAGTTGAATTGATTTGCCCAAGAGAAAATTCGTACTAAATTTAGCACCATCAGATACCAAAAAAATCTGAACGTGATTTGATGTGCCTATGGCATTTGCTTTACTTTTGCATGTATGGTCCGAAAAACTTTATCATCAGGAAAAAGTTCAAAATTCATTATTTTTCTGAGAGCTTTGATTAGATGGTAGTATCAAGAGAATAAATGGTTTGCTCCCTTCGGTCCTTTCTGCCAAAAAGAAATGACGAAAGGAGTTTTTTATTCCTGCGGAAAATTTATATGAACTGGAATATGTACCTTGAATTACGATTTATCCATTACAGCATTTTGGACAGCTAATCAATTATTTCTGTGAATGAAAGGAACTAGAATGTATTCAGTGATGAAAAGATATATCTACATTAAGTGAAAATCAGACTTTTGAGGTAGATTTTGAGCATATCAAATGACAACTCGTTGCCAAGAGAGCTTTATCCATTGCTATGGCATGATTTCACAATGTGCTAATGGTATGAGCTCCATGAAGTGGAAAGACTATGATGTCCAAGGCGATGAAAAGTATTTTTCCACCTCTCATTTTTGATGAGATATTAGAAGTGAGTCAGATTTATTCAGTTGTATGAAAACTCAATAAAGAATTACCACTAATCACCCAGAGGCCGTTTCGTCAGGTGCATCATACGGCTTCGAGATTTAGTATAGTCTGATGATGAACTCATCTCACTCCGTGAGAAGTTTCACTTGCACACAAGGGAATCTTATTCTTCGATGAATTGACTGAATTTCCACGTGAAACTTTGGAAGTTTTGCGTCAACCACTCGAAGATCGCTCGGTAAATATTTCGAGGGTAGCATGAAGCGTAGAATATCCTGCAAATTTTATGTTTATCGCTTCAATGAATCCATGCAAATGCTGATATTACAAAGACAAACATAAAGCTTGTACATGTTCCCCCATGGATATTAAACGTTATCAGTCCAAAATTTCATGACCACTACTAGATCGTATAGATGTGATTTTGGAAGTACCTAGGGAAAACATTGATACAATACTGGATAATAATTTGGCAGAAAATTCTGCCACTATTCGTCAGAAAGTAATCCATGCACGAGAAATTCAGCAGGAGCGTTTCAAGTGAACATGACTTTCTGCTAATGCACATATGTGAGCCAAAGATATTCAAAATCTGATTTCACTCAGTAGTGAATGTAGAGATTTCCTTTCAAGTGCTGCTGATAAATTAAATCTCTCCTGAAGAGTAGTTCATAGGACAATCAAGTTAGCTAGAACTATTGCAGATATGCAAGATAAACCTGAAATTTCTGTGCAAAATTTGGCTGAGGCTGTTCAGTATCGTAGTAGAAGTATGTTTGTGGATAGCGAGTAGATTTTTGTTACTGTGAATGAAATGAAAATTTTTGTGTGTTTGTTGATTTTACACCTAAGATTTTCAGCAGAGCTGAGTAAACTTTGCCCCGCTCAGAATGACATATTGCTGTCATTCTGAATGGAGTGATAACGAAATGAAGAATTTTGTGTTTTTATATGATAAAAAATAGAAATATGAATAAAAAGTGATATGTTTATATATTAGCATCAAGAAAATGATGAGCTTTATATACTTGAGTAACAAGTAATCTTGAACAAAGAATTTTACAACATAAACAATGAATATTTGATTGATTTACAAAAAAGTATTGTATACATAGACTGGTATGGTTTTATGAAATTTCATCAATTTCTGAGGCAATAGAATATGAAAAGATTATAAAATGACGAAAGAGAGAAAGGAAAATACAACTAATAGAAGAAGAGAATAGAGATTGGATAGATTTGAGTAGTGAACGAAAGTAAGACACCTAACATCCTTCGTTGCACTCAGCATGACATACTATTGTCATTCTGAATGGAGTGTTAACGGAATGAAGAATCTTGTGTGTTTTTGTTCGTTTTACACCTAAGATCCTTCGGCTGAGGGCCTCAGGATGACAAAAAATTCACAGGATGACACACTATTGTCATTCTGAATGGAGTGATAACGAAACTTGCCACGCACCGTTTAACGGTGTAAACTAGCGTGGTGAAAAGAATCTTGTGTGTTTGTTTTATACATAAGATCCTCAGCTAAGCTGAGTAAACTTCGCTTCAGGATGACAAAAAATTCACAGGATGACAGTTCAAGATGACGGTAAGGTGCCTAAGATTCTCAGCCAAGCTGTGTAAACTTCGTTGCACTTAGGATGACCGTAAGAAATCAAAAAAAGTCCTTCAAAATTTGACAGGATTTTTTTTTTGGATATAATCAGTAATGAGGAATATTTTACTCTTTAAAGTTTCGTCTTATGAAAATAAAAACAAAAAGGAATTATCTATTATGATTTTTATTGTCAACTTTTTTGATAATTTGAATTATTAATGTAACTATTGGAGAAAAAACTATTATAGATACAGAGCCAGATATTTCAAAACTCCATACAATATCTTTGCGATCTCTGTTTTTGGGTAGTGGGGATTTTGATACATGATTCTCATGGATGAGAGTAAATACTTGATGATCTAGCTTAGATCTGCTTAATGGATTGATTGTTTGAAAGAATAATTCAGCTAGACAATGAGTTGAAATGGTAGCGATTGGTGGATGATCTGGAAATTCTGTTGAAAATAGTAATGCAGGAATAGCTTGATGAAGGAATAATAATGTAAGTTCAGAGAATTGAGCAATCGGTGGATGAGCTGCAAATTATCTTGAAATTTGAGTTGTAGCGGGAGGTTGGAATAATAGTATTACTGATATTTTTGGTGTAATTTTATGATGACGTCGAAATAATAGTAGTGGTGGTGTAATTTTATGATGAATAAAAAATCGAGCATGAAAATATGCTTTAGCACTTTGATCTGGGGCAAGATGAGAAGATGGAGCTTTCGCTTGGAATGGATATGCTTGACAAAATTCTGCACGTATCAATGCTAGTGGATGAATGTTGATTGGAACAAATACACCAGTATCATGAGTTTATTTGGTGGTTGATTGATCTGTAAAATTATGAAGTGGAAAATTTGATAGTACAACATGATGAGTATGGGTAAATGAAAACGGATGTATAAAGGCATCTGATGGTGATAGTGTATACACACTTGGTAGAAGTAGTAGTAGTGAATTAAAGTGTGGTGTGTTTTCAGGATGTCAATTTGGTACAACTATATTACATAATGGTGATAAAGTGACAGCTTATACTGTTTCTTATGCAAAAAAGTGTGAAGATATCGCACAGACCGTAACATGTAAAGAATGAAAATTCTATAATTCTGGAGGTAGCATAATGAATGTTGTTTATCCATATTGCTATGATTTGTCTCCTGATCCTATATTAACTTTAACGTGATGAATTAAGCAATGTTCATGAATATTGCCAGCTAATACAATACCGGTGAATGAATATTTTAAACAAAATTTGCAGAATGGTGAATGGACTCCACCAAATAAGTCTCGATCGTATTATTATAATGATGTTAATAAAGAATGTTCATATAAATGTAGAGAAAATTATACATGGGATGGAACTAGCTGTGTATCGAAAACTAGTAGTTGTGGATGAACTAAGCCAATATGAAGTGGATATAAATTAGGAGCAGGTACGTATCAGTATGGATATACACCAACATCATGGACATATACAGGTGGTACATTATGACCATGTTTGTATAAGTGTGATACAGGTTATATATGGAGCGGAGGTAAGTGTGTAGAGCCAGTATATCAGTGTACGTGACTAGCGCCAGATAATGCAACATTAGTGGCATGAAGTGATAACTGACTTACAGCGAATACAGAAAGAAAATTATATGCAAGTGCTGCAGAGGCAAATTGAAAGAAATGTGCATATTTATGTGATGATTCTAATTATCGATTTTATGATTCTGGTAGATGTAAGCGAATAACATCTTTCTGTAATGAAACAGAAGTTTATAAGTGCGAATCTCCAGCTACAGCTACGAATACATGATATAGTAATGGTAAATATACATGGGATTGTAAGATAGATTGAATATCTGAACCTGTAAAGAAATGATGTTTTAGATGTAAAGATGGATACACATGGAATGGTAGTAAGTGTGAAAATGAACAGAAGTATAAAATTTGTTATATGTGAAGTAATAAATATAGAGTTGCTGATAATGAGCCATTGCCTTTTCTTTTAGATATCACAGTGAGGTGTGGAATATGAGTTTGAGAAGTGTTTAATAAAACATATACTATCAATACTTGAGAATCGATTAGTACCTGATGATTGCCAAATAGATCGTGTGAGATAATAAATGCACAATATGAGCCTACTTTTGCTCCAGAAGATGGGGTTGAGTATATATGAACTTGTGTATGATCTTGTGTGGGATGTCCAAGTGGAATGGTGGAAAATGGTGGTACATGTGTATCGTATAATATTTCATCTTCATGCGATAAATATGAATGATGTGCGCAATGAAAAATTATCTCGAAATGTACAGACGGACAACGGGATTATGAGCCATGAGAATTTTTAACTTGTGGAGAATATACATGAAGTGAAAAAGTGTGTGTTTGAAGTTGGACGCAATATAATACTTATTATCAAGATCGAAATCAGAGTTATGTGGGATGTGAACATTTTCATCCAAGTACACAAGAATGAATGTATGTTGGAATGGATTGTAGTAAGATATGTGTCTTAGATAGTGTGGGAAATTGTGTTGTAGATAATAATATTGTTGATAATCTTAAATATTGTTGTAATTGTCAAAAAGTAAATATATGTAGTTTGGAAATTCCAAGGTGTGCTAATTATGGTGAACTTAAAAATCGATGTAAAAATCGATACTCTCGAAGTTTTTTGCACCCAGAGTATCCTTGATGGGCTTCTTAATATGGTTAAAAATTAGTTAATATTTTTTGATGAGCTTAAATTGGTCTTTAAAAAGTTTTTTCAAATTTTGTCTATAACATAAATATCGCAATTTGTAGTATTTGTATAACTATATTTCCTGAAATTGGCTTGTTAGAACCACTTTTTCCATTTGAAGTAAATCATGGTTACGATAGTGAGGCATATCATTCCTCATAATAGTCGCCAAAAAATTCAAATACTATGTTGTGCAGGCAAATCTACATTCATTCCATATAATCCGCTAATCCAGGTTAAAATTCCTAGTAAAACTGTGAATATAGTCAGAATTGAAATTATTTTATTGGTTCTAATAGTCGTAAGGGTATCTGAGACATCGAATAGACTTTCTGTATTTTCATGTGCAATGGATACGAGAGATAGAATTTTATCAGTTTTATAGAGCAAATCTTCGAAATATACATCCAAATCTCATTCATAGAAATTTATAGTCGCAGTTTGTAATTCAGTTAAAATTTCACTATGTGGGCTAATGATATGCTTCATCAAGACAGCACTTCTCTTTTTTATCAATAATTCTGAAAGTGTTTCTTGTGTGATAGAATTTGCATCCATAGCTGCATCTTCAATCTTTACTAAGTCTTGTGAAAATTTATTCATTCACGTTAAAACCTTGTCATACATAGCATCTATTATCATGTAGAGGATATAGTATGGAGATAGCTTGAATTTTTCATCATCTTCGGCTTCTGCGACCTCTTTACGATATTGATTCTGAATCTTTTCTACATTACTAGTTACGTGTGAAGTAACTGTGATGATGAAATTTTTTCACAAAATTGCATGCATGTGATTTGCAAAATGTTTTTTGGTTCTCGTATTAAATTTTGGGAAACGCATAACTATAAAGATACAGTCATCGTAAGTATCGATTTTGTCCTGAGTAGTAAAATCCAAAAAATCCTGTTCGATGATTTCGTGTAAATCGTATTTATCTACGAGTTTATCGATTTGCTTTTTGTCAGGATCTACTAGATGAATCCAGGTAATTCATCAGATTTTTATTTGTTCGTCTTTCATTTTTTTGGATGTTTTGTTATATATAAATGTTATTCTTCATATTTTTCTTCATTATTCTTATTGTCCATATAATCTCTAATTACCTCTCATAATGCATCTACCAAAATATCAAATTGTCTCTGATCTCATTCGAGATCTTGTTCAATTTTTTTCTTTTTAATTTCTTCGTATTGCTTTTTGTTTAATGTGAGCTTTGATGCTGATTTTCTAGGATGACTGACATCATTGAAAGAAAAATCGATTTCATTTCACATTTGTATTAATATATCTCATTTTCCGAATAATTTATCTCGTAGGCTATTTTGATTGTGTGATATTACTGAAATTTTTCATCGGTCAATCACTTCAGTTTTGTATTCTAATAATCCATCTCGCAAAAATACAGTTAGAGCATCCTTACTAATCAAAATACAATCTAAATATAAATTTAAAAATCCTAGAAGCCATTTAAAAAAAATAAAAAGTCAGAGAATTCCAGCGATTCGTTTGATGTAAATCTCTTGAGAATAATAAGTTCGTACGATAGAATATCCTATGTAAACAAGAAAAATAAGGACACTATAGACCAATACTCCTCTCACATAAATGAAAGGGCTATGAGCCAAAATGTCCTCTGTATCTTTTAGGTCAATATATCTCCCTAGTAAATAATGTCTGAGCATGGATAGTTATTTTGCCTTGATAAAATAGTGGATTGTCCACAGTCAAGGCATACCTTCACTTAAATTTTCGTAAAAAAAGGAAGGAATACCATAAACTATTAAGCAGATTTTTTTGCTTGAGCAGCTTTGATAGCTTCTTGTTTTTCCAAGAATTTTTCCATTCTTCATTTAATTACTTTCTTTACTTCCTTGTTTTCGTTGAAAGCTGGATGACATTGATAGCAAGTTTCTACCTTGATTGGTCCAGGAACAGTTGCATTTATTTTGAATGATGCTCCGCAGATACAGTTTACCTCTACATCATTGTAGTAAGGAGCGTGAATTCACTTTTTCATATCTAGATAATTTGAATGAATAAAATATTCGTGGTGGTTACTATTCAGTATATAAATTTTCATTTATAATTCAAGAGAAATGGTATAAATTTGTCATTCTGAATGAAAGAAATGTTTTGTGTATGATATTGTCATTCAGAGGAGGAATGAAATGACGACGAAGAATCTAGAAAAACTTACTTGTTTGTTTTGGATCTTTCGCTACGCTCAAGATGACGATTTGCGTACAAGATTCTTCGCTTTGCTCAGAATGACGGGATGAGGCCTTTATATTGAAAAAAAAGTTAAATTATTTATAAATAATTATTGTTAATTGTTGAGTTTATGAAAAAATATCATCATGCTAAACTTTTCATTACTAAAACATTTGGATTATCATCAGAGGTTTTTACAGAAAAGAGTTCAGATTTCTGATATTTTTTTGGTATGATGATGTGTGCGTGATTTATTACTCTGAATTAGTAAAGATCCACTTGATATAGATTTTACATGTGAATGAAAACCAGAAGAGCTTGATGCTCAAATCAATACGCAATGACTTTCTCATTTCAAAACTGATAAATTCTGAACTATCACGCTGATTCCTTCCACTGAGAAAGAGCGTAGTTATCAGCTTACTCCACTTAGGACAGAATGAGATTATGAGGATTTTCGTCATCCATGAGAAATTAACTGGAGTAATGATATTTTGCTTGATGCAAAAAGGAGAGATTTTTCTATTAATGCAATGTATTATTTTTCAGTTGAACAAAAGACAAAGAAAGAACTCGATTATGTGAAAGAAAATTCGAAAATTTTGTCAGAATCAGATTTACTTAAAGTTCTCAAAACGCAGTGATATTGCTATTTTTCAGATATAAATTTACTCATTCTTACAGATTGACAATTCATTTCGCAAGTATTTCCTCAGTCACATTTTGATGAATATGCTTTCCGTTATCTAGTGGAAACTCAAAATGAATGTTATGTAATTTGAAACCAGACAGAAAAAAAATCTGAAAAACTTTTTCGTGTGGTGATAGATTCTACATGATGAATTGAATCTATGATTCATAGAAAGTTGACTACGGTTTGAAATCCTGATCAGCGTTTCTGAGAAGATGCGTTACGTTTGATTCGTGGGCTCAGGCTTGTGAATGTTTGTAATTATCAATTATTGCAATTAGATAAAAAAAATAAATCCAAAAAAGCAGAGAAATGAAATCCAGATAAAGTTCAGCTTTTTGATTTTTCTGCTGAGACTTGGGAATCTATCAAAAAAAATACTCCACTTTTAGCTCATGTAGCTAAGGAACGTATCAAAGAAGAGCTTTGTAAACCATTTATAAAATGAAATCCGTTTGCTTTTGTAGTACTTCTGGATGCTAGTGGAATGCTTCCAATTTTATTCCCAGCATTGGCAAAGACTAAATTTGTGGACCAACCAATTCGTTATCATGCGTTCGATGTCTATACACATATAATGCTTTCACTCAAAGCAATTCAGGAAATGAACTCTGATTATTTAGTTCGTCTTGCGATGCTTTATCATGATGTGTGAAAGGTTGCACAGTATGCCGCTTACGACTGAGCAAAAACTAAAGAAGAGAAACAGATGATTTTTTCATGACCATTAAATCATCGTGAAAGTTCACCAGTCTTGATGAAAGAGGATTTTTCAGCTCTTGGGTTTTCCAAAAAAGAAATTGAAACGATAGAACGATATATTCACGAACATCATACTCCTGGAGAAATTTTAAATTCTCATCCAAATAATTGGATTAAAAAAGTCAGAAAATTATATAGCGAAAAGTGATATGAGATGGTGAATAATCTTTTCGATATCAATATTGCTGATAGATTATGACAAGAAAATCCGCTTCAGAATTCTTCTGATTTGACAGATTCTTATTATCTCAAAGAATTATTAAATCAACTCAAAAATTCTGAATGACAATTTGAAATGAAGGATTTAGTGATAGATGGAGAAAAATTGATGAAACATTTCAAACTTCAACCATCTCATTTAGTTTGAGAATTGCTAAAACAGGCTTTTGATCGGGTGCTTACTGATATAAATGATAGAAACAACGAAAAAGAAATTTTCAATTATTTAGAAAACTATATAAAGAATAGAAAAAAGGCTGAATAATTTTGATTTTTTGAAAAAAAAGAATATAATTTCTATGATTGTATGCAGTTTTTATTAGTTGAAGGAATTATGTTTAATAAAAATAAAAAAAAGTTTTATTTAGGTTTGTTTTTGTCCTTCTTTTTTTGAATTTGTAGTATATGATATGTAAATGCGACAACATTTTCAGAAAGATTATCAGAGGTTGGTTTGGATATGGTCTCATTTTCAAATAAAAGTTCTATATCTCGTTATGAAGTTGCTAGACTTTTGAATGCTGCTAATTGTCAGGATTGTATACAGGCTCCGATATGGATGAGACAAACATACACTCAAAATTTTTGGGATAAATTTAAACAAATAGATTGAAAAGATTTTGATGATATAGGGTATGAAGCAGGGGTATGGAATAAAAAATCATATTATTATTGTGTAGCTTATGTTGGAGATAATGGATATATGGAGTGATATCCATCTACATCCACTAAGTGTAAATGAAGTTTTTGTGGACAGGAATCAATAACGATATCAGAATTTTATCAGACGGTTTTGAATATTATTCAGGATCAGATTAGAGGTAAATATTTGATAGATTGGTCAAAAGTAAAATCTCGAAAAAAATGATTGAAAAAAAATAGCATGCAAATGAAAGTACTGAATCAGACGGATCTGAATATAATAGATAAAGCTGAATCAAAAGTTGCATATGCACAAACTAATAATGAATTTCAAACATGGTTAAAATATTGTATGTATAATTTGTCTGATTGTAATTTTCAGCAATTTGGTGTGATTGGAACATGATATTGGCCTGTTAGTGAATTGAATATTTTGTATAAAGAGTGAATTATTTCGTTAGGAGATGCTCAAAAAGTTGCATCATTTTCGAATATGCCGTGAGATGAAGCTATTCGTATCCTTTCTGCGGTTTATGATAATTATGCTAATTGTAGTTTTAATGTAGATTATGATTGTGATGGAATTACAAATTGAAAGGATAATTGTCCATATGTGTATAATTTAAATCAGTATGATTTGGATGGTGATTGAGTTTGAAATGTGTGTGATGATGATATTGATTGAGATGGGAAAAAGAACTTAGTATGAGTTGTAGACGATAATAATCATATTATTGTGTCTTTGTGGAAGAAAGATTTAGATCAGACAATTTTGGGTAATGGCGATATGTGATTTAGTTTCTTTATCAATGTAGATTCTATAGGTGCATGATATCCAACTCTTGTCAAATTTGAACCACTTACAAATTGAAATATAGTTAAGATTGAGTGGGACTTTTGAGATGGAAATAAAAAAGTAGTTAATAATTGAAATAAAATTACACATACATATAGAAAATCTGGTACATTTACAGTAAAGGCGGAAGCTATATCAAAAAATTGATCAAAGTCGTTTGCTATGAATAAGTTATTTATAGCAATTCCAGAATCTGAAAATTATGCGTTAAATATACAGTCGAACCTTACGTTTAAAAATTGAAGTGTTGATTATGTTTTTACGCCATTATATTCTTGAGATTTTGATAGAATTTTATGGAGTATTAATAATCAGAATGAAAAATCACAAAAACTAACAGAGTGATTTAAAGTGACAGTAAAAGAAAAAGGTAGATATGTGGTGACAGCAAAATGATATAAAGGATGAGATTTAAAAGCTGTAGCTATGCTTACAATATTGCAAGATTGATCTCCAAGATTTTCAAATATGATAGTAACGCCAAAAAGTTTGTGGGAGGAAACTTTGGTTTCTTCTAATTTGGTATGATTGAGAAATGAAGATATAGACCATGTAAATATTAATCGATGATGATTTACCCAAAGTTCGAATAATATATTTCATAAATATGAATATGATGAGCCGTGATTAAAAACAATTCAATATGATGTAGTGTTGAAAGATGGAAGAGTTTTATATAATATAGCTACAATTAGCGTTCAAAATCCATTATTGAAGCAGTCTTATGCTACAAATATAGTATGAGATCGTTTAGGATATAATCAAAATGAAAAATTAGCTTTGTGATTGAGTATGTATCCAACGACTCCTATTATATCGTTATTTACGAGTTATCAAGCGGGTCATAAAAACTTTTTGTATGCTCCTAATTTATCAAATACTGTACTGAATTTTAGTTATCCAAATGCATGAGATAAATTGTTAACTAATTCTGTAGAAGTTAATAAATGTGTGGCTTTAGTTAATCAATGAACAGTTCATATTAATTCTGTAGATGTGTGTGAAAATGCGATAAAAAACGGAACACTTTCAAATTATAAATGTGATTTAGATTGAGATAAGATTCCAGATATTTGTGATGATGATATTGATTGAGATGGAGTCAAAAATTTGATATGAATTATTTTGTATGAAAACAAAGATTGTTCTATTTGAGAAAATAATATCAATTTAGATTTATTAAAGAAACATCAATGAGTATGCTCTTTGGATAACTGTTTTTTTGTGTCAAATGTAAGTCAATCAGATTTGAATAATAATTGAATCTGAGATCAATGTGAAAATGATATATCCAAGTTGTTGTCATCTTCATTATTGAATGTTAATATTACTTGAAGTACGACTGTATCTTTAGATAAAGATCAAGATTGAGATGGTGTTCCTGATAGTGTGGATGCTTGTCTGGATATTCCAGGAAATTCTAATAATGGATGTCCTGAATATTATACACAAAATTGTTGGATAAAATCTGATTGTGGAAATGGAAAATTAGATGAATGAGAAACATGTCATAATTGTCCTCAGGATGCTTGAGTTTGTTGTTGAAATTGAGTTTTGGATTATTGAGAAAGTTGTAAAACGTGCCCAACAGATGCAGGTAATTGTAAAACATGTGGAAATGGAAAAATAGATGAATGAGAGAATTGTAAAAACTGTCCAGAAGATGTGTGAGAATGTAGTGCATGGTGTGGAAACGGAAAGGTAGAAGATGCAGAGAATTGTAGGAATTGTCCGGAAGATGTAAAAGAATGTGAATGAATATGTGGAGATGGAAAAATTCAGGAATCAGAAGATTGTAAAAATTGTAGTGAAGATGCTAAGGTTTGTAAAACAAAGACGTGTGGAGATGGAAAAATAGATAAGGAATCATGAGAAGAATGTGACGATGGAAAAAATAATGGTAAGGATGAAAAATGTACATTAAAATGTACAAAATATAATCCAGATAAACCAAAATGTGGGAACTGAGAAATAGAAGATGGAGAGAATTGTGAAACTTGTCCAGTAGATTTGTGAGAAAAATGTGTGAAAGATGGAGATGAAAATCCTCCAAAAACATGTGGAAATGGAAAAATAGATGAATGAGAGAATTGTAAAAACTGTCCAGAAGATGTGTGAGAATGTAGTGCATGGTGTGGAAACGGAAAGGTAGAAGATGCAGAGAATTGTAGGAATTGTCCGGAAGATGTAAAAGAATGTGAATGAATATGTGGAGATGGAAAAATTCAGGAATCAGAAGATTGTAAAAATTGTAGTGAAGATGCTAAGGTTTGTAAAACAAAGACGTGTGGAGATGGAAAAATAGATAAGGAATCATGAGAAGAATGTGACGATGGAAAAAATAATGGTAAGGATGAAAAATGTACATTAAAATGTACAAAATATAATCCAGATAAACCAAAATGTGGGAACTGAGAAATAGAAGATGGAGAGAATTGTGAAACTTGTCCAGTAGATTTGTGAGAAAAATGTGTGAAAGATGGAGATGAAAATCCTCCAAAAATATGTGGAAATGGAAAAATAGATAATTGAGAACAGTGTGATCCTAAAGATGTAAATAAAACAAATTGGTGAGAATATTGATGTTCTAATTTATGTAAAATGATATGAAGTAATGAAGTAATTTGTAATCCCGATTTTGATTGAGAAATTTTGTTAGATTTACAAAATTCTGATAATCTATGTTTTAAATGAGTATCCTCTAAATTTATATTTAACTCAGCTCGTTTTAGATGGACTTGGTTGTGTATAAGTGGAAGTCAGTCTATAGAATGTGTGGCAGATAGAACTACATGTGGAGATTGAATACTTGGTAGATGAGAGAATTGTGAAACATGTTCGGTGGATGTAAAGGATCCTTGCATTGATGATGGAGAGAATGAATGTGGAAATGGAAAAATAGATGAATGAGAGAACTGTGAAAATTGTCCGAAGGATGTGAGGGATATTTGTATCGATGATGGAGAGAATGAATGTGGAAATGGGAAAATAGATGAATGAGAGAACTGTGAAAATTGTCCAGAAGATATGAATAATTGTGATATGCCTATTGTTCCTTATGATTCATGATGGGCTATAGAGATTGATAATTGTAATATTTGTCCATGTGACTATACCGATGTTGCTACTGATTTAACGAAATGAGATGTTATTCGTGCAAGACTGTGAGATAAAACAAAATCGGTATTTTATAGGTATTCACCTGCTGTTTCGTTAGAGAAATTCTTAGATATTAGGTAAAGGATTCTATATAAACTTATATTTGCAAATGGAGTAAAAATCACTATATTTCTGTATAGTCAAGTTCAGGTTTTTTATATTGGTTTTTATAAAATGAAAAGATTTGGTATTGTAAAAAGGGCATACATTTGGTTGATTTTATCAATATGTATTGCTGTATGAGGTGGTTTTGTATTTATTATGAATGCAAATTATTCAGAAGAATTTACATGATGAGTAAATATTTCCATAAATACAAAGACAGATAGTGAAGAGATTCAGAATAATCTTCAAAATTTCTTGTCAGAGAAAAATTATGGTAAGGCAACTGTTCATGTGGATACCACACAGGAAGATACACAGATTAAAATAAATGCATCATTAAAAGATGATGATGTGGTAGCTCAGCTTTCTACAGATATATCAAATTTTTTGATGGATAAATGATATATCGAAACAACTGAAGATATTGTGGGGCAGAGTTTGATTGGGCCTAGTGTTTCAAATAATATGAAGTCTTCAGCATTCCAAGCTTTGGCAGTTTGATTGATTTTGATGGTTATATACATGCTTTTGGCATTTAAGGAAGTTAGAAGATATATTTCTCCAGCAATCTTGTCATGAGTAGTAATTTGTGTAATGTTATTTGATATTTTGGCTACGGTGTGAGCATATGGAGTATGGATGTTGTTTAATGATACATTACAGGTGGATACAATATTCATAATATCAGTTTTGACGGTAATTGCATATGGAATTAATGATGTTATCGTAATCTTTGATAGAATTAGAGAAAACATGAGTAGAAATAAGGATAAAAATGTAATATATTGAAGATTATTTGAAGATAGTATATGGCAATCTGTTAGAAGATCTATTTGAACGTCTATATCTACGTTAATTGTACTTGTAGCAATGTTCTTCTTGTGAAGAAGTGATGTATTACAGCAGTTCTCATTTACAGTATGAATGTGAATTATATTTTCTACGTTGTCATCTATTTTCTTATGAGCACCGCTTGCATATCTTTTGATGTGAAAGTTTGGTAAAGAAAGATGAAAATTCTAATCATTATTGGTGATGGAAAATATTAAATTGAGTTCATTTGTATATTATCAGGATAAGAATTTTTATTATTTTTGGAAGCCGGCAGGTTTAGCATCCTCGCGATGAAAATCTGTCAGCTTTTTGGATTTGATGTGTGATGAAAAAAATAATGAATCAATTAAAAATATTGTAAAATCTCAATTAGAATTTTTTTGAAAAGAAAAAGAACTCTGACTTTTGAATAGATTGGATTGACCAACAACAGGATTGCTTTATTTTGCAAAAAATCCTAAAGTCTATAATAAATTTCGTGAGTTACAGAAAGAGTGAAAAATTGATAAATTTTATGTGGTGGAGGTTTATGGAAATATTCAAGAATGGGTAAAAGATAATTGAAATATAATAAATTATCCTATTATGCATCATAGATATAATGATGATCGTATGGTGGTAATTAGTTCTGAAGATGATAAAAAGAAATGAAAGTGAAAACTTCATGAAGTTGAAACAGAAATTTGTGAAATTGAATATAACGAGAAAGATAAACTTTCTACAATTGTAGTAAAAATTCATAAGTGAATTCGTCATCAGATTCGTATTCATTTATCAAGTATTTGATACCCGATTTGTGGAGATAAAATTTACTGTAAAAGTAAAAATCAAAGCTTTGATAAGCTTCATCTTTTCTCAGTTGGTATGCGAGTTGATGGTAGCGTGCTGTAAAAAACTTGCATTCATGGTGTATATTCATACAATTTAAGGTAGATTTATTTTTTATTTATTTTTAAATATGAAAAATAGAATTCAAGTTTTGGTTTTATCTTTGGCTTTTATTATTGGCTTTCTTTGAATTGTAAATGCAGATTACAAATTAACAGGAGATGATTTGCAGCATTTTAATTCTCAAAAAGTAACGATAAGTCAGGCTTCAAATAAATGATTATGGAATTATTATAAGCAGTTAGTTAAATGGTATGGTATTTTAAAAAATGATGAAAGGTTGTCTACAATTTCTAGTGGATTGAGAGATTACACATATTCGCTTTTTGATTCTAGGAGAAAATTGGCTAAACAACAATATGTGGGTGAGAAATCAAAATTTTTGAATGAGTATAGATGAAATATTACAATACAAGAGGACTTTCCTATAGATAATTGTGTATGATGGTACAATACGATTGATAATATTAGTTTTGCAAATGATTTTCCGACAGCTCTTACTATAGCGGTTTGGTATAAAGAAAGTAATTGTGGATATTATTTACCAGCTAATGGAGATGGACCATTCCAAATTGTAAGTAAAGATTATGGAAATGGAGAAATAACTGAAGAACTTTTTAAACAAACTATTCAGGATTTTATAGATTTTGCTAAGAATAAAATAGATAATTATAATAAAAAAGCCGATGATGAATTTCCTCCATTAAAAATTAGTTATACATGATTTGATTATACATGAGTAGTTAGTTTTGCTGCATTATATAATGGATGAACTAGAACATGATGAATGGTTCAGCCAAACGCTCCTAAATATGTATTTGATGGATATGGAGAAAAATATGCTAATGCTAAAAAATATGGATTATTCCCTGCATTCTTAAAAGTTTTATCATGGGAGTTAAGTAATATCTAATTTAGTAAAGATTAAATAGTTAATGAAAATATTATCATGGAATGTGAACTGAATTCGTGCTGTAATTCAAAAGTGATTTTTTGATTGGACAAAGGAAAATGATGCAGATTTTGTTTGTCTACAAGAAGTGAAGGCTTTTGAAATTCAGATTCCAGCAGAAGTTAGATTTCATATGTCCGATTATAATTATTTGTGGCATAAGTGAACTAGACCAGGATATGCGTGAACAGCAATATTTTTTAAGAAATGAATAGGAATATTAGAAAAAAAATCAGAATTTCCTTTTCATGAATTTAGTGATGAAGGTAGAGTAACAGAAATAGCTTTTAGATACGGAGACAAGGTACTTCATTTATTGAATGTATATTTTCCTAATGGGTGAGACCGTGCAGATTGAACAGAAATGTTGAGTTATAAATTAGATTTTTATGAAAAGATGAGGCAATATGTTCAATGAATTCGTGATGAATGAGCTGAGGTGATAATTTGTGGGGACTTTAATATTTGTCATACGGAAATAGATATAGCCAGACCAAAGGAAAATGAAAATTCTATTTGATTTCTTCCAATAGAGCGTGCAGAAATGGATAAACTTGAAAATGATGGCTTTGTAGATGTTTTTCGTAAATTAAATCCAGAGCTGAAAGATCAATATACTTGGTGGAGCTATCGTGGATGAGCAAGAGAGAGAAATGTTGGCCGGAGATTGGATTATTTTTGGGTAAGTCCAGAACTTTTTGGTGAAGTTAAAAATATGCAACATCAAACAAATGTACAATGATCTGATCATTGTCCAATAAAATTGGAATTGAAGTAAATATTTAAATGAATTAAAAAAATAGGATTATTAATCCTATTTTTTTATTTGTGATGATTTATTATTCTATTTCATCTGCTGTAGTTTCTTCATTTTCCACTTCATTGTCTGTTTCTTCATTTGTTTCTTCGTCTGCTTCTCCATAAGATTCATTATCTGTTTCCTCAAGAGTATCTTCATCTCATTCTAATTCAAATCAATATTTTTCTGCAAATTCTTTTTGGATAGCTATTATATTTTCATTAGCTTCTTTTCTTTCGTCATCAATAATTTTGATTTCAGAAAGTAGATTTTCGTATTTGTTATTTTCCTCTTCTGTAACATCTTCTTTCTCTAAGTATGGTAATAATTCTTTAAATTTAGAGCAATATTCAATTTCTTTTTCAATAACTGTAATAACTCCATCTTTTAAAGAACTGTCCCCATTCCAGTTTCAGATTTTTTTGATCTCTTTTTTTGCATTAGTACATTCACTTATTGTATTTTCTATTGCAGTTTCGACATCTTCAATAGAACGATCATCATATGCGTTTCGGATAAATTCTTCTGATGTTATGCAGTTATATGTGATGCTTGTTAACTTATCATTATAATCTATGGTAGCTTTGATTTCTCAAGTTAGATCTTCGACAATAAAATCTTCGTTATTATTACTTCAACATCCAGCTAATGTTCAAATAAGTAAAAAAGTTCATAATAAAGTTAGTAGTTTTAAATTTTTCATAATTTTTGTATAATAATATAAAACATAATATTTAATTGTTTATATTTTCAATAGTGATATGCAAGGGATTTTACGTTTATTTTTTATTTTCATATTCAACTTCTAATTGGATTTTGTCTGGGACTAGGGCTTTAGGTACAATTATTTGAAGAGTATTGTCGAGAGTTAATTTGCTGTGAATTCTATCAAAGTAAACCTGTGGAGGTATTTCTATTTCTAGTTCGATAGGTCATCGATAACATTCTTCTTGAATTGGAATGCAAGATTCTTTGAGTTGAGGAGCTAATCTAAATCATTTAACTTGAATTCTATAATTCTCAATTTTCACTTCTATAGATTCTTTTTTTACTCAACCGAGAGGTATGATTATCACGACCTCTTGTGGTGATTCGTACATATCGTATGGAATGCTTGGTGTATTTAGTTCTGCCATTTTAACAAATCTTAATATAAATCTGATATTAAAATATAGTTCTTCTAATAAAATGCAATTATTCTTTTCACATTTCTAGGACATACTGTTGGAAAAGATCTCATTTTTCTTCAAAGTTTTTCCAGCATGAGAATGAAGGAGATGCTGTTGAAAGTAGACAAACTTTTCATTTGCTTGTGTGTTCGTAGGCAAATTTCACTGCTTCTTTCATGTTACGAGTATGCAGTGTAGTATATCATTCTTCTCATAGCATTTCTGCGATTTTTTCTCATGAATCTGGGAAAAATACGATATTCTTAATCTTACTTTTTTTGATTCTTTCCACTAGAGCAGGGAAATCAAACCAGAATCATTCGATTCATCATAGGAATATTGTCTCTAGTTTGTCTCAAATTGCATTCATGGCAGCCATTGTGGAATCTGGAGTAGTAGCAATTGCATCATCGTAAAAATCGATTCATTTGAAATTTCCTACCAATTGTAATCTGTGGCGAACTGCTGTGAAAGTTTGAATAGCTTTTTGTAATGTAGTGGCTGGAATCTGGAGTAAATCAGCCAAAGCTACGATTGCAGAGATGTTTTGTAAATTATGTTCTCAGATTAAATTTATATCAGATAATGGAAATACAGGTCTTCATTTGCTGTAGAAACAAACTCAATCTCGAGTAAACTCAGATTCTGCTCAATATGGAATAAGTTCAGAATTTGAAAATCTTTCTCTTAAATTATAGTCGTTTAGAGTTTTTTCGTAAACGATTGTATGTTCACTTCAGTTGATAATATTAAATTTAGCTTTGGTATAATTTTCCATATTTCAGTGCCAATCAAGATGGACTGGGAAAATAGCTCATAGAATTGAACAGAAATTTTTCTTTTTTAGAGTTTCGAGCATAAAACTAGAAAGTTCGATTACTACAAAATCGTGTTTAGTTTCAAAATCTATTTCATCCAAAACTGCAGTTCCGATATTTCATACAAGTTTTGTGTCGTATCACGCAGTTTGGAGTAAATGATTAGTCAATGCAGTCATAGTAGTCTTTCATTTTGAGGCAGTCAATGCTATGACTTTTCATTCGTAATGGTCAAAGAAAAACTGAACTTGAGTGAAAGTTTTGTCTTGAACAGCCTGAATCTCTGGATAATATGGTATTCCTGCAGATTTGAAAATTAAATCAAAATCATTCAAATTTTTCAGGTAATTTTCTCATGTTTGAGAATTGATTCATTCTGGTAAATTATCTACAGGTTTTCAGTCTAAAACTGTGATATTTTCTGGTTTTATATCGTGGCGTAGTAAAAAGTTTAGTGTTGATTTTCACTCTTTTCCATATCATAAGATTCAGATTTTTTTATTTAGTAAAATTGAAAAATCCATTTTTGTATAATGTATTATAACTAAAATTTACAATAATAAAATATACAAAAATTTTTTTATTTCAAGGAATATCCTATTTTTTAACTATGCAGCATAGCTACCATCTGAATTTTTTTGAAAATATTTAGATTGTGAAAAGTAATCGTTACTTTTTGCATATGAAAAAAGTAATCAGTCTCATATTTTTCATATTATTTCATTTACTCCAGCTTGTCAGCATGT
This sequence comes from uncultured bacterium, assembly GCA_946408385.1. Classification (GTDB taxonomy): domain Bacteria; phylum Patescibacteriota; class Gracilibacteria; order Absconditabacterales; family Absconditicoccaceae; genus UBA3291. Next base: position 1,246 of record CAMJSB010000002.1, on the reverse strand, counting down.
AAGGGTATAGCATCATAAACTGGTTGGTCTTCCTGTCTTATAAATGAGTGATTTTACTGGATGTATTGCGATTCAGCGTGTTGCATTATTAGATGTTTCCAATCATTTTGGAAAGGCTCACTGCCAGGAGTGTTTACCATTCCATCTTAAGCTTGTTGGAATGATGGATGCTCATAAACTTGATTTATTAGATCAAGATTTATTTGAAAAAGATGTAGCTCGTTCTTTTCCTCAAGAACCAGCTCCATGTCAGCATTTTTCAGCATATTCTACTGTGTTTGTGTCCATATTAATAACAAAAAAACGATTATCTGTTAATTGATTTTTGGTAAAATCTACGACAGTTAAATATTTTGTGTTTTTGAGATGTCATGCAGATTTCTCAGCGTTATATGCTTTCATAGCACAAGAAAATGGTTCTAGTGCTGGTTTTTCTTTTCATTTTAAATTTTCCCGGATTTTTTTTGATTCTGGAGATGTTGTAATATTAAAATGATCTATTTCGTAACTTTTAGCTGAAGGAGACGCTTGTGCTTTTTCTGTTGTTGATGAAGTCGCGGTAGATGTAGATCAAGTGGATGAACCTGTATTTGTTTGTCAGGCTGTTGCTTCAGTTTTTGTCTGTGCTCTTGTACTGGTGTTAGAAATTGAGTTATTTGATTCTTCTTTAGATCAGGATTCTCTAGAGTTATTTCAATCTTCATTAAAAATAGTAGCTCTTAAGTTTTCAAGGGCTTCTTTGGTATTAGCTTTATCTAATTTTTCTCTTAATTCTTCCAATTGAGATGTTATTATTCATAATCATTTATTTCAAAATATAGATTCTTTAATCTTATCACCAATTAAGTCTTGGAAATTTTCTTCATTTACAAGATAGTTTATTGTGATTTTTTTTGTAAATTTATCGGTTATGCCTAGCTTTTTTGTGATGTCTTTTGCTAATTTTTTTTTTAATTTTAAAAGTTCTTTAGATGTATTACTATCAACTATAGTTTCAAATCATTTTTCCATAATATCTATTATGTTTTTATTCTCTGTCATTTTTGATTATAGAAAATAAATCATGACATATTATAATTAAATTATTAAAATTTTGCAAATTTTAGAGCACTTTTTTGATGGAAAATTTTGTAAATTTATGGTTGTATTTTGTGGGTTGATTGTTATTTATGATAAGGGTATATGATAAATATATGGAAGGTTGGCCGAGCGGTTGAAGGCGCACGTTTGGAGTACGTGTTTGCAC
>CAMJSB010000001.1 GCA_946408385.1 uncultured bacterium | reverse complement strand
TCAACAACTTCTTCAGTAGTTTCTTCAACATTTTCCTCTGCATTTTCTTCGCTAAACTCATCTTCAGCTACCTCATCTCCATAAGTTACACCAATACTTCCATCAACAAAGTCAGCAACACACTCAACACTAATTGCATATCAAATGTTACCTTTTCTATATGTAATAACTCAATTTCTTACGAAACTAGCTCCACCTTCAGATTCTTCTCCCCATTTAATAGTTACATTTTCAGCTCCTTCCACCATATCAGCCATCCATCAATTCACACTTTCTTCACATCCAGCTAAACGTTTTTCTTCTGTGTCGATGCTATCTAGATTTGGCTCATAATTACATTCGTCAGTTCCCAAAGTTGTATCTTCGCAAGTTACTCCACTAGGGAAAGCACATTCTCCGTATACAGCAGTAGGAGAGTGGATAAGTGAATGAGTTCCTCAATGTTCGTTACAGTAAGCAATTCTTTGATTTAAAACTTCGTCTTCATTGTTTGTGTTGTCACAATTACTATTACATCCAGCTAAAGCAAGAGTTGCTAGTCATAAAGTAGCAAAAAGTCAGAATTTTTTCATGATTTTACAAAAATAAGATATAAAAACTGACTTTTTTATAGCAATTTACAGTAAAAATAAAAGGAGAAATCTGATTTTTTTTATTCGTTATCTTTGTTTGTTGGAGAATAATATTGAAAAGTGGGAAGTCCCTAAATCTATTATCCACCCATTAGTATTATAATTACTCCAATTATGAAAGCATGAACAGGGTAGAATAGTGTATAGAAAATTTTAAATCGTTTTTTATGGTATCATAATTTTCCATTTGAAAAACTTAGAATCAGTGCAGCCAAAGCATGTCCTCCAATCCATGGTAGATATTTTGTTACTTGTAGCATCCATGCATTTCCATCTCAGAATCCACTTCTCACCCAGAAATAAATTACTAAATAAGTCGTAAATATTCCAATTAATACCAAAAAACGATTTACCCAGCTTCGTTTATTTTCAGTTTTTTCTTCATTTCTTGAATATCTAATGAACCAGTAAAAAGCGATGATAATCCGTGGTCATACAAAGTTATAATTACCTTTCATTATGTAATTTACAAATCCTATCAGAAGATAAGCACATGCAAGTACAATAATATTTTTGACCTGAATTTTATCAGATTTTTCTCCTTTTGATGGGAAAAGAGTTTCCGTAAATATCATTCCCAGGAATCATAGCAAGAGAGCAAACATAATGCTTTGAGCTTCCATGAAACTACTACCAATATTAGCTCCAAATTCCAATAAATCATAGCAAGGTTCTGATATAACGGCCAATAATATCAATGTAGAAACATGTTTTAACAATCTTCTCCTATCTTTAAATACAAAGAAAAATCCCTCAGCTAAAAGAAAAGCATAGCAAGGGAAAGCGATTCTACCAATCCATGTCAAAAGCATAGGATTATCAATGAAATTCCATCCAATATGATCAAGCAGCATAGTAGACATCGCAATAATGCGGAGTATGAATCCTGTCATGATTATTTTCATCATATAAACGAATTTTGTATAGTAATTTGGATGAGATAGTCAATATAAACAATTTATACTCATTAAATTTAAAAATGTCAATAATGGAGATATTAATTCTGATTTATATAAACAAAATTCATATTAGACAAAAAAGACAAATTATTGACATTTGTCAAAAAGTGTTCAAAAATTTGACTTTAAAAATTTTATCATTAAAATAATGCCGTGTGGTAGAACCTTATAGAAAAAGACTGTCTTGGTAGGGCAGTCTTTTTTTTGGTTTAATTATTATTGTGAGCGATAGCTTGCTCAGCACTTTAGGTCCTGTATTTTTTGTTCCCCTTTATGAAAGGGGATACGGCGAAGACGAGGGGATTTTTAATAATAATGTAAAAAATCTTCAGTCCTTCGGACAGCTCCTTTTTAAAGGAGCAAATCCTTTTCCTCTTTTTAAAGAGGGTGGCTGAAAGCCGGAAGGTTTTATGTGTTTTATTTCTTCCATCTTTTCAAAGTTGGGAAAAGTTTCGTGCAATATTCTCTCATTTCTTTATTAGTCATTCAGGCTTGAGCTCAATACTGACTGCACATATCAATATATTCTTCCATACTTACATCATCAATAAAATTTCCATCTTTGTAGCAGTAAATGCAGTAATCATGATTCACACTTCCATCGGCATTCGTACCAAATTGTGCAGGTTTCTCGATAGGCATTCCACAACTTTGACAAATAGTCTTTTCCATAATAGCAAAAATAAAGAATAAAATAAATCAGATTTTTTATTTAATTATCTAATAATTTTTGGATTTCTTCTTCCATATCTCATGGCATATAAGTAGGACTATATCTATTTACAACATTTCAGTCTCTATCTACTAAAAATTTAGTGAAATTCCAAATTATATCTCATTTATTTTTACAAGTTGAACTCATAGTTTTTACTCACATCATGATAGTTTTATTTTTCAAACCCTTGATCTCATCATCAGATTTTTGTTGTTTCAAATATGTGAATAGGGGACTTTCATTTTCTCAGTTAACTTCAATCTTGGAAAACTGGTCAAAAGTCGTGTTGTACTTCATTGTACAGAATTGATGGATTTCATCATCATTTCCTGGGGCTTGATGTCCAAACTGGTCACAAGGAAAATCCAAGATTTCCAATCATTTTTCGTGATATTTCTTATAAAGATTTTCCAATCATTCATATTGTGGAGTAAATCCACATCATGTAGCGGTATTTACAATGATTAAAACTTTTCATTTGAATTCTTCCATCTTGATAGAGCTTCCATCTCTTTTGGTAATTTCATAGTCGTAAATGGTCATTTTTTTATATTTAGAGAATAAAGATTTAAACTATTATTCAGATTAAAAAAATCTGATAAAATCACAATAGAAAAATTATTTCTCAAATTATCTATTATTTCTATAGTCAAAGTTCTTTTTCTCTATCTTTTATAACATCTTCTAAATACAATATGACTCATTCCATATTCTTTTCAATATCTTCATTCAAAAACCTAACTATTTTAATTCAGTATTTACTATTCAACCAAATAGATCTTTCTTCATCATAATCTTGTACATCATCATGATATCATCAATCTAGTTCAATTCAAAGATAAAGTTTTGGACAATAAAAATCTAAAATATATGGTCAGATAACTTTTTGTCTTCTAAATTTATATCATAAGAATTATTTCTTTTTCAAAATAACATTCCAAAAAATTCATTCAGTTTTCGTAGATTGTTTTCTATTTTCTCTTGCGTAATCAAGTAAACTTGAATTATAATTAAGAAATTTACTAGAATCCATTGAGATTTAAAATTATAAATTTTTTAGACAACCCCCTCCGGCCTTCGGCCACCTCCCCCTCACAGGGGAGAAATATGCTATTTAGTTTTTTGCTCCCTGTGAGGGGAGCTGGACTGCGAAGCAGGACTGAGGGGTTTTGTAAGAAATAAATCCCTCTCGGCTTCGCCGTATCCCCCTTTGAAAAGGGGGAACAAAAATATTTTATTTTAATAATTTCTCTAAGGCATTAGCATTTAATATCGTATTTGAAATGAATTCTCATTTGTAGAAATTTGCCCAATTATTGAAAATACATGGAGCATTTTTAGCTTTTTCTAAACTATCAATTTTGATAAAATTCAGATTTATTTTCTTTTCCTTTGCATAATCGGATAACTCTTGGACTTCATATTCTACATAAGGACATTCATTAGTATAATAGATAGTGAAATCCTGGCTATCTATCTTCATTTTTCTTGCATTATCGTTGAATTTTGGAGTTTCAGATTTATCAAACTCCAATGCTAACAATTCGTAATCAGCTATACTATCTACTACTTTAAAACCAAAATGTTCAAAAAATTTCTTTTCACCTAGGAAAGGCTTTTTCTTTTTGGAAACTAAAGTACAAACTCCACTCATTTTCTTTTCTTTTGCATCGTTTATCGCATATTCCAATAATTCTTTTCAAATTCATTTTCATTTGAAACTTCCAGCAACCCATAGACAGTAAATATATTCATAATTCTGACCAACAACTGGAACTCGTGCAGTTTCAATAGGTTCATATTCAATAAACATTTTCCCTCTATCATTTAGTTTTCTGAAAACATGTCAGTCTTTTAATTTACTTTTAATTCGCTCTTTCTTTTTATCCACTCAGCATTGATGCTTTGGATCTCCGATAGCACAGCAAATATGTTCGTTATCAATATTTTCTGCTGTTAAGTTAATGTATTCGTGCATTTTGATTTTTTACAAATTAAATATTTATTTTATAATTTTCATCAATAAGAATGTAATTTAGATTATGTAATTTTACCTGTTCTAATACTTTTAAATTATCTTCCAAAATTTCTTCAATTTTACAATCATCATCTAAACGATTTTCGATAATATTTCAATATTTCTTTATATCTTCAAAATGATTTTTTATGTATTTTTCGCTCATTACCAGGCAATAATACTTAATTTTATCTAAATACTTTTTTTCAAGATCTTCTGCCCAGTCATATGGTATATAACATCCTTCAACAATTAAATTTTGATTATTTTCAATTCCTGTTTTGATTATTTCACGAACAATAGGTCGTAAATATTCAGTTAATTCTGTATTATCGCTCATTGGAGTCAAATTAGTGTTTCCACTACGGATTAACCCCATTTTTAGATGGTCTATGGATAGATATGGATATTTATATTTTTCAAGTAACTTTTGAGCGAGAATGGTTTTGCCTGTATGTCATGCTCATGTTATCAAAATTATTTCTGAATCTTTGTTTCCTTTGTTCATAATATTCAATATGCTATTTTAAAAGTTTTTTAATTTCTATTTTCACTTTTTCTAAATCGCTTGAAGTCAGAATAGGGATTAAGCTGTTGATTTCTTCAATTGATTTATCTCGCCGTTTTAATTTTTCAAGCATTTCAATCAATTCATCATCAAATCTTTTTCTGATAATTTTGATAGGATTTCATGCTACAATCGTATATGGTTCTATATCTTTTGAAACAACACTATTTGCTCAAATTATTGCTCAATCTCAAATATGAACTCAAGGGAGAATTGTTACATTTTGACCAATCCAAACATCATTTCAAATTACTGTATCTCATTTCAATGGTAAATCTTCTGCTTTTGGTGGAGTTTGTTCCCATCATTCTAAAGTATAGAATGGAAATGTAGAAATAGCATTCATTTGATGGTTCGCTCAATTCATTACAAATTCAACTCAAGCTCAGATTTGGCAGAATTTCCCAATAATTAGTTTATCATTATTCCGTTCATAAAAATGTGTAACATGACTTTCAAATTCTGAATCAGCGATATAAGTAAAATCTCCAACAATAATATTTTTATTTGTTATTGTTGGTTTCACATATATTTCTTTATCATATCATTCAATTGGATGGATTGTGTTTGGATTCGGATTTTTTCAGTCTTTCATAATTATAATTTTTTAGTTAAATAATCCTTAACACAAATTACATTAAAAAAATCTGATAAAATCACAATATGAAATTAAAAAAGGAGAAAACTGAATTTCTCCTTTCGTTGTTTCCAAATTTTTACTTAGAAATTAACAATTGAACCATCCTCTAATACACATCCACCATCAACCCAATTTCATCACATATTAGAGCAAGTTTCCTCTACCATTGCTTGAGTTTCTTCCTCAGTTTGTCATTCCAAAACTCTCATTTTTGCCACAGGCATATCTGTTTGGCTTTCTACAGTTTCATTGTTTTCATCAATATAACTAGTTTCATTAACATTTACATGGGAATTACATCCACTAAGTAATAATCATCCCATTAAGAGGGTAGTCAAAAGTCAGAATTTTTTCATTTTTTTGATAATATTAAAATATAAATTATATATTATATAACGACAGAAGTTTGAAAATGTGACAATATTTTTCAAATCCTTCACCGCAAGGGGAGATTTGTAAATCTTATTCACTTTTTAGTCTTCTATCCAAATTTTTACTCAAAGTAGATAAAGCTGATTTTAATTGACTTCAAGTCAATCCATCATAAGCAGCTTGCCATTGAATATCGTTTAATCTACTTCCATTAGCATCAACTACTTCATCAGAATCATAGAATTCATAGTGAGTGAATATTGGACCTCGTGCTATTCTTTTTCCATTAGCATCATCAATCATTACAAGCATTAATGCAGGACGACCAACCGCTTCATAAAGTGGATTTCATCCCTCAGAAGTGAAGATATCAGCAATCAAAGCAGCTCTCATTTCTTTTTGAGTTACTCAATCAGCCAATGGGAATGTGATTTGAGATAATTTATCAAAAGCAGTTCTCATCCATTCAAAATCTTCATCACTGATTACTTCATTATTCATCTGCTGAACAAGGATAGATTTGATATGATTCAAGAATGCATCAAATTCTACAAAATTATTTAGAATATAATCATCAAGTTCAGAGAAATCAGATTTTGTTTCATTATTTAATTCTATCAATTTATTTACTACATCAATATCTGCTTCAATATATCATTTTGGAACTGGTAATAAAGGAGGATCTACTTCAATATTACAGTCAGCACTACCACCTCATCACATTTCAGCATAAGCCTGTTTTACATAGAGTAATGTATCGTGTTTCAATTCAGTATAAGAACCCATATAAGTAACGAGATTCTTTAATCTATAAACTGGGTCAAGTTTGAAATATGGAGCATTTTCTTCAGCTTTATTGATTAGATATCCAATCATATCAATCCATTTATGATATACTGTATTCATGATTCATGGATTAGTTACTTCTTCTCTTAGTTTTTCAATAGCTGCTTGTTTAACTTCGTTATAGCTTGAATATTGAGTAAACTCTGAATCTTCCAAAATATCTTCTTTTACAATTCTGACATTCATCCAAAGGTCAACCATTTCAGCGGCATCAGAATTATTTTCCAATGCATCAGGCACGATAAGAGCTGTTTGCATATTTGGCATATAGGCATATTCTTTTTCGGCACTACCTGCAGTCATCAAATCAAATAAATAACTATCAAGTGTGAATTTCTCTCCAAAGAATACAAATCCTGCAGTCATATCTTTTGCTTCCTCTGAATCCTTTTCCATTATTGCAGTAGTTCTATAATCAGTGGATTGAATCTTTTGTGGAACGAGTTTAAATAATTCTGACTTTTGTTCTTCTGTTATATTTAGAATAGATTCAGGAGAAGTGAAATTATTTTCTTTCATCCAAGCAGTCAAAGATTCCAAAGTCAAATCGTCATCTCAACCAATCAGCTTTTTAATCTTTGCTGATAATTCTCAAAGTTTAGCAGTATCTTCATCTGAAATATTACTAACCATAACCAATGCTGCATTAGTTAATTTATCATCTCAGAAATAGAATTTTTCTCTCATGAGCCATTTCATAGCCATGAAATAAGTTTTCAATTCAGCATTATCAGTATAATGAGAGCGAGGAGCAAACTGTGTGTAATCCTGCATTATTCCATTTATAGCAATGAAATCTGGACTATAACTCATCAAGAATAGGTCAGGAATTATGTCTTTCGCAGAGAAAATCTGTTCCAAAACCTTATTCATCAATTCTTGGTCGGCAGAATCAAGTTTTGAAATATAGTTTTTAGCATTTTCTCTAATCAGATTTCTAAGTTCTTCATCATCTTTTACAGTTCATTCAATCCATTCTCATTTAGCTTCATCAAAATGTGGCTCAATCTCCAATTTCTCTTTCTCTACCAAAATCGTAGCAGGAATAGACCAATAAGCAGCTAAGAATTCGTAAGTTTCTTTCAAATCTGGGTCAGATTCAGATTTTGCTAAATTAGCAAATTTTTCAAATAAATTCTGACTTAATTCTTTGATTGTATCTCTGGAAACAGTTTGTTCATAGAATTTCAAAGTATTATCAAATAATTTGTGATAAGAATGCAAAAGCAAATCATTCGTAATTAAAATGCTACTTGCTGGATTTCTTTCAAATTCAGAATTTTCTCAAGCGATTTTATTGTAGATTGTCATCCATTCTTCAGGCGTTCCATAAGGGCCACTAACATTACGCTCAGCTTCTTCTACATCATATGGAGTTTTTACCAAATTTTCAATTCTATCAGTAGGAACAATAGTCCAACCTTTTTCAGCTAAAACAGCTTTATCTTCATCTGTTAAAGTTAATTTACTATCGTTAAATTTATAACTTCATGTAAGAGTAAGAATATTTCATTCCTTAATCTCATCCTTGGAGAAGCTGTTAGTGTAATGTGAGTGTCCTCAGTATCATCAGTTTACAGTAAATTCCTTAAAATTACTTGCCCATTCTTGTCATAGACATTGATTTAGAATTCTTACATCTTCACTCGTGAGAGTGTGTTCTTGTGTCCAATCTTTTGTGTAACCGTTCAAAATTGCATCATAGTTTTCCATCTCATCTATTGATGGTTTCTGCATAGCTACAGCCCATTTTGCTGAATTTTCTCTGTTTCCAAAGAATGGAGTTTCAGCGACCTGAGTTTCCTCTACAGGTGTTTCGTTGTCCAAAGTGCAGACATCTCATGTACAAGCTTCTTGTTCGTTTGCACATCATGATAGGATTATTGCGATTCATGCAACAATCAAAAGTCAGAATTTTTTCATAATTTCAAAGTATATAAAAAATAAACAATATTTTCACACAGACATAATATAATTGTAGTTATTATTTTCAATAAAAAAATGGAGCATTGTCGCTCCATTTTTTGGTTTATTTAATATGAACATTAATTTATATCAAATACTTCAATGTGGTCTTTTACTATGTTAGTAATAAAACATCCGATTTCTTGGTAATTATTAGGAACTTTATCCCAGAAATCTCATACCTGATAACTTTCCTTTTTAAGACAAGTACAATTAGGATATCTTCAACATTCCAAATCACTAGAACTTATTTTTCAATCAAATATATCTTTACTTGCATCAGAAATTCCAAATCAAAATTTAAATTTATTATTCACTATTAATTTTTGGTCAGAAACACTATTTAAAGTCCATTCATCAGTATCTGGTCAAATAACTATAATATCTACTAAATCACTATATCATTCAGGTATATATGAACGCACATTATTTCATACATTTTCCCAAGGACATATTAATTGAAACGATTCATATTCTATTTTATTTGTTTCATTATTAACAGATTGATTATGAGCTATCATACAATCATTCCAACTTTCAGGAAGAGTTAATTGAAATCCATATTCTTCATTTTTATAATCATAAATATTTCAAGTCCGGACTATTTTAGCACGATGAGTATAATAATTATTACTTTCTGAAGTATTAGTCCAATCCCATCATGTATTATCAATTTCTGAGTTTGCTTTTTTAACCTCAGGTTCAATAATTTCAGGTTCTTCAACTACTGGTTCTTCTATATCAATACTACATTTATCTTCTCAATCTACAGTAACACAATCATCAATTATTTCAGGATTTTGTTCAACTTTTTCAAAACATCACGTAAGCAATATTCCACACGTTACTAATGAAACCAAAAATCATAATTTTTTCATATTTAATATTATTATATTAGAAATAAAAATTACATTCACATTAATCTCTGGAAATATTCTTCCTTAGTCATTCACTGAACATTCAAAGTCACTTTTTTACCTAATTCTTTTTCCAATAATGCTTCAATTTCTTTATGCTCTTTTTCAAGCATAGTTTTTGCTATCATATTATTATCATGTATCAAAGAAACCTCAGTATCAGTAACTTTATCAATGGTCATATGGTCTTTAAAAACTTGTCTGGTAGTAGAGGATTGAATTTGACTAATTACTCTTTCCCACAAATCTCAATCAGATTTTTTCAAATCCTCCACCACTTCGTGGTCCCCCTCCTTTATCAAGGAGGAACTTTCTTTATCTGTGTGGTCCTTTTCCCCTCTTGATAAAGAGGGGCTAGGGGAGATTTGTTCAGGTTTCTTTTCAACTTTTTTCTCTACTTTTACGGGAGCTACTTCTCCATCACCATTCAAAAACTTATTGAAAGCTATCTTGTAAAGCACTGCTGGATATGGATAAAATCTTACCTGTCTCATAATTTCAGAAAAAGTTTCAGAAACTTTGAGATAAAAATCTACATCATCCATTATATGAGCATCAATATATCCAATACATTGTTTAGCAAATTGCTGTAAATCTGTTCATTGAGCTAATTTATCAATCTGCTCAAAAATCTGATTTCTATCATTTGTTTTAACTACTTCAAAGAATGATTTAATCGTAGCATCAGTAGAAATTCATAAGAATTGACTTACATTTTCAGTAGAAACTTTTCCTAAAACACTTACCTGGTCCAAATATTTAATAGCATCACGAACACATCACTCCGATATCGTAGCAATCAGTTCCAAAGCTTCATTCTCAAATTCAAATCATTCAGTTTTACAAATTTCTCATAAATGAGCGACCATTTCATCTTGTGGAATTTTCTTGAAATTGAAGACCTGCACACGAGAAACTATCGTTTGAGGTACTTTTTGTAATTCAGTAGTCGCTAAAATGAAGCATACATTTCCACTTGGTTCCTCAATAGTTTTGAGTAAAGCATTGAATGCTGCAGTAGAAAGCATATGAACTTCATCTATCACATATATTTTCTTTTTCAAAGAAATAGGCTGATAACCAGCTTGGTCAATTATCACTTCACGAACATTATCTACTCATGTATTTGAAGCGGCATCTATCTCTATATAATCAGTCGTTTTTCAGCTATTTATCAATTCACAATTTGCACATTTGTTGCATGGATTTCCATCATGTGGGTCTAAACAGTTTATGGCTTTCGCTAAGATTCTTGCAGAAGTAGTTTTTCAAGTTCAGCGAGGTCCACATAGTAAGTAATTTTGCAATGAAGAAGAATCTGACTGCATTTTAGCTTTCAGAATTCAAATTATGTGTTGCTGTCCTATCATTTCATCAAAAGTTTGAGGACGATATCTATTCGCTAAAGATTGAGATTTAGTTACATCTGCCATTTTTTAGTTTGTAACATAATATAAATGTTCATTACATTTCAATCTATCTATTCAGACTTTTTTTTCAAATATAAATCTATATAAAAATTCTGTGTTACTAAACCTCACCCTACCCCTCTCCTAATAGGAGAGGGAAAGCACGAAGTGCAGGGAGAGGTTTTCACACAAGATTCTTCGTTTCACTCAGAATGACAAAAGTGAACTTGTTTAATTTATTCCAACCATCATGAAAAGTATTTCATATTTAGATATGGTAAAAGAGATTTTGAATGAGTCAGAATTTTTTGAGTTTGAAAAATGTTATAATAATCCAGTTAAAAAAAGTATAAAACTATTAAATCATCGTTGATACAAAAATAAAAAATCTGATTTACATAATATTATATATTACACATTTTCAAATGAGCGAGATTTGTCTGAGCCAGATTTTTCTTATAACTGAAATAAATATAACGATGTTTTATTCGCGACTAGAAAAGATAATCTAAAATCTGCTAGTTTATGAAGTCATTTTTTGCATCAAGCATGATTAGTCTATGTGCAGGAAATGGCTGCAAGTTTGAGTGTGCAAATGCTTGGAGTTGAAGAATGAGATTATGTTTTGGATATGTGTGCTGCACCAGGAGGAAAATCAGTTCAAATTGCAGATTCCCTTTTGTCATCCTGAACGCAGTGAAGGATCTTAGGTGACACACAAGATTCTTCGTCGCAAGCTCCTCAGAATGACGATAATGTGTGATTCCTAATTTCCAACGAAATAGACCAATGAAGAAAAAAAGCCTTGGAATCAAATCTTCATCGCTGTGGAATATTCAATGTCTGAGTAATCAATCAAGATTGATGTGTTATTTGAGATAAATTTCCAGAAACTTTTGATAAAGTTCTCGTTGATGCTCCATGTTCGTGAGAATGAATGCAATACAAATCTGATAAAAAAGTCCGACAGCGAGACGAAAAAAAATCAAAAAAACTTTCAGATTTGCAGATTCAGCTACTCATTTCATGACTGAAAGCTTTGAAAGTCTGAGGAGAATTGGTTTATTCTACTTGTACGACTAATGTATTAGAAAATGAATATGTAGTTTCAGAAGTTTTGAAAGAGTATTGAGATAAGATTGAATTATTGCCCGTTCCATTAGAAGAAAAATCTGACTGAATTTGTAGCTGGAGATGAAATGAAATATTATCAGCTGAAAATGCTAAAAAAGTTGCCAGACTACGGCCTCATGTACACTGAACTGGTGGATTTTTCATTGCAAAATTTAGGAAAATTCAGTCATTCTGAAATAAACCTCACCCTACCCCTCTCCTAATAGGAGAGGGAAAGTACGAAGTACTGGGAGAGGTTAAAATCTGGGAAAAACTTTCTACTTGGTGAATTTCTCCAGTTTCAGATTTAGATTTTTTCATCTCAAAATATACCGTAAACATCGCTCCAAAATCACTAATTCAATCTCATTTTGAAAATAGAATCCCAAGTATAGAAATCTGACTTCCAATATTCAAAATCCTTGAAGATAAAAAGAATAATTCTCAAAAAGTGGTTCCTCTCGTGTGAATTGCTCAGATTTTTGGACATTTAGCTACTCAAAATGTACTTGAAATAAACGATGAACAATTAAAATTACTAATGGAGAAAAGAGATTTGATTGATGAAAGATTAAAAGATTATGAATGAAGTTTTGTAATTTTGAAATGGAATGGAGTGGGAGTTTGACTTGTTTCAGTCCAGAAATGAATATGAAAAAATAAATGTTTTTAGTGCTTAATGGATTATATATTTAGGTGGTTAAATTTGAAATTCTTAGTATTTGTTGTGTGTTTATGTTGTTCTGGAAATTCGTTTATTATATTTTCTACAAAGTTTTTCAAAATTTTTTCATCTCAGGTAGAATAAAATATATTTTCTTTTTTTTGTTTGTTATGTTGTTCTAATGCTTTCAAAACTCTCTGAGTTTGCAATGCAACTGCTGGAGCTGGATTTATCACTATAATTTTGTCTCAAACTTTTTTTTCTTCCAAAATTTTCTCTATCATAGGTATTAGAAAAGGGTAGTGTGTACATCAGAGAACGATATGATCAATATTTGATTCAATCATTGGAGTGAGGTATTTTGTTAGTAATTCTTTGGCTTCTTCACTTTCAGTTTTGTTTTGTTCTACAAGTTCGACTAAGCCATCTCAAATTTGTTCTATTACTTTCACATTTCATTGAAATTCTGTGAGAGTTCTATGATAAAGAGCTCATTTAAACGTTCAATATGTAGCTAAGACTCCGACGGTTCATGTTTTGGAATGTAATAGAGCTGGCTTAATAGCAGGTTCCATTCATACGAAAGGAATAGAATATTCTGACCTTAAAACTTCGATAGCTGCTGCAGTAGCAGTATTGCATGCGACCACGATTATATCACAGTTTCATTGTCCGATCAAGAAATCAGTCAATTTTCTACATCTTTCTTGTAATTCTTCAGGACTTCTTCTTCAATATGGACAATATGCAGAATCTGCGATATAAAAAAAATTCTGATCTGGCATTAGTTTGGCTAGCTCTTTTCGTACGGATAATCATCAAAGTCCAGAATCAAATATTCAAATCATTTATTCAGTGTATTGATATGAAAGTAAATTATATTCTTCGGTATCATATTCAGTAATTCATTCTGGATGTCGAAGTAGGAAATGCTTAATTCAAGTATCTAATGCCATTTTGGAACAGATTGTGCAGTATGGCTTTCAGGATTTAGACATATTTCAATTTTTATCTAGGCGTATGAAATATAAGTCAGCTCATTCAATTTTATTCGGATAATTTCTTAAAGCATCCATAATTGCTCTCTGTTCGGCATGTATGCAGCATGTTTTATCTGTTACTTTTCTATGATAAGAATTTTTATCACAAGTACATTTTCTTTGAGATTCTAAGTTATGTGGTGGAGTATTATATCATTGTCAGATGATTTTATCATCTTTTACTATCACACATCCGCATTTAGATCTTTCGCAAGTAGCATTTTTTGCAATTTCTCATGCTAACTTAAAATATTGTTTAGCTTTTTTTGATTGTTCTAATGTTAGAATTTGCATAATTTATGATATATTTAAACTGCTAAAAGTTTAATACTTATTGTGATTTTTTCAAGTAATTTTTGGATGTTTGTGATAAAGTTGACTTTTTTGTGTGAAAAGTTATAATTATCTTGTCGTTATTAACAAAAATAAAATGTAATATTATGGAGAAATTGGAAAAAGTGGCGAATAGCTATATCGTCAATCAAACAGCACTAAAAGCCTTTCTGAAATATTGTAAGGTTAGTTGTGGTTGGTTCCCTTATTCACAGGTGAATCCTGATGATGTAAGAGATTGCTTGAAAAGTTTTATGGAGGATCATCCCGAGTACAATCGGTTCATTGATTTGTAAAATTAAAAAATAGGCTGGAGAATTTCTCCAGCTTATTCTTATTTTAACTTTGATTTGGTTTGTGATTTTTTCTTTCATAAATTATAACGCATTATATCAACTCTTGTCGGAGTGGCGTTACAAAATTCATCTATGGTTAAAATGAGACATCATTTAATACTTTGCATTAAAGTGATGGTTTCATATGAATTTGTTTCAATTTTGTTTTGAATTGAAGATAGATCAGAATCTGATATGTTTTCGTAGTTATAAAAGTATGATAAAGAATTATTTAAATTTCTTTTTCTTTCTTTTCACTCTTGGAAATTTTCAATTTTTTGACAATTTTCTGTGTTTAGAAATATCAGGTAATCAGAAAATTCTTTCAGATTTTTTTTGATATTTGAAAGCTTGTGTTCATGAAAATATTTGAGAGCATTTTTTGCTTCATTTTTAAGATATCTAGCAATACAAAGTCAATCGCAATATTTTACAATCTCGTTGTATAACTTATCTTTTTCATCTATTGTTTGATTGTTTTTAGTCATGGATATTGCAAAAAGCAATAAATAAAAATTCTTATCATAATTGAAAAACGTTTACATTAGTTTTTGATTTAATATAGTCCAAAAGGTGTACATCATGTGTAATTAATAGGATAGTGTTTCATGAATTATTTGCTTCAATTAATAAATCTCCGATTTCTTGTGTGTATTCCCAATCTAGGTTTCCAGTTGGTTCATCAGCAATGATAAATTCAGGGTTATTAACCATAGCTCTGGCAATAGCTACTTTTTGTTTTTCTCACCCTGAGAGAGCATTACAATCAAGTTTATTTATATCTTCTATGTGTAATTTAGATGTGATATTTCTATATTTCATCTGAATAGTATTATCATCATCTCATTGAATTCTGAGTGGGTATACTATATTTTCCTTTACAGATAAAGCATCAATGAGTTTATAATCCTGGAAAACAATTCAAATCTTTCTTCTATAATTTTGGATATCAGCATCAGTATAACGAGCCATATCATCCATTTTGTAGTATACGGTTCTGTCGAAAGGCCTAAATTGTCAGATTAAGAATTTTACGATAGTGGATTTTCAAACTCCAGATTTACCGATAATTACAGTAAAATCTCATTTGAATAATTCAAAATTTAATTTTTTGAATAGAGGTTGTTTTGAGTCTGGATATCATCGAGTTAGATTCTTAATTGCAATTAGAGGAAACGTGTTTTCATCTAGCATTACTATTCTTTTCCTAAGATATAAATGATAATTGATTATACTCCATTGAGCAAAAAAATGCAAAATTTTTGATAGATTTATTGAATGTTTGAATTGACATTTTCCATTGAAAATTTCTATGAATGTTTGTTGCTGATTTTTTGCATTTAAAATATTTTTGTATATAATATTACTATGTGGTTTTATATTTATTTTGAATAGCATGAAAGATATATTTCTATCATGAATTCAATGATCAGGAAAATGAACTCAGGCAGATTTGTTGATGGAGAAGTTTCCAAATAGGTTTAAATATTTTGAAACATGAGGAATTTTACGTGCTCTTTCTAGCAATGATAATGCAATTTGAAATTATATTAGAAAGGCGGTAGAATCATGAGAATTGATAAAAGATGGAGTTACTGTATCGATTTTTAATGTATTTCTGCAAACTGTAGAAAAGTGAGATGTTTTACTTGTGGACTGAGTTTTGCGTAAAATATGACAGACTCAGGCTATATGTAAAGAAATGCAAAAAGCTGGTCGTGAATTTGTAGTTTTGCATTTTGATTTGCCAGATGAAATTGTTTATCAGCGTTTAGCATCTAGAATAGTATGTGGAAAGTGCTGAAATAATGCAAATTGAGGGAAAGTCTGATGAAACTGCGATAAGTGTGGATGAGAACTTATTCGTCGTGAAGATGACTCAAATATTGAAGCGATAAAAAATAGAATTGAAGCTTTTCATAATGAAACTGAGCCTGGATTAAGATGGGTGGAAAAAAATGGTTGGCTTGTGCATATTGATGCGAATAGGAGTGTGGATGAAATTTTTGAAGATGTGCTAAAATATGTAGAATAGTTTGATTGAATTAAAAATCCCTGAATTTGAATCAGGGATTTTTTATAGAATTTTTCTTTAATTTTAGCTTTCAATTATTTATCGGAGATTTCTTTATTAGAAGATCTGTTTTTTTTACCACTAATAATGAGGAATATACCAGCTACAGCAACAATCAAACAACATAATCAAATTACAGGTCTAACAGCTAACCAAGCTATTCATATGGTAAGGAATCATACGACTAATGTGAGTCATAAAGCGATAATTCCAGTTCAAAATCAGATGATATTTGCTAAGAAAGGAAGAACTTTTGCTAAAGTTTCAATGAATTTGAACATGGAAGCAAATCCACAATACATTAATAATAATCAAACAAGCCTAAGGAGCCAAGTTATTTGTTTATTGGCTTGTTGTGCGTGCAAAAACATATCATCTGCACTTATATTTCACTGTTCTAAGTAAGCAATGGTAGTTCCGTTTGGTGTGGTATAAGTGGTTAATTCATTACCAACTTGTCTTCATACTATACTAACTGTGGATGGCTTTACAGATGAAAATGTGATTTTTAAGTCTCAGACTTCTGGTTCATTTGGATTTTTTCAAATATAGATGTAACTGTCGTATATGTGGAAATTCTCATTAGAATTTACAGATACTGTATCGTTAGTTTCAGAGTTTTCTGATGTGTTATCTGTAGCTTCTGTGTCTCATGTGTTGGTATTTTCATAGTCTCAATATAAATAATTGTCATTATTGTTTTCTATTGCATTGTCTGTAGTAATTTCTTGTGTAGTAGAGTCTGTTTTTTCTTGGTATTTTTCAGGAATTTTTATATTTTGTTCACTTAAATTGATGGTTTTGTAGTCTGTTAGCTTGTTGGTAAATGTGTTAGAAAGAGTGTATACTCATAAAGTAATTGGAGATTTTTCTTGAGTAGTTGAAGTAAATTCTCGATTCGATGGATTTTCATGTCATTCAGATTTTTGAAAATTGTTAGAATCAATGGCATCATCACTCCATTTTTTGTCATAGGTATATGTGATAGTACAATCTTCACTTCATCATAGGTTATCATGACATTTTTCTTCAGAATCCTCATCCCATTGGTACATTTCTACAGTTCTTTTTAATTTCAGATCATTAGTTATGATTCAGAACATATTATCTTGTAAAGTTTCCTCATTTGATGATAATTCACCGTATAGATGAACTTCTTTTCCTTCAAGATCTGGGTTGATTTGTGTAGAAACAGTTTCTTGAACTTCATTCTTTCATTCATTTATTCCAGCTTTGGTTTTTACATAACGATTCTCATTCCAAGCAAGTAATATGATTGAAACTATGACGAGGATAATTCCTCATAAAATAGCTTTAAAACTGTTTCCAAGGCGAGATCCATAGGAATGATGTGATGTTACTGATACACTATCTGACATATTTTATGTGTTAAAAATATAAAAATAATATTTATTAAGTATAGGTTTTTACCTTAAAATCAAGAGAATTCTTATAATATGAATCATACTTTTTTGTAAACATCTTCCACTTTCTTTTCTGCGATTGGGGCTACAGATTCTTTTCATTTTTTTAATAGTTTGATAATTTCTTCATCAGAAATTTCAGCGTATTTTTTCTGAATTGGTGTCAATGTTTCCATAATTTTCTCGAATAAGTAGTCCTTGGCTTCCTTGAAACTTAATCCACCTTTTTGATATCTAGCTCTGAGAGCTTCATCTTCTTGTGGAGTAAGAAATAATTTACATAAATTGTAAACATTACATTCATCTGGATTTTTTGGTTCTTCTACTGTTTGAGTAGAAGTCGGGATTTGCTTTACTCTCTTCAAAACTGATTTTTCATCATCGAGAAGTCAAATGTAGTTGTTGTATGATTTAGACATTTTACGTCAGTCGCTTCAGATTATTGTAGCTACTCTGCTATCAATTAATGGTTCAGGAATTTTGAAAGTCTCTCCATATTCTCTATTAAATTTTTCTGCAAAATCTCTGGCGTATTCTACGTGCTGTTTCTGGTCCTTTCCAACTGGTACATAATCAGCATCGTAAATTAATATATCTGCAGCCATCAAAATAGGGTAGTTGAATGTCCCTACACTTATTGTTCATGCATTTCACTTAGCCAAGGCTTCTTTGTATGAATGCATTCTTTCCATAGTTCACATAATAGTTAGACATGAGAAAACCCAATTCATTTGTGCATGAGCTGGGATATCCGCAGGATTGTAGATATAAAATCTATTTAAATCCGCTCCACAAGCAGCGTAAAGTTTTACTATATTTATAGAGTTATTTCTAATCGCGCTTCAGTCGTGAAGTGCAGTCAATGCGTGCATATTCGCTAAAAACATGAATATTTCAGCATCAGGATTTTCTTCTGCCATTTTTAAGAATGGTACGACGGCTCAAAAGTAGTTTCATAAGTGAATTTGACTATCTGTTGGTTTGATTCATGTTAGAATTCTTTTTGACATGGAAAATTTAAATATTGTAAAAACTGAGTTGATAGTAGAAAATTTTTGTTTTTTTTCAAGTTTAGGTTCAGATTTTTAGAATTTTTAAAAACATTTTTATTTGACATTATTGAAAAAATGTTTATAATAGAATTATATAAAATTCTTAGATTTATTTTCTATTAATTGGTTATTATGCAGGTAGTAGTTTGGATTATTTTGATTCTTGTGATAATATTTTTGATATGGCTTTTGAGAAAATGGATCAAAAGGCTGATATTTATATTAATTTTATTAGCCTTAGCTTTTCTAATTTATGGAATTTTTAATCCATCATGAGCTGCTAGATTGTGGTATAATATTAGAACATTTCCTCAAAGAATGGCTGGTTGGATGTGATCTGGAGAAGAATTTTTGGATTATGATAACTATAAATTAAATCTTTCAGAAGTTTGAGATAAAATTGGTTTAGAAGAAGATGAAGATAATTCTGATTATGAATTAGATATCGATGATGAGTATGGAAATGATGATAAAGCTCAATCTAAAAATGGGGAAAATACAGTTAGGAATGTTGAAGATGAAGAAGATATCGATGATAATAGAGGTACTCGTCAAACAATTAAGGCATTTCCAAAATTAGTGAGATTTGTGGAATTTCCAGAATTAGAACAGAGAGATGACGTAGAAGAACCTTGACCATTAACATGATATTCAAAGTCAGATTTGTTGTGAGTTGTTAATAAATATATTGAGGAAAATTTAAGTGATGATACTGATATTTTAGTAACAGTAGAATATGGTGAAGATAATTCAACTCCTCAAAAAATTATATTGCAGACACAGCATAAACCCCTTTGAAAAGAAAATTCTATATATTTATTTGATTGATCGCTGGAAGATACATCTGAGGATGATGAGTGGGTAGAAATAGATGCAACATCATATGATGATAGTGTAATTTTGGGTGATCAGGCAAAAAATAGTACGCAATCTGTTAGAAAGACAACATCTACAAGTTTGACACAAAAAGAACAAAAAGAAACTGAAGAGATATTTTCTGTTTTGTTTTAAGATAAGCTATTTTGTAGTATAATCGTTTTTGAGATGTAGACAACATTATTCATTTGTCTACTTTTTTGCGAATTTCACTTGCATATCACTGAAAAAAAGATATAGACATCTTGGTGTTATTTGTTTTATATCTATAATAGTTAATAAAAATGTATAAAAAAAGAGCTTTAGTATTAGGAGGTTATTTATCTTTGTTAGCATTGGCTGCATGTGGGCCAAAGGTTATTGATGATTCAGATTTAGTATCTATAGATTATAAATATACATTTAGTGATTGAAGTGTGGTGGAGCAGTGAAATAAAGATTTTGTGGTATGAGATGCTGGAGATTTAGCTTGGATTGAAGATATTGTTAGATGAGCGGAAGTAGACGCAGAATTTAAGTGAAAGATAAATTGAAAAGAACTTTATGGCGCCGAATATGATTCTAATAATTGGCAATCATATCCGCTTGTAGTTATGAAGAATGCTATGCAAATTGATGAACCAGAGATTTGAATGGAGGTTAATGTGGGTAGTTTCTGAACATGAGTAATAGTAAGAATGGAAAAAGATAGTGATTGAGCTGATACTTGTGTAGTAGAATTTAATGATCCAAAGACTTATTCTGATTTGTCTTATACAATCAAGGTTACAAATATTGAAAAGAAATAGTTGTCAAATTTAGAACAAAGTAAGAATTATGCAATTATTCAGGAGATTTTTACTGTCATATTTTCCAGATTCTTTGGTTAAAGATACGCTCAATCCGGCCTCGATGTTTGTTTCTTTTATATCGGCTAAAGATTTTTTTACTATTATTGATAGAAAAATCATTGAGAATTATAGATTGAATCTGTTTGATCTTGCAACGGATGTTTTTGAATGAAAATTGTGATTAGGTGTACATAAGGATATGATGCAGTCTAAAATGACAGATTCATATTATTCTTATTTAGCAGCTGCAAATTTTAATTGATATAAATTTTATAGTATTTGAAATACATCGAATGGAATGGCATTGCTCTGTTCTTTGTATCTTTATGAAGCTTTTGATAAATGAGAGGAAAATGTTTTTGTGGATGCTATTTATACGTTTTATCTTTTGACTTTTTTGTTTGCTGCTAGGATAAAGGTTTTTCCGTGAATGGATGAAAAATCTGATTTTCAATGGTTTATTGATTTGTATTTTAATTTTTTTGAAATAGTAGCATCTCAATTGAAACATAAAATAGATAAAACACAGATTCATAGATTGAGAACTAAAATGCTTGTTCATATAGATGTGTTTTTTATGATGTTTCATTATATGAGACGTGTGAATAATCTATATGTCGATTTTAGTAGATGAAATGAAAGTTATTATAATGAGTTTTATCAATGGTTGTTCTGACCCCAACCATCAATTGTTCAGAGAAATTTTTTACAAAATAAGGAAAAAATAATTTTTGATTCAAAATTTTCAGAAATTGAGGAAACTTTACTTTTTGAAATAGCTCCTGCGGATATTCATTTGAAATATCTTTTTTTGGAAACTGATATATGAGATATAATTTCTTGTTTGGTTTCTAATATTTTTGATAAAAAAACTTTGGATAAAAAGTTGACATTATTGATGAAAAATGAGGAGGAATTAGATTTCATTCTCGATTATGTAACTGATCCAGATAATTTTAAAAAATGATTTTTTAAAGGGGTAAAGCAGTATGTTTCTCATATGCGTTTGCAGAATCAAGATAGTTATGAAGAATTGGATGAAATGATGTCGGAAATCTGAGATGATATAGATAAGTTGGATCAAATGCAAATCCCAGCAAGTATAAGGAAAGAATCTAAGATTATGGAACAGTTTTTGAATTTTTATGTAAGTTATTTATGATGACTTTCTATTTCTAGGGCAGATACATTTTTTTTCAGATTTTTTAAGTGAAGATTGATCTCTGAATTAATACAGTATTTTGATGTGCGTTTTAAAACGGATCAAGCAATTCAATATTCGTGAATGTCCCATTTGATCTATACAAAAAATCAAGCTTATTATCAATTTGTAAATAAGAAAATTCGTTTATGAAAGGAAAAATTTTTTATTCCGGCTGGTCCTCTTAAATCAGATTCAATAAAAGCTACAGCATATTTATTAAAGTCTGAAGATGAAATAGCTTTATCCACATTGCTTCAGGATTGTAATCCTCGCATTTGAAAATTGTATGTAAAAAATAGAGTTTTATTAGATTGGTTTCATGCTCAATATGTAAATCAAATCTCTCCGATGATTAAACTGCCAATAAATGAATTTGTATATCAGTATTATGAACCTATTTTTTCTAATTTTAAATTGTGAGAGAATGTTTTAAAAATTTTGCAAAATGCTTTCACTGAACAGGATGCTGTACGTTTAAAAAATTCGTTATATGCATTTGATGTCCAATTATTCCGTGAAATTGTATCAATGTTCCCATGGAAAAAATTTCAGAGTCTATATAATGATACTGTGATGTTACAGCATTTAGCATTGTTGCGTGAAACTTTATTCTGATTCCTTATTTATTATAAATACTTACAAAATATGCAGGATAAGGATAAAGAAAAGTCTAAATTTAATTTAACATTATTGAAAAAGGTATATGTATTACATATTCTTAATTGGGATAATTCATTATTTGCTGTCTGATCTAAATTGATTGATACTTTGTTAGAACAATTTTGATCTGCTTTTTCTATTTTTGTGGAATTTGATGACAATAAAGAGTTCTTTTCAATTTTGAAAGAAAATTGGATGGAATTTTTGAAAAAATTATGAAAAAAATCTGAACTGGAAAAAGAAAATTCATTTTCAATTGAGGATTTTCTTCGGTTGCGTTGAGTATTAAAACATATCACATATTACAATAAAAGATATTTGATTCCTAGCTAATTAGTATTTAAAAATTAAATTTTATCCTTAAATTTTGAGTATTATGAAATGTGGAAAATGTAGTAATCCAGACACAAAAGTTGTTGATTCTAGAATTGTTGATAATTGACAAACAATTCGTCGTCGTCGTGAATGTGAGGTTTGTGGATATAGATTCACAACTTTTGAGCGTGTATGAATGACAGAATTGATGGTAATAAAGAAAGATTGATCGAAGGAGATGTATGATCGTTCAAAATTAAAAAAAGCAATTCTTTTGTCGTTTGCAAAAACAGATTTTACTAATGAAGAAATAGAGAATTTATTGAATACTCTTGAAATTAAGCGGCAAAGTGAGTGATCAGAAATTCAGTCAAGTGTTATTTGAGATGATGTTTTAGAATTATTAAAGGATAAATATCCTGTTCCTTATGTAAGATTTTCATCAGTGTATAAAAGTTTTAATAGTTTAGATGATTTTAAACAATTAATTTGATAAAAAAACATTCTTGCATATTTTGTACAAAATAGTATTATGAATTAATTGGTTTTATTTTAATCCTTTTGTTTCAATGCCTACAAAAACAATAAAAATTACAACAAAATCTGAATCTAATACTTCAAAATCATTAGATAAAAAATCTGCTTCTAAAATATCAGAAAAGAAAACAATAGAAAAAAAAGAAACAACAAGAAAAGTTGTAGTTAAGAGAAGGAAAACGGAATTGAAGCCGACTAAGGCAAGTGCTGTAGCTATTGTCTCACAGGCTAATCGTGCGAAAAAAAAAGCATTGATTGAAAAGGTATCGAATTCGAAAGTTGTTGTAAATGATAAAGTGGAGAAATCTGATTGAAAGATTCCTCTTTGGGTACGAATATTTTTTGGATGCTCATTATTGTTATTTTGTATTTCTTTTTATCAAGCTATAATTCGTCCACAATTAGAAACTCAAATTATTGAGCCATCGTTTAATGAAGAAGTTCATTGGAGTATAAATGATGAAGGTAATTTTGTTTGAGAAGTTAGTTTATCAAATATTAATAATGAAAACCAAACATCACCCACGGAAGATGTGTCACAAAATGAGATGGCAGGAAATCCTAGTAATGAAGAAAAATTGATTCAAACTTTCTTTGATTATATGTCCAATTGAATGTTTGATGAATCATTTAATTTATTTGATACTACGGCGCAAAGAGATAAGAATATAAGACAGTATTTTAGTAAGTCTAAGATGATTCCATTTTTTCAGTGAATAGAGTGACAATCAATAAAGCCTCAAAATATACAAAAAACGACAGATACATATAGATGAAAAGATGTTTATACATTTGATATTTCGTATGTATTAGCGTCGACACATGAGCAGTTTGATGAAACTTGGGAATTCGTAGCAGGAGATAATGGTTGAGGATGGAAAATCTTTAGGATTTATTGTATATCGAGTCAATGTTCTAAACATCCAATTTTTAGACCAGAAAATTTTGGATTGATGAAATAGTTTATCTTAAGATGAAATAATTGGATGGAGATTGTGGATATTTTACATGATGTAAAGAATTGTTGTCAAAATTTTTTAGAAAGATTTTCAGATTGAGCTATAATTATTTGGTGAGCAACGGCTACATGAAAGAGTAAACTTTCATTATTACTTTCAGATTTTTTTCCTGTTGAAATAATATCTGCAGATAGTAGGCAGATTTTTCGTTGAATGGATATTTGAACCGATAAAGTTCCATTAGAATATCGTGAAAAGATTCCACATTATCAGATTGATATTGTAGATCCCGATGAAACTTATACAGCATGACAATGGAAATATGATGTGGAAAATGAGGTGGAAGAAATTCTTTGACATAAAAAACATCCGGTTATAGTATGATGAACGTGACTTTATATCGATACAATTTACAAAAATTTTCAGATGCCAGAGTGTGCACCGAATTACGAATATCGTGATAAATTACAAGAAAAAGAGAATTCTGAGCCTGGATATGTATATAAATTGTTACAAAAAATTGATCCAGAAGAGGCAGGAAAGTTACATCCAAATGCCACTAGATACATAATTCGTGCTCTAGAAATTTATCATGAAACGTGAAAAACTAAGACAGAATTATTTTTTCATCAACCTGTTAAACATCCACTATTAATGATTGGGCTTTGGCGTGAAAAGGGGGAAACCAATATTCGTATAAATGCGAGAATAAAGGAAATGCTGAAAAATTGATTGGTAGATGAGGTAAAATGACTTTTGGATAGGTGATATTCTTCAAATTTACAGTCTATGCAGGGAATATGATATAAAGAAGTTGTGGGATATATTCATTGAGAATGTGATTATGATACAATGGAGGAATTACTAAGAAAAAATACACATTATCTGGCCAAAAAACAGAGAACTTGGTTTAGAAGATATATTGCTGAATGAAAACAATCTCCTAGAGATAATGTGGAATATCAAACGTATTATTTGTAGTATTTGTGATTTATTGTTGTAAAGATTCTTTTATGATTCATGAATTTTCTCATTATTTATGTTGTATCTTTTACATATTCAATTATTTGAGTATGGAGCATGAATAGTCATTGATTCAGAGTCATAATCTAAATAATCTTTTCAGTTAATAGTTCACAATTTTGTAAATCATGCTTCTCATCAAAGTTTATAAATATTTGTTCCAATCCAAGTTTTTTTATTTCAAATTGCTACAATTATTTCTTTATTTTCATCTCAGTCTAAATCTTCAAAATACATTTCAGCGAATAATCAATCTTTCAACTCATTATAATCATTTACAATATCTCCAGAAAAATCATAAATAAAATTATATCATTCATTTCCATTAATTCATAGAATTTTTGTTCAATTAGGACTATCAGGTCATATCGCAAAATATTCTTCAATTCAATCTCAATTCAGATCTATATTTTTTTCTCTTGTCTCGAAATCTCTTTTTAAAGTTATAAAATCTGTATAAATTCAATCATTCATTCCATAAACCATTTGACTTGGAAAATCTGGAGCAATATAATTTTGATCCAATTTACATCATGTATACATATATTCATTAACTGTATATCCGAAGAAACTTCACGGATTTTTGCTGATATGATAAGTTAGATTACATTCATTTTCTTCATAATTTGCACCATCTTCCAAGGCATCATCCAGATATCTAGCTTTTACTTCAACATCTTTTTCTGAAACTTGATTTATGCTATCTATCTCAAATCTTGTCGCTCTTCATTTGTTACCTATTAAATCTGAACCGTAATATTTATAGGTGAAAAGCAAATAATTGTCTCCACTCAAAATCATTCAGTCTTGTATAATTTTTGTTCAGTCCTTCAAAGTATCTCAAACTATTTCATTTAAAATCTGATCGATATCAGACTTTTTATATGCTACTTTTACTTCTTTATCTACAGGGAAAACAAAATCATGTACATCTCAATCATTTGGAATAAATGAATCTTCTAAAATAGGGTAGTATGGATTTTCTGAGACTTCTTCTTGATTCTCGTATTTATCCATGTAGTTGTTATTCAAAATATTGAATATGAAAGTTCATTTTTGTTCATCAGAGCTTAGCGGCTTATTCCGAGTGTCAGCTGAATCTTTTCCCAAATCAATTACTCATTCCAAAAGGTACGATAATCTACTATATCCATTTCCAGTTAAATTTATTTTTTGTGGATAATTTATGTTTTCATCGATTATAACTGGTTGTACATGAGAGCATCCGCTCAAAGTTAAACAAGCTAAACTTAAAAGGTAAATCTGATTTCTAATTTTCATATAGTGTATCTTTATGTAAATATGTATTATCATATATAAGGTTGACTCGTTTTCAACTTAATATTTAAGATGAAAAAAGTAGGAATGATTGTCAATCCTACTTATGTAGTATTTAGTAAATATTTTTTGAATTTACTTTTTCATAGTGAGAACTTTTCTCAGTCTTCCTCTAGTCCATCCATTGGCAGGTACATAAACCATTTCAGAACCTCAAGATGGAGTTTTGATAAATCTATATCCGTCAGGATCTACTCTAAGTCTAGTTTCCCAACAAACTTTCCTACCTCTAAGGAACCAGTGGTAAGTATTTCATTTTGGATTAGTCATTACTCCGATAGCTCCCCAATCTTTACCATCATTTAAATCTAATCTTCTCTTTGGATATTCAAATCTTTTAGCTCATTTAGTTCTGCTAGCTTGTTTTTGAAGTTGAGCTTTTTTCTTTGCAATTCCTTGTTTATTTGTCCTTGAAGCCATTTTAATATTAACTGTAATAAAAATCTGAATGGTCAGCTGGCAACGAGGATCGAACTCGTGACCTCACCCTTACGAGGGGTGCGCTCTACCGACTGAGCCATGCCAGCATTCATCTGACAGATAAAATTATATCAAATGAATGGGGATTTTCAAGTGGAATTTATTCTCTTGCAACGAATTATAAATTTTCTATACTTATATTTTGTAGAAAATCCTTATTTTTGAAAAATTCGTAAATAATGAGTAAAACTAAATATTCAAATCAGCTTTCTCAATTTATGCAAAAGTCACCAGAAGAACTTGAGGAATTATCTCAATCTGAGTCAGGTGACGCTTTTTTGGATCATATGCTCAAAAAGTTTGATGAACATATTTCAAAATGAGGTAAAATCCTACTTATCACATTAACAAAAAAATCATCCGAAGAGATTACAAATTTTTTAATCTCAAAATGATATAAAGCTTTCTATCTACATTCTGAAGTTCAGACTATGGATAGATGGGAAATTATCAAAAAATTAAAAACCTGAGTAATAGATATAATAGTTTGAGTAAATCTTTTACGTGAAGGAATAGATTTGCCTGAAGTAACATTAATAGCAGTGCTCGATGCGGATAAAGAATGATTTTTGCGTTCAACAACATCACTTACTCAGATAATTTGACGTGCAGCGAGAAATCCAAACAGTGAGGTGGTGCTTTATGCGGATAGTTTTACTGAATCGATGGTAAAATCATTGTGGGAGACTTATCGTCGCCGCAGGATTCAGAATAATTTTAATATTGAACATCATATTACTCCAAAAGCTGCTCATTCAAATGTAAAAAATTTGGAATCAGTAAAGACAGATGAAGAATTGGTTCAACAGCAAAATTCAAAATTTACTCGTGGTAAAGTTAAACGCCTCAAAAGAATGACAAAAGCGGAAAAGAACTTGATTATGAAAGATTTAAAATCTCAGATGGATGAAGCTATCAAAGGATGGAGATTTGAAGATGCTGCGGTTATTCGTGACCAGATTAAAGAATTAGAGGAAGGGGAGTGATAAAATTTTCTTTTTTCTTGCAATTATATTTTGAAAATCTATTCTCAAAGAAAGTTTTTAAATTTTTTATAAAAATCTGATGCAAATTAATTGGTCTGAGATGGAAAAGAAATGGCAGAAAAGATGGAAAGATGAATGAGTTTATAAGACTCAAGAGGATTCAAATAAAGAAAAATTCTATATCCTAGATATGTTTCCATATCCAAGTGGAGCAGGACTTCACGTTTGACATCCTAAATGATATGTGGCTTCTGATACATTAGCTCGTAAAAAGATGCTTGAAGGATATTCAGTTTTACATCCAATGGGATTTGATACTTTTTGAGTATGAACTGAGCAGTATGCTATGGAAAAAAAGATGAAACCACAAATAGTTTCACAGCAAAATATCGATTATTACAAGCAACAACTTGAAAAAATCTGATTTTCTTATGATTGGGATAGATCTTTTTCTACAGCTGAACCTGAATATTTTAGGTGGACACAACGAATATTTTTACAGTTTTACAATCATTATTATGATGAAGAATTAGATAAAGCTATGCCAATAGAAAACCTAGAAAAAAAATTGGAAGAAAAATGATTATCTTGAGAAGATTTAAAAAAAGAATTAAATAATCAGAGATTGGCATACATAGATTTTAAACCAATCAACCGGTGCCCTCATTGTTTGACATGACTATCAAATGAGGATTTAGCAGACTGAAAATGTGAAAGATGTGGATCTGCAGTTGAGCAAAAACCTATGCGTCAACGAGTTTTACGTATTACAAAATATGCAGAAAGATTGATTAAAGATTTGGATGGACTTGATTGGGATGAAAGTATGAAAGAATTGGAGAGAAACTGGATTGGTAGGTCAGAATGAACTCAATTCAAAATGTTCTTGGAAAATTCTGAAGACTATTTTGAAGTATTTACAACGAGAGTTGATACAGTTTTTTGAATGACTTTTGTGGTAATGGCTCCAGAGCATCCACTAGTAGATAAAATTACAACTGATGAATATAAATGAGCAGTTGAGAAATACAAGGAACAGGCTAAATTTAAAACTCAATTAGAGAGAACTGAACTTCAAAAAGAAAAAACAGGGCAGTTTACTTGAGCTTATGCAATCAATCCATTTAATGGAGATAAAATCCCAGTTTATATTTGAGACTATGTGTTGGCAAATTATGGAACGGGAGTAGTTATGGCAGTTCCTGCACATGATGAAAGAGATTTTGATTTTGCTCATGTTCACAATATTCCAATTATTCAGAGCATTGCACCTGCAGATAAAAATCATCCAGAATATGATGCTATTGCAAAATGTGAAGTATGTTATCCTGATAAATGAATAGTCGTAAATTCATGAGAATTTACATGATTAACTTCAGAAGAAGCTATCAAGAAAATGCAAATCTGGTTATCAGAAAGAGATTTATGATGAGTAAAGAGAAATTATAAAATTCAGGATTGGGTATTCTCTCGTCAAAGATATTGGGGAGAGCCATTCCCAGTAATACTTTGTCCAGATTGTGGAGTAGTACCAATGAATGAGTCAGAATTACCTCTTCTTTTGCCTGATGTAGAAAATTATGAACCAACAGGAACAGAGGAATGACCATTAGCAAATATTGACGAATGGATTAATGTAAAATGTCCTCATTGCTGAAAAGATGCAAAAAGAGAATCAAATACTATGCCAGGATGGGCTGGAAGTAGTTGGTATTGGCTTAGGTATATGGATGCACATAATGATAAGCAGTTTGTAGCTCCAGAGAAAGAGCAGTACTGGAAGAATGTAGATGTTTATGTATGATGAGCAGAACATGTTACTAGACATATGATTTATGCGAGATTTTGGCAGAAATTCTTATATGATTTGTGAGTAGTAACTCAAACTGAACCATTCCATAGATATGAAAAAGTCTGACTGATTATGGCAGAAGATGGTCGTAAAATGTCCAAAAGGCGATGAAATGTAGTGAATCCTGATGATGTAATAGCAGAATTCTGAGCTGATGCATTCCGTACATATGAAATGTTTATGTGACCATTTGATCAATATATTTCATGGAATACAAACTGACTTAGATGAACTAAAAAATTCTTGGATAAGGTTGTAGCATTATGGGATAAGGTTTCTCCGGATGCTAAATTACCTGCTGATGTAGAAATATTATTTAATCAAACTATCAAAAAGACAACAGAAGATATTGATGCATTCCGTTTCAATACTTCAATAGCTCAGTTTATGATATTGGTTAATTCGTTCACTGAATGTGAAGCTATTCCAACTGAAGTATTTGAGAAATTCGTTATTTTATTAGCTCCATTCGCTCCACATTTAGCTGAGGAGTTCTGGTCATTACTTGGTCATGAGTTCTCAATATTCAAGAATGCTAAGTGGCCTAAATATGACGAGAGTAAACTTTCTTCAGATTTAGTGAAAATGGCTGTTCAATTTAATGGAAAAGTTAGATGAACTATCGAGGTTTCCAAAGATGCAACTCAAGATGATGTAATGAATGCAGTTAAATCTGATTGAAAATTGAATGGATATTTGTCATCATGAGATCCTAAAAAGGTGATTTATATTCCAGGAAAGATTCTAAACATAGTATTATAATTCATTAAATAAGAAAAAAGTCTCCAATATGGAGACTTTTTATATTCTTGAAAATTTAATTATTTGAGTTCGACATAAACTAATTCTGAAGCATCTTTATATCTACATACTCAATTATTTCCAATACGATGTGCATTTTCATCAAGATTATCAATTTTTTTGAATGATGAACATGGGGTAAATTCTTTATTTTCTCCATAACATGTTAAATCAGAACAGTGAGATGGAAGTACCCAGTTAGCGGCTTCTTCAGAATCTACATAAGTAATGTTGTATCAATTGTTATCTTCCGTCATTTCTTCACTTACGCTTTCTTCATTGGCAACTTCTTCGTTATCAAGATTTTCGTATTCCTCTTCGGAAATAACATTTTCAAGATTTTCATCTTCTACTACATTTTCTTCATCAGCAATTTCTTCATTATTTTCAGGCAATGTTTCTTCAACATATTCAGAATTTTCATTCATAATTTCGTCAGATTCAGTATTATCTACATCTTCATTTAATGATTCTTCATTTTCATAATCACCAAAATCTCGGTAGTTTTCTTCAGAATTTTCTTCATCAGAAACTTCATTTAAGTCCTCTTCAGAGTTAATATCTTCAATATTTTCAAGATTTTCATCTTCTATTACATTTTCTTTATTAGCAATTTCTTCATTATTGTTCGCTGTTAAGTCAACGACACTTGCTGTAAGTGATGGATTTTCGTTATTACCGAGTAAATTCACAATCTGATCTTTTGCGAAGATACATGATAAAGCAACAATTCAAATTGTTAGTACAATTCCTGATAAAATTCATTTTGTAAATCAATTTTTTTGGGCTTTGGATTCATGAACTTTTATCAATTGTAGAAGCTTTTCTTTTTGAGCTAATTTAGCTTTTTGTTCTTCTTCTACATTTGTTTCTTCTGTTGTAGAATTGTCTAAAGTCATAGAATGTTCTAGTAAAGAATTGTCAATTTGTTGAGGCTCATTTTTTTCTTCGTTGTTATTGATCATGGCATTGTCAAATTTTCATAAAATCACTTCATCGTTTGAAACTTCAGATACGGGAGCAGAATTTAAATTTTCAGATAATTGATTCTCTTCAGGTGTATTGTTTAACAAAACTTCTGATGAGCTTCCAATTTCTCCACTTGCGTTTAGATTGTTATCTACAACATCATTCGAAGTGTTTTCAAGGAAATTAGGATTTGCTTGTTCTGGTTCGCTAATTTCTCATGAGTTGATATTCGATTCATTAGTTTGGACAACATCTGAATTTATATTTTCAGCATTGTCTAGAGTTGGGTTGGCATTCTGTTCTAAATCAGTCATGGTTTTAATAATTAATAATTAAAAGTTATATGTTTTGGACTAAAACCCTTTAAAAATTTGTTGTAGCTGTCTTTTCTTTTTTCTTTCTTCACGCTGTTTATCTATTTCAGACTTTAATTTATCGTAATGATTTTCAGTTAAGAACGTGAATTTCTCAAGTATCGCTTTCGTATCATTATACTCTATATTATCTGAATTAGATTTATTGATTTTTTCATATAATATTACTTCATCTACGAATATGTTTAATTCTTTATCTTCGTTATATGAGAATTGAACTAAATGTTCATTTTCTTCTCAAGTTTCTTGGTCAGTCTCTACTTTTTTGATATACAAATCTATAGGTTCGTTTTCTTCCTCGATTAAGTAAAATAAGTATTCGAGAATAGAATTATCAGTTTTTCATCATATGATTTTGAAATAAGGGTTCTGTTCTCAGTCTTTGTGTTCAAGCTTAAATGTTCCACGAACATTTTGTACTAAGCGCATAAATTCTTGACTAAGTTCATCATCAGCAAAAAATTCTGGTTCTTGTTCAAATATTTCTTCCTCGGTTGGTTGATATTCTTCGTCATCTTCTGTATCTGACATGTCTTGTCATTGTTCTAATTTTATTTCTTCTTCGGTAATCGTTTCTCATGTTGCTGAATTCTTTTTTATTTTTTTGGTTTCTTGTATTTCTTCTTTTTTGTTTTTTTGATTTGGATTTGCTGGAATGGGCGGAGTGATAACTATATCTTCGTTATCAACATTCTCTTCGTCATCAACATTCTCTTCGTCATCAACATTCTCTTCGTCATCAGCATTCTCTTCATAATCAGCATTCTCTTCATCATCAGCATTCTCTTCGTCATCAGCATTCTCTTCGTCATCAACATTCTCTTCGTCATCAACATTCTCTTCGTCATCAGCATTCTCTTCATAATCAGCATTCTCTTCATCATCAGCATTCTCTTCGTCATCAGCATTCTCTTCGTCATCAACATTCTCTTCATCATCAATTTCTTCGCTATCAACATTCTCTTCATCATCAATTTCTTCGCTATCAACATTCTCTTCGTTTATTTCTTCTTTTGCTTCTTCGATTTCTTCACTATTGTCTGATTCAAATGGATCATAAATTCATTCAAAATTTTTATTATCTTCCTCTTTATCTTCATTATTATTTTCTTCTATTTTATCATAAATCTCATTCTCGCTAATTTCAGTATTTTCATTATCATCGTGTATTTTTTCATCTTCGTTATTCATCTCTGTTCCTAAATCGGTTTTCTTATTATTTTCTATATTTTCTTCAGTTAAATTTTCCTTTTTATCTTTGTCCTCAGATTCTTCATTATTTTTTTTATTGTTTTCTTCATCTAGTTTAAAAGGATCAAAGATTTCACTATCATCTTTTTCTTCTTTGACAATCTCTTTGTTATTTTTATTTTCATCTTCATCTATATTTATCTCAAAAGGATCAAAAAAATTTGTAGAATTTCAGTCATCTTTTTTTTCAGTTTTTTCGTTATAGTTTTCATTATCTCTTGATTCACTGTCAAATGTATTTTCAGTTTCTGATTGATCGTTTTTATTGTTTTGTTCTTTGTTTATATTTTCGATTTTATTGCTGTCTATTGTTTGTTCATCTTCTGATTCCTGAATATTTTCATCATTTTTATCTGGATCATCTACTATTTCTCATTCGATAGGTCCATTATTTTCTTCATTTAGTGTTTCATTATTGGTGTATCAATTTTCTTCATTAGGATTTATATTATTTTCTGCGTATTTTGATTCATCATCCATATTTTTATCTTTTTCTTTCGTCATGATTTCATCTAAATCTCATGTAGTAGTCATTTTCCCATTTAATTTATCGATTTCTTCTTGTGTGTTATAACGAAAATCTAGAAAATCTTTTGAATTAGCATCAAGAGATCATCAAAAAAATGAACGTTTTTTATGTGATTCAGGAATGTTCTTTTTCTCTACTCATTGGTTCTTGTTATCTGGCATTTATAAATCATGAGAAATAAAATTACACTAATATTATATATATTTTTTTGAAAAATGTCAAATTTTTGAAGACTTTTTTAGATTGATTGATAATAGAAGATGTTTTAGTATATTATTAGTGTGTAAATATTATTTTTTATTTAGAGGTTGTTTTAAATATCTAATAGTATAACATTATGATAAAAGAAAGTAATTCTTCGTTTTTTCAAATGTTAAAAGTTGATTCAAGTGGTTTAGATGATAGTACTGTTATAAATCATGCTATTAAGACTTGGAAAAATCAAGTTTCTCGTGAAAGATTAGAAGAAGTTTCAAAAATATTTGATAAATGAGTTGGCTTGATTTGAACTGAATATAAGTTATGATGACTTCTTTGAGAAAATGGGAAAACATGAATAGATTGTTCTCATTTTGTGGCATATTGTCTGTGAATGCAAGATTGGCAGAGAGAAAATACTTGGTCACTGGATTCTAAGTATAATGGAAATGAAGTAAAAATGTCTAGAATGCAACCTTGAGATTTGTTGATGCGACCATGGCATTATGATCCAGATGTAAAAAGGGAAATAGGTCATGTAGAAATTGTTATATGAAAAACAAAAGATAATAAAATAATAACTCTTGGAGCGTCATGATTGAGTCGTAAATGAGATAAATATACTGTAGATGGTAAAAAATTATCTAAACATAATTGTGTATGATTCTCTGTTAGGGAGCAAGAGTTATGAATGAAAATTTTGAGAGCATAAAAATTCTGGTTGAAAAATTTTTTAAAAAAGATTTGTATTTGTGTATGGAAACAATATACAAAGATTGTCGTATTTTGAAACGACGTATTTTATCTGTTATATTGTTAGGTTAAATGAGTGAAGAAATGATTATTAGCCAAACTAAACTTTTTGTTGGAGGGCTAAACTGGCAAATGAGAGGAAATGACCTCAGAGAAGAATTCTCA
Source organism: uncultured bacterium (assembly GCA_946408385.1). Classification (GTDB taxonomy): domain Bacteria; phylum Patescibacteriota; class Gracilibacteria; order Absconditabacterales; family Absconditicoccaceae; genus UBA3291. The sequence goes on along the minus strand of CAMJSB010000001.1, from coordinate 165,430 downwards.
CCTTATGGAGAAATTGTATTCGCTAGAGTAAATCTAGATAGAGAGACAAAAAGAAGTAAGGGATTTGGATTCGTAGAATTTGCTAATGCAGATGATGCAGCTAAAGCTAAAGCTGAAATGGATTGAAAAGAAGTTCGAGGAAGAGCTATTAAAGTTGATTTTGCAAAGGAGGATCCAACAAAAATGTACAATAAAGCTGAAAGAGCAGAAGCAACTGAAGCTAAGGCTGAAGAAGATGAAACTGTAGTAGATGAAAATGCTTTCTAATGTATTAAGCTACTAAGAATAATCTTTGAAAATCCTGTGTTGAGTGGCACAGGATTTTTTGGTTTGTGATAATTATGAAAACTTCTTTTATTCTTTTATATTTTTAACAGCCTCTGCAACTGTATTAGCTATTCACTGGTCGAAAGCAGAAGGAATAATATGCTCGCGGTCTGGATTTTTTACAAAATTTGCTAAAGCTTTAGCAGCAGCTATTTTATGTTCATCACTAATTTGAGGAATTCTTGCATCCAAAGCTCCACGGAAAATACCAGGGAAAGCTAAAACGTTGTTTACTTGATTTGGAAAATCGCTTCTTCATGTAGCTACGATAAAAGCTCCAGCTTCTCTTGCTTCATCTGGCATAATTTCAGGAGTAGGATTTGCTAGTGCGAAAATGATTGGATTTGGATTCATGGATTGGATATGTTCTTTGTGTAATAATCCAGGTTTACTCACTCAAATGAAAATATCAGCTCATTTGATTGCATCATCCAAAGTTCATGAAATCTGTTCGATATTCCAAGGGGAGATTTCTTGTTTATATTTATTTAAATCTGTTCTTCATCCGTGAATCACTCATTTACTATCGAGGAAAATTATATTTTCAGCTCAGGCTTTTTTTAATAATTTTCAAATAGCAATCGCAGCAGCTCAAGCTCCAGAAATTACGATTTTCTGAGATGAAAAATCAGCATTTTTTAATTTTAAAGCATTGATTAATCATGCCAAAACTACAATAGCAGTTCCATGTTGGTCATCGTGAAATACAGGAATATTCAATCTCTTTTTCAATTCTTCTTCAATATAAAAACAATTAGGAGCAGCGATATCTTCCAGGTTTATTCATCCAAAAGTCGGAGCAATAGCTTCTACTACTTTGATAATTTCGTCTGGATCTTGAGTATTTAGTACGATAGGAATTGCATCGATATTTCCATATTTTTTGAAAAGAATGGCTTTTCATTCCATTACAGGTAGTCATGCTTCTGGCCCGATATTTCCTAATCACAAAACAGCAGAACCATCTGAAACAATCGCAACTGAATTGTTTTTCCAAGTGTAGTCATAGGCTAAATCCTTATTCTGAGCAATTTCTAAGCATGGAGCCGCTACTCATGGAGTATAGTATGTAGCTAGGTCATCTTTTGTTTCCAAAGGTACTTTTGGTAGGGTAGTCAGTTTTCAGCGATATTTTTTGTGCTGATTTAATGCTTCTTGTGAGTAATCCATTATATTCAAAGAATAATTAAAACCTGGACTTAGAATAAATTTATACTATTATTTTTCAATAGGATTAAAATAAAAAGCACCCCCTGAAAGCAGTGGGGTGCATGCAGAACTTAGTAAAATTAATGATGTCTTTAAATAGGTCTGTCTCGACAGCGAGGACGGACTCTATGATCATCAGATTGTCTATCCATAATCGAAAATTTAAAAGTTCAACATTTTTTTATTTTAGCCACTCAACTCTTAATGGCAAAATTAATATAACAATTTATTGTATAATGTCAAGTTAAAATTTATATAAATTTATAATTTTATCGATCATATCATTCCAACTGAACTTCCTCTCTGGGATTCTATCGAAATTTCAATTTCTAATTTTCTGAATTGATTCACAGATTCATTTTTCACTTGGCGGTGACATCAAAATTACATTTCCACTCACAACTTCAGGGATTGCAGCAAGATTTGAAGTAATCAGATTTTTTCACATAGCACAAGCTTCTGAATGTACAGATCCAAATCATTCAGCCAAAGATGGAGCGATAATTACGTCTGCACATGCCACAAAAATTCTCAAATCTTCCTTGGAAAATCATCTAAAAATCTGAATTCTATTCTCAGCTTTTAATTGCTTTGATATGGAATTGATTCTTTCAACAATGGATTCACTCCTTTTGGATGGAATGATATTAAAGAGTAACTTTCAGTCATGATTCTCTTTCAAAATCTGAGGGATAGCTTCCACTAGCAAATCAATTCATTTAGTTTTTCCGGCGTGACCGTAGTATGAAATAAGATATGAATCATTCCATCAATATTTATTTTTCCGCTGGTCTATTTCAGATTTTTTTACTTTTTTTATATCCCAGAAATCATTGTCTACACCGTTATAAATAAGATGTAATTTCTTATCACTAATTCATCATTTTACACGTAAGGAATTCAAAGTGTAGAGCGATACGCAGTGATAAATATCATGTGGAAATTTAATCATCAATCGTTCAAATAATTCAAAAATTCGGCGAGAATATCGTGGTTTCAATTCCTTTCGTAATTTACCAAAAATTTCATGAATGGTAACTACGGATTTTTTGTGAAAAAGTTTAGCTAAAATACTGGCTGGAATAGCGGAAGTGTAACTTGAACTATGAATTATTTTGATATTCTTATTCTTCCTCAAAACTTCACAAGCTTTCACAAATCACTTGAAAAAGAATCATTTTCTTCATTTTCAAACTCTATAAATTTTTAGATTTCAGACTTTTTCATATTCTTTCAAATTCTCTTGGAAGCGAGAAGTTATCAATGTGATTTTGTATCATTTCTCTAGTAATCAATTTATCAAATGTTCAAAAACATTCTCAATTCATCATTTATGAGGGGAGTAGTAATCAAGTAAAAATAATATTTCAGACATTGATTATAAAAAATTAAAGTCAGCTTTTTCTTTTTTGAATGTATTTATATTTGATTGATTATCAATTTGAAATTATTGTAATATTTGGTATAAAATGATGTACTTTAGTTTTTATAAAAAAGGATGGAAGATTTTTCTTTTACAGACATAATATGATATGTAGTTGTTGGGTGAATTTTATTAATTTTTATATACATTTTTGTATGAGACTATTTACGTAAACGTAAGGCTAAAAAACTTAAATATGAATGAAATTGAGTCCTAAAAAGATTAAAAGTTTCATCAGTTAAAGAATCTTATGTTAGCTGAGATGAAGATTCTTCATGATATTACTTATATCGATTAGAAGTAAAAGATGAAACATGAAATGTTTATAAAAGTGAATATTTTAAGGATGCTGAGCATGGATGACGTACAGTAGAAGAAATGAAAGTAAAATATGATGGAGTAACTTATGATTTGTCAGATAAAGATAATGCAATAAAACAGCTTAACGATAATCTTAATCGTTTAGAAATGGAACTTTCAAACGATCCATGATTATTTAAAAAGATATGATTGAAACAAGATATTAATGCTATGAAGAAATATATAGAAATAGCAAAAGAATGACCAATAAATCCATATTTAGTTTGCAATGGTCATAAAATTTCAGTTTGAGACACAGTTGATGTATTTGTGGATCCTGAGAATCCTAATCTATACTATTTTGATTTAGATTTTACTAAAGAAAAACATAATTAAAATAAACTCATCTGACTAGGCTGATTAGGCTTTTGATTATCAGGCTTTTTTTCTTCGATTTTCAAATTTCACAAGAATGGAAAGACTTTCACAATTTCTTCCCGTGAATCGTAAATTTTGATTCCCAATGTTTCAGCTTTTTCTCTTTTGGATCAAGCTTTCTCTCCACAGAGAAGGAAATCTGTATCTTTTTTAGGTTGTTCGTGAAAAATAAATCCATTCTTTTCCATTTCAGATTTTATCATTTCACGAGAGAATTGAAAAGTTCACGTGATGGAGAATGCCTTGTTGTCATTCTGAGGAGCTTGCGACGAAGAATCTTGGGAACTTCACACATAAGATCCTTCACCTTCGGTTCAGAATGACGATACAGAGAAATTCATTCCTAATCACTCCAACTTTTCCAGCATCGCTTTAACCTGTTTGTTTGCGAAAAACTCTTTCAAAGCGATAATTGTCTTTTCTCAGATTCAATCTATCTGAAGCATAAGTTCTTCGTTTGTCAGTATTTCTTCAATTTCAGTCAGATTTTTTGCTCATTTTTGTTGTAAAAACTTCTCAATATCTTGTGCAGTTTTCTTTCAAATATTAGGGATTCCTAGTGCATTAAGTTTTCTCCATAGTTCCTTATGTTTAGATTCTTCTAATTGCTGAGCGATTTCATATAGCATTTTTTCTCAGATTCATGGAATCTTTTTCAGAAAAATCTGTGTCTGAATATCTGATAATTTATAGATATCAGCCACCGAATGAATCAAGTGTTGCTGCATCAGAATATCCACAATCGCATCTCCAACTCATTGAATATCCATAGCTTCCTTGCTGCAGAAATGAATCAGTTTTTCCTTTATCTGAGCAGGACATTCAGGATTGGTACAGTAGTAATGTATCTCAATATTTATAATCGGAGAATTACAAGCAGGACAAAATAATGGAGCAGAAATCTTTTCTTCCACTCAGCTTCTTCTTTCTTTAATCACACTTGTGATATATGGAATTACTTCTCCACTTCTTTGAATCCATACGAAATCGTGGAGCTTGATATCTTTTTCATTTATGAAATCAAAGTTATGTAGACTAACCCTGGAAATCTCTACTCCACTTAATTGTACAGGTTGTAAATTTGCGACAGGAGTGATAATTCCAGTTCTTCCAACTTGGAAATCTACAGACAAAATCTGAGTACTAGCTTGCTGTGCAGGGAATTTATATGCGATAGCTCGTCTTGGATGGTGCTGTGTAGATCATAAAATCTTACGGAGTGAAACAGTTTTTTCAGCCGTTTCTCACTCAACAGGAAAAAGAGTCTGATTTTTTTCTTCATTTGTTAGTTCAACTTTAGTAGGTTTATTTTCCTGGAGTTTGATAACTAATCCATCGAAATCATAATCTAGTTGATCTAATTCGGCTCTAGTTTCGCTTCTTGTACAGATTTCTTGAATTCATCAAATCGTCTGTTTACCAAACGATAAATCCACTTGGCTAAATCATAAATCTTTCAAGTCCGGTTCTATAGTATTTCAATTTTCATCTTCGGCTTCTAATAAATCATACACAAAACAAACTAATTTTCTTTTTTTCACTTCTCCGCTATCAAGTAATTTGATACTTCCAGCAGCAGCATTTCTAGTATTTGAGAAGGGATCTAATCAATCTAATTCTCTCTGTTCATTAATCTCTTTCAAAACAGATTTTGGCATCATAATCTCTCATCTGACACGAAGGAGTTTCAGATTTTGATTCAGAATTTTTGGGATATTATCTATCATTTTCACATTAGTAGTAATGTCATCTCATACATAACCATCTCCACGAGTAATTGCTTGTTTGAATTTTCCATCCTTATAAATCAGTTCTACAGATAGACCATCATATTTAGGCTCAACGATGTAGAAATATTTATAAACTCATTCTTTAGTCAGAGCTTTTTGAATCCTTTCATCAAACTCTTTCAAATCTTCGGTATTATAGCTATTTTCCAGAGAGAGTAGCGGAGTTTTGTGGTCAGCTTTTTCAAATCATTCACTTACTTGTCAAATTAGGGCTTGAGTAGGGGAGTTTGAAGTAATTAGCTGTGGGAACTCAGATTCAATTCTTTTGAGAAAATTGAAAAGCTGATCATATTCAAAGTCAGAAATTATTGGAGCATTTTGGAGATAATAACGGCGATTATGTTCAGTGATACAATCTATCAATTCTTGATAAATTTCTCCAATATTTTGAAGTTTATTTAAATCGTCAGTATTTATGAGTTTTTGTAGATATTGAGTCTGCTCTGAAAGAGTCATTTAATATGTTGTTATGTAAATTTGATTTAAATCAATATACCATTTTCATAGATATAATTTTTTTATATGTTAGACAAAACTATCAAAGAAATCTTCATCTATATCTTTTATGACATATGTTTCTTTTTGTTGTACTCATACATTGTACTTAAACATAAGATCGATTAGATGTTTTCAATCTATCAATATTATATTATGTCATGTTTTTGTTGAGTCTTCTGCTTTTTTAATTGCTGATTTATCAAAAGAAGATGTAGTAAAGAATATACCTCTTTTCACTCAATTTGATACAAGAGCTCATATAAAATCTTGCATTTCTTTTCAATGAACAATTGAATTCTCTCAATATTTTTTTGCCTGAATGAAAATCTTATCAAATCATAATGAATCTCATTTTATAATTCCATCAACTCATCCATCATGAGATTTCTTTGTTTCGATAAAAGTTCAATATCACATAGCTTCACAAAGTATTCCAACTATTATTTCAAAAGCATAAGGATCAACTTCTCTACACCTTTCAAGTAATTCATCTTTTTTTGGTGCCTCTATTAATTTGAAAGAATCTTGAAAAATTTCTTCAGGAGTTCTTTCATCGTTTAATGAGGTATTATTATGAATTTGTTTATCTCATTTATCTCTTCATTTGTGAAATGATGAATTAATAAAATCACTATCTTTTTTTAGGTATTCTAAGGTCATTGTTTTTCATTCTTTAAGAAAGTTTGTTCATTTTTCAGTTATTTTATAAGTTCATTTTTCAACCCTAGAAAGATAGTTTCAAACAAATAGATAATAAATAGCTCGGTGTGCACGTCAATATATGAGAGGTTCATTAGATTTTCATGCTAAAACATCAATTGAATAATTAGGGAAATACTTTTCTTGTATTTCTTTTTTTGCATCGTGTTCTGTTATTTTCCTTCAACCATAATAAGTTTCAAGAACTGGCATGAAATATTGATAGAATTTTGGATATTCTGAATAATCTGAAATCATAATTATATATGAATTTAAATATAAAACAGTTAAATAATATAGAAAAAATTCATTACTTTTCAATTTATTCTTAAAAAAGATTTTTGAGTTTTTAATTAAATTCTTTTTAAATCTTAATAAACTAAAAAAAGAAACGACAAATGCCGTCTCTTTTTTGTATACGAAGTTACTTATCCAGCATAAGCTTTATTTATTTAACGTATAGAGAAAAAAGTAAAAGAGCAAGAATAAATTTACTTCCCTATTTATGATAAATGATTAGTGGTATTAACATTTCATCTTCAGTGAATCATGAATGTATAGATTTTAAGTCTGGAGAAGCTTCAGAATATCTAAAATATTTGTCTGTATATCAAAGTGCAAAATAATCACCTAATGATTTTCTAAACAATTCATGTTCATTACCAAGACCAAACAAATTCATGTTTATTACTTCATCTTTTGTGTATAATAAAAAATCTTTGCTAAAGTATTTTTGAAATAAGTCTTTAAATGTTGTTTCATCTTTTACTTTGAAAGTGCAAAGTTTACCTTCAATCCGGATATCTCCATCTAAAGTATTTTTGAAGTCAGGATAATTATCTAATAGAATTCATTCACAATTTAAATGTCCATGATCTGCAATAACTATTACTATGCTATCATCATTTAGTTTCTTACATAATTCTTCTGTTTTGCTATTTATATTTTCAAATAATTTTTTTGCTTCTTCGCTATCTGTTCATAATTCATGCATTGTTGAATCTGGTTCTGAATAATATGCATAAATATATTTTTTACCTTTTTCTTCGCAGCAATTATATATTTTATCTGTCATGTCTTGCAAATTTTCATACTTAATATCACCGAATGGTGAAATATACATACCACTATATTCTCCATTTTGATTTAATTCATCTGTAATGGTTTGATATGGATAATATTTCATAGCGACATAATAATCTTGAGCTTGTATATTTGTGTCTTTTAATTCATTAGTAAAAAGACTAACTATTTTATTTTCAGGTTCTATGTATAAATCCCATCATAGCCAACCATGTTCTTTAGGATATAATCAAGTCAACATTGAAATTGTAGATGCCGTTGTGGTAGCAGGAGCAACACTGCTAAAACTTCTAATCATATTTTTAGATAAGAAACTACCAGGAATGATTCTTTTAATTAGATTTGCTCACATTCCATCATATAATATCACAACAACATTTTTGGGTTGCTTACTTTCTAATAAAACATCTATATCATTTAGTGTATTATTAGTATAACTTAGTCAAAAATATTTTCTTATACTGCACGCTAGATTAACAATACAGTCATTATAATTTGGATATACTAAATTTTTATTCTTTCACATTATTATTTGGTAAGGAGTAAATCAAATAATATAAGAATAAATAAAATAATTCTATTAATTATGAAAAATATTGCAAGAAATTTAAAAAAAGAAATGACTAACGCCGTTTTATAGGTTGCTCATATTTTAGGGATTAAATTAATAAAACAAGCTTGCAATTTTGTCTAATACAGATATTGTCTAGTTGTCAGATCTTTTATACTTTATATAAAATTTATATGGCAACAAAAATAACAGCTGAAGATCGTGATTTAATAATAAAAATTGCGAAATTGTTTTTGGATACTCCATACCAATTTTGATGAAATTGAGATTTACCATGAGATCCAACGGATTGTAGTAGATTTGTGCAAGTAGTATTGTGAAATGTATGAATAACAATGGAAAGAAATTCAGCAATGCAATGAGAACAATTTTCATCAACATGAAATATGCATACGGATTTACCACATGCAGAAGTTTGAGATTTGATTTTCTTTAAAAATACTTATGAATCAAAGAATGAGATAACTCATGTGGCTTTTTATATGTGAAATAATGAAATGATAGGAGCTTCGTGAAAAAAAGTCCAGATTAGTAAACTTGATAAGTATTGGCAAGAACATTTTAAATGAGTGTGAAAATTAGGTTTATTTACTAAAGATTATAATAAGGCAAAGGCCAATAAAAACTATGATAGATTGAGTGATAAAGAAGCGATAAATAAAATCAGGACTTTAAAGGCAGTAAATGCAATAATTGCAGTACTTACCTCTACATGGTGAGATTTGCCATCAAAATATCAGGATATAAGTGCCGATTATGCAAAAAAATTGAGAAATAGTTATCCAGATGCTAGGAAACTAGAATCGGAACAAGCTAAAAAAGTGTATCAAAGTGTTGTAGATATGCTCAGTTATTCATGGAAATTTGCATGATATGAAGAGCAGAAAAAATATGAAGAATTGGCGAGTTATCTGAGAAAAAAATTTTGATTACAATAGTATAGAAATATAGTTATGAATTTTTATATTTTTTTGGATTACAGAATGCTTCTTTGATGCAAATTCGTGCTACTCCACAAGTTAGAAATGCATCTGCTATATTGAATACAGGGAAACTTCCTATGGATAAAAAATCTCTCACACCTCCAAGCCAAATTCTATCAATTAAATTTCAGATTGTCCCAGCCATTAATAATGCAAAGTCAAGAATTGTGATATATTTTTTATGAAATAAGAAAATGAATAATAAAACACAAAGTACACTGACAATAAAAATTACTATCATTGGCATGGACATTCATCGAGAAATCCCTTTATTTAACAAAGGATCTAAGAAAGGAATCTGATTTCAAATTTCTTGATTATAAAAAAGGTATTTTGTGAATTGATCGATTCAGATTAATAATAAGCAAAATAATGATGCAATAATTCGTTTTTTCTTCATTCAAAAAATCAGATTTTTTTAAACATTTTTCTTATAAAGAAAATATTAATAAAAACAAATCTTTCTTTAATAAAATTTTCACTAGACATTGTTTATAATATTTTTATATTGAATTTGTGATTTATATCATAAAACACCAACAAAATGAAACTTACTACAAAAAGAAATCGATGGTATTTTTGGAGAGAGCTATTTTCTTATATGATACCTATGATTTTGATAGTAGGGACAATTGATGTTTTTTATCATTTTATGCAATGTTCATTACATTCTGCTGAAATGTCAGCTCCATGCGATGTAAATCGAATACTTGCAGCTGCATATTGAATAATTTTGTTTCTAGTTATAATTCTTGCTATAATATCAGCAAAAGTGCTTAGAAGAGTAAAAAAGAAAATAGAAAATGAGTTCTTCTTATCTATAAAGTCAAAGGAGCTATTTGAGACGATGAATGATAAAAAAAAGATTTCAGATAAAGATGCAAAAAAAACTGTTCGTAGTTCTAATAAGAAAAATTGAATTATAGAATTGATTGAAAAAAATAAAAATGAGGAAGATGGTTTTGAAGAGTGAGAAAAAGTTAGTGCTAAAAAAACTAGAAAGAGAACAGTAGAATCAGATAAGAAATCAAAAAGGAAGAAGGTTTCTAAAAAATAAACTTAACTTGAATTTTATAGTCAATCAAATATCATTCAGACTGAAATTTTACATATTTTTTGTGTAATTATGGCTTTACGTCCTTCAGGATTTGTGGAATACTCACCTAGTGAACAGCGCATTTTTGACCAATTGATTAGCGAAATTCAAAATCAATTTCAATTATTTTGATATACTCATATCCACACTCCTGCAGTAGAAAGTAATGCTGTACTATTATCAAAAAATTGAGAAGAAACATGAAAGCAGATTTTTGGACTTTATGGATTAGCTCAATGAGCTAGTGATTTGAAAGACTATGCTCTACATTTTGACCTAACTGTACCTTTCGCTAGATATGTACTAGATTGGGAAAATGATTTGACTTTTCCTTTCAAAAGATTTCAAATCCAACCAGTATGGCGTGGAGAAAGAGCTCAAAAAGGACGTTATCGTGAATTTTGGCAATGCGATATTGATGTAATTTGGAGGAGAGACGACGAAAAAACTGTACTTTACTATGATGGTGAAACTATTCTAACTTTGATGCATGCTTTAGATGCTGTGCTGAAAAAGCTGGAAGTAAAAGATGAAGCTGTATTTCATATAAGTAATAGAAAATTAATAATCTGACTTTTGAATGATTTGATTTGAGAAGAAAAAACTCCTGTAGTTTGTTCTTATATCGATAAAAGAAAAAAAATCTGAGCTGAAAATTTTATTGCATCACTTGTGGATGCATGAATTAAAAAATCAGATGCAGAAAAAATTAATGAAATAATCTCTCGCACATATACAGTAAAAGAAATCAAAGAAATCGATAAATTAAGTGAAAATAAGTTATTCTTTGAGTGATTGGCAGAATTAAAATCAGTTTTGAATTTCTTTGAAACTTGGGAACAGAATACATGAGAAGAGTTAAATTATGTTATTGATTTGCAAATCATTCGTTGATTAGACTATTATAGCGGAACTGTATTTGAAGCTGTTTTGAAAAGCGATGAATGACTAGGTTCTATTTGTGGATGAGGAAAATATGACCATTTAACTGGATACCTAAATCCTAAAAAAGATATTTATGCTGGATTTGGAGGCTCAATTTGAATTTCTCGTCTGTTATCTAAAATTTTTGGGGAAGAAAATAAAAATACTGAACAAAAAACTGCAACTGAATATTTATTCTTGAATTTTGAACAAACAAAGTGACAGATTCTCAAACTTATGAATAAATTTCAAAAAGAAGGTAAGAATTGTGAATTATACTATCAATCAGATAAATTAGGAAAACAATTTGGATATGCTGATAAGAAATGAATTCCTTATGTTGTGATTCTAGGAGAATGAGAATGGAGTGATTGAATTTATAAAGTAAAAAATATGCAAACGGGAGAAGAAGATGGTGTAAAATTTTGATAATCGGTTGGTTAAAATAAAATAGAGCCTTTTAGTTCTTTCGAGATATGTTTTTTTAATAGAAATAAATAAGAATATGGGGAATATTCTATTGACTTTGTCTAATTTTTCTTTATATACTACTTCATTTAAACAAAATACCAATCAAAATTTTACAAATATGAAAACAGAAAATTATCTTTCAATCGTTAAGGCTTTAGAAGTTTTAATGAAGAGAGCGATGAATCTGAGAATTAAGAAAGAAGATCCCTATGGGGAAATTAAAACTTTTAAAATTTCAGGTATTCGTATCGCCTATTTGAGGGAGGAGAAGTATAATCTCCCTTATCTGAATGCGGTTCCTGGTCGTACGGAAATCTATAAGTATGCTCCAGAGATGCTAATTACATTCTTTTATAAGGGAAAGGAAAAACAAGTAGATTATTCCATTTCTTTGAAGAATTCGTACCTCTCCAATTACAACGGCATTTTGACTTCTGGCTGGGCTCGTTTGGCTAATGGAATCGATGGCCTGTTGGATGAATTTTATGGCTCTACTTTGGAGGACAAAAAACTTTATTTAGAGTCTGAGGTATCTCCGGCTCCTCATATGAAAGATGAAGAGTTTGAACTCCCAAATCTTGAACAAGTCCCCAAAGAATTTGCTTCAGATTTTCAGGAATTGCTGAAAAATTATTATCTGTCAGCTCCAATTGCTGAACTTGATGCTTCAATCTCCTCAAACCGCAAAGTGTGGATTGTAGTAGATTCCCATGGTACTCGTATCATTCAGAATCAGGATATCATGCGATTCACGATCGATCCTTGGGGAGTAAGCAAAACTAAGCGAATGTTTACTGATGGAGTTTATCGGATGGCAACTTCTTTTGAAGCTCTGAAATCTGAATTTCCATCTGTGAAACAAGAACTTCAGAAGTTTCTCTACACTCTTGATCGTAAGCAGTTGCCTAGTGGAATTTATCCCTTGATATTTAATCATTCGGCAACGGCAACACTTTTCCATGAAGCAATAGCTGGTCATATGCTTTCAGGCAGGTATATCGTTGAAGAAGATTCTACGATATTCAAAGGAAAGCTTGGAAAATGTGTAGCTACTGATGCTTCTATGTCGATTCTGAAAAAACTTCAGATTTGGGATTGTCCTCAGGACACTTCCATGCTTGCACATTACAAGTATGATATGGAAGGAGTGCCAGCAGTTGATACACTTTTGATTGATAAGGGTGTGGTCAAGAACTACCTTCACGATCGTAATTCTGCAGCTCGCATGAAGAAAAAGCCAAATGGACATGCGTTGGCTGAAGATTTTCAACAGAATGTACTGATAAACTTCTTCCTTACAGCTGAAGCACGACTCCCTGAACCACGAGTATCGAACCTGAAAGTTCTTTCAGATTCCAAGGTTACATTCAAAGATTTGGAGGAAAAGTTTTTCAAGGAGTATGGATATTACATCCTTGTGAAGTCCTATGCAGGTCAGGTTGATGTGACTACAGGAACCTTTGAACTTAAGGTTGAGAGCCTTGAAAAAGTCTATGCGGACGGAAGTCGTGAGTATTTTCATGGAGGTACATTCTCGTCTAATTTGACAGATTTTATCTCTGCAGTGAAGGAAGTTAGCAACCAGTACGGAATGACAGGAGGTTACTGCGGTTCATCAAGTGGTAGTGTCCCCACTCAGGAATATACTCCTGCTATGTCGGTGTACGGTGTTAATTGGGCACCTTCAGCACTTCCTGAAAAGGACAAACGGTTCTGTATTTCCAAAGTTAAGTACATTCCTCGTGGATGGAAAGCAACAGAGGAGTATGAAATTTAATCTTATCAAAATTAGGACATGGGAGTTTATCTTCATGTCCTTTTTTTAATTTCTTCTTGTAAAGGATATATTTTTTATTTATAATATAAACATAATGTCATTCTGAGGTGTAGCCGAAGAATCTTAGGTGTTACACACAAGATCCTTTTTACCTAGCCTAGCTGGGCAGGCATTCGTTCAGGATGACGATTTACAAATATTTTTAAATCTATCCATGACATACAATCCATACGATTTCTATTTCAAGAAAGCTAAGAAAGAGTGATACAAAGCTAGAAGTGCCTTCAAACTGGAAGAGATTCAGAATAAATTTCATTTAATTGATAAAAATACTAAAACAGTAGTGGATATCGGTTGTGCACCGGGAAGTCGAATGCAATACACGATTTCTCTACTCCAGAAAATGCATGTGAAAGATTATCAGGTTCTTGGTTTTGATTTGAAAAAAGTGGAAATTCAACTACCATGAATGCATACTTATGTTCAGGATATTACACAGCAGGATAAAGTGAATGCAATTTTTGCTGAAAATGGAATTGAACAAGTTGACTTCATCCAATCAGATATGGCACCAAACACAATAGGGGATAAGGAAACTGATGCAATTAGGTCAATTGGGCTTCTAGAACAGACTTTACGAGTTTATGATAAATATCTCAAACCTGATGGAAAATTTTGTACGAAAATATTTATGGGACCTGGATTTGATGAATATGTTGCGAATCTCAAAAAGAAATATGGATGAAAAAGTATAAAAGTTTTTAAGCCTGAAAGCTGTAGGAGAGAGAGTAAAGAAACTTATGTAATCAAAATTTAATCCCTAAAATTTCAATTCATGCTACTTATCTGAGATATACATTTAACTTCAAGAATAAAAGATAAACTCTTGAATTCACTTAAAACCTTTATTCAGGAGCATAACGAAGAAAAAAATCTGATTTTTCTGGGAGATTTTGTATATCATTTCAGTTATGATAGAAATGCTCTTCTCGAGCTTTACGATTTATTTCTCGAACTATACACTCAGTGAAAAAATCTCTACATTTTGGCATGAAATCATGACCGACTATGAAATACATTCGTTTTTGAAGAATGAAGAAAAGCTTTTGAAATTCTTTCTAGAATATGAGATAAAGACAATGAAATCTGCTTCATAACTAAGCCATTCGTGAAAGAAATTGAATGAAAAAATATCTGCTTCTTGCCTGCGATGCTTGAGATTGATGAAAAAGATTTTCCATGAATAGATGACCTAAAAGACGAAAAATATGCCGAAGAAATGAAAAGTAAAAATAAAAATCTGACTTTTTCAACTCAGCTAAACTTGGTCGTTGAGCGATTCACCAAAAAATATTCAGATTTGACTTTGATTCACCACTATTATGTGGAATGAGTATCGTTTCCATGACAAAAGGCGAAATTTAGTTTTAGAGATAGAGCATTGTCTCAGCATTGGCTAGACCAAGCGAATTTACAAATTATTTCATGACATTTACATCAGGCTTTTGCATACAAAAATTACCTTTGCATATGAAGTCTGCGAGCTACTTCTCCACTTGAAATCGATCAGATTAAATATTTTTGGACTTGGAATGATGGTAAATTTACGGCTCACGAAACGGGGATAAATTATTATTTCACGATGGAGAGAAAAACTGGAAATGCTGATTTATTTACTCAGTCTTTTCAAGCGATTTCAGAAAATGATATTATCTCGCACTGGAAATCTTTGCAAAATTCGGACAATTTCAAGGATGCTTCGTTTACGGTGGAAGCAAATTATAATGATAGTTTAGATATGAAAAATGTTTCACTTTCGTTGACTGTGGAAAAGCTTCAATATGATAATATGGATGAGTTTGTGGATCCAAAACTTCAGCAATCTCTCCAGAATGTTCAGCTCAAAAAAGATACGAAATCTACAGAAAAATTATTGGAACAATTAGAAAAACCTGATTTAGCAGGGCAGTTAAGTTTTTGAAATTGGTTAGAATTGCTCAAAAAGTTTCTCAAAAAGCAATATCCAGACGATTATGAAGAGTATGAAAAGTTGTTGCAAGAAATGAAAATTTTATAGTTTGACTTTACTTTTGATTTTTGAATAATAGAAATGATCGATAAATTTAATAAATTTACTATTATTCAAATGAAAGAAAACCCTTGCATAAAATCCAAAATTTGGAGATTGGTGGTAGTGCTATGGTTCTTTATTAGTATACCGAGTGTTGTAGCCTTAATATATTGGTTATATAATTCAGATTGGTTTGTCCGAACACATTACGATTATGAAATTGAAAAATTAGATAGTTCCAAGTGTGAATGAAAAGATTATTATGAGAAAGAGGCTTGTCTAAAAGCAGTTGAGTTAGCATGATTATTAAAGCGATATTATTGATACGAAGAAACAAATTACATCGATATTATAGAAAAAACATACCCCAATATGGACGAAAATGAAGAAATTAATGATTATTTATATGATAGATCATATATTATGTCAGATATTTCAGATTTTTCTAGGTGGAATTGATTTTATAAAAAATGGTACCAAATTAGTTGGAAACATATATTTAAATTTTTGTCTTACAGTATTTTAGTTTTGGTTACTTATATAATTTTAACAGATATATTTAGATGAGCAGTTTATTATATAGATAATTGAAAATATGAGTTATGGATATGGAATAAAATAAAGTCTAAGTTTCAAAAGAAATAAACATTATCTCATTCAAACAACCTTTCAGTCTCCCTTGATGGAGGGAGAAAGAAGCAAGAATTTGTCCTCCTTTTTGAAAGGAGGCTTGCCCCGATTAGCGAAGTGAAGACCTCTTGTGGTGGAAGATTTTTTAAACGTGATGTACAAAATCCTCTCAGCTTCGCCGTATCCCCTTTAATTAAAGGGGAACAATTTTTCTTTACTCAATTAATTTCAATAATTCCTCCTTTGCAGCTTCAAGCTGATTATCAGTTCAGTCTTCTTTATATTTTTCATAATCTCGCTCCACTTCAATATCAGGAGTAATTCATTCTTTATCAATATTCACATCATTTGGAGAGTACCATTTTCAAACGGTATATTTCAAACTTGAACCATCCTTGAAATCTTCTACAGCCTGAATGCTTCATTTTCCGAAAGTCTGCATTCAGATTATAGTTTTTCATTCTTCTTGAAATTTTAGAGCGATAATTTCTCCAGCACTCGCAGTGAGCTGATCTACGAGAATTACGATTGGATAATTTCAAAGTTCTCATCTTCACTTTGAAACATGATCGATATCTTCGTATGCTTTATATTTACTTTTTACGAGTAGAGTGTCTCTTGGAAAGAAATGCCCGAGCAGTTTTACAGCTTCTTCTAGGTATCCTCAACTGTTTCATCTCAAATCCAGAATGATTCCATCGATTTTTCCAGAAGATTCTAAAGCCTCTCTAACTTCTTCCAAAAGTAGGGCAGTAGTTTTATTAGAAATGATAGAAACTTCTATATAAAGCAGATTTTTACCATTTTTTTCAATTACTTCAGAAGTAACAGATGGAATGCTAACATCCTCTCTCACGATTGTTACCAAAAATCTTTTATTTTCTTCTCATTTTTTTCATTCTCTTTCTATGAAAAGATTTACTTCGGTTCATTTTTCTCACCTGATTAATTGTACTACCTCCTGAGCAGTTAAATCTTCTAAAGTCTGATCTTCCACCATATAAATTCTATCCAAAGGTAAAAGTCATGCTCTAGCAGCAGGAGATTTTTTCAAAACTTCAGAAATTACTACGTAATTTTCTTGCTTCTCAATTACTGCTCAAATACCAGCAAATCCTGCATCATCCTGGAGCTCATTCATGAGTTCAGTATTGTCTTCTTCTCTTAAATAAACTGTATGTGGGTCGTCAATGGCTCCTACATATCAAACTAAAGCTCATTCCACCATATCAGCTTTTGAACCACTTAGTACATCTTCATCATAATATTCGTTTTCCAGGATTTCATCAATTGCTCAGAATTTTGTATATTTTGATTCATGTTTCTCTAGTAAAGTACTCAAAACGGCATTCTGTTTCCATATCATCAAACCTCATCAGATTATCATTCAGAAAAATATGAAAAGTATTGCATCTAAAATGTATATTTTATGTGAGTTTTTATTATTCATAGATTTTCATGTCAAAAATAAAACATAATAATTAATTATAATATTCCACCATCAAAATACAATTTCAAAAAATTATCTATTCGTGACATCTTCATAAATTTCCAAAATTTGATTGTTTTTCACAAAAACTACATCCATTCTGATATATTCAATCCAGCTTTCATCTATGCTTTGAAGATAGTTTTCCAAAGTTCTTTGTAAAAATCAGATTTTTTTGGGAGTGATATAATTATCTAGTTCATCTATATGATTCACGGTTTTTACTTCAATTACTGCCAATTCTCATCATTTTTTCATTAAAAGATCGATTTCTCATCAATGGATAGTGTAATTTCATTTTATGAGTTCATATCAATGATTAAGATAATGTTGTTTTACGAGTTCTTCATTTTTATATCAGATTTGTTTTTTATTTTCCATCTTTTTAATTTGTTAAAACAAAGCAAAATAAAAGATAAAAAATATGGATATAAAAGCAATAATTTTTTTATCAAAAAAAAGTCCCTGATTTTTTGCTTTTAAAAATTTTTGGAGTATAATAATATTGTCTTTGTATTATATACCTAGATTAATAAATGCCAGAAAATAGCGTAGAAACAGTTAATTATAGAGATTTACTCAATAAAGCAATTCTTCAATCTGATATTGTGAAGATTTTTGATTATCTTTTGACTATTTGAGTAGAAGAAGGTGCATCAGATATTCATATCGAACCTTTTGAAAATTATTGTAGAATCAGAATCAGAATTGACTGAGTTTTGGAAGAATTGGTGCAATACCCAAAATCTTTTCACGATTCCATTATTTCAAAATTTAAAATTGAGTCTGGACAGATGAGACCAGATGAAAAAAGGTTGCCTCAAGATGCCAGAGTCTCTGCTGTTACACAAACAAATAAGGAAATCGATCTGCGTGCCAATACTTTGCCTACTGTTTGGTGAGAAAAGTTGGTAATGCGTATTGTGGATAAATCAAAAGAAATTCCTCCTCTTTCTTCACTTTGATTGGAGGGATCAAATTGACGTATTATGCAAAAAAACTTAGCGTATCCAAACTGAATTATTTTGAATACATGACCTACTGGATCATGAAAAACTACAACACTATATTCAGCTCTTTCAGATATTAATAAAGTAGAAGTAAATATTACTACATTCGAGGACCCAGTCGAAAACAAAATGCTATGATTAAATCAGGCTCAGGTTAGATCTGATATCTGATTTACTTTCCTTTCATGACTTAGATCTGCATTGAGACAAGACCCTGATATTATCATGGTGTGAGAGATTCGTGATAGAGAAACTTTGGAAATGGCGATGGAATCTTCCATGACCTGACATCTTGTATTCTCTACTGTGCATACCAATTCAGCCGTGGAAACTATTACCAGGGTGGCAAAAATGGGTGCAGAACCTTATATGATTGCTGGTACTTTCAATTTGGTAATTGCACAGAGACTTTGAAGGAAAGTTTGTACAAACTGTGGTCAAAAAGTAAAAATCAGACCAGAGGATGAAGTAAAATTTAGAAATGCAAAAAATTCTTTCCGTACATTTGATAAAGATGAATTAAAGAAAGAACTTCAATTACGTAATATTTCTCAGGAAGAATGGAATGATTTCTTTGTAAAATGATATGTAATGGAGTGAACATGAAAAGATCCAAAAACTTGAGATATTTGTCCTGTATGTAAGTGAAGTGGATATAAATGAAGACTTTGAATTTATGAAATGATGGATTATACAGATGATATTAAAGGATTACTTATTGATGGAAAATCAGCATTTGAAGTTGGAAAATTTGCTTTGAGTAAATGAATGATTGATTTGGAAAGAGATGGAATATTTAAAGCGATGAAAGGAGCGTTTGATCTCCATGAAGTGTACAGATTTGTAAAACTCCAGGATATTTAGTTTTATTTGTTATGTTTAGCTGATGGGATTCTTTCACAAATTGCAAGAAAAATTTGATGGAATGATGATTGAATTTAATAAGCCAAATTTGGATTCAAAAGCTAATTTTTTTAGATTATTGGCAGTATCTCAAAAAGCAGGGTTAGGAGTTCGTGATTCGTTAAAGTCTCTTCGTGAATGAGAAAAAAGCAAATGAATGTTAGTGATTATCGATGATATGATTGAAAAACTAACAGAATGATCTTCTCTTGCTGAAGCTATGGAGGCTCAATCGTATTTCTTTAATTCAGATGAAATAGAACTTCTTAGGTCCACTGAAATTACATGAAATATGATTCAAACTCTTGAAGAAATTGCGAATAATCTGGAATCATCACAAGAAGTTAATGCAAAAGTAAAGAAAGCATCAACATATCCAGCTATGATGATTGGATTGACAGTAGTTGCAGTAGCTATTCTTTTGATAAAAGTATTCCCATCGATTACGAGTATGTATTGAAATCCAGAGGATCTCCCCTGAATTACTAAATTTTTCTTATCGGCATCTGATTATTTACAGGCAAATCGATTTAAGCTATTAGCATGAATTATCACCGTAATTGTGGCATATAATGTTGCATATAATCATTGGTTGTTATTTAAAATATGAGTTGATAAATTGTTGTTAATGTTGCCAGTAGTAAAGAATGTTGTGAAACAGTTCTATATGAGTAGATTTACATCGTTATTAGCACAATTTTATGAAGCGTGAGTTAGCCCAGTAGTGTCGTTCAAATTGTTGGCATGAATTTTTGATAATTTTCATTATAAGAGAAAAATGATAGAAGTTAGAAATTCAATTAATGCTTGATTTTCTATTTATGATTCATTGGAATGAACTGATTTGTTTGATCCAATTTTGATTCAGATTATTAATGTATGAGAAAATACATGATCATTGCCTGTGGTGTTGAGTAGAATTTCCCCATTTTATGAAACTTCATTAAAAAATAATATTGATACACTGATGGCTACGTTAGAACCATTGCTTATGTGTTTTATCGCTGGAATTATATGAACATTACTTTGAGCCATTTATCTTCCTATGGCGGATATGGTAAATCAAATTCAGTAAAAAACAAAAATAAAATAAAAAAACTGACCATAGTGGCCAGTTTTTTCTTTATAATATTTTTAGTACATTCACATTCATCCTCACATTCCTGCACCTGCATCTCATCCGTGATTACAGTTACATTTATCTTCAGGTTTATCTACTACTACAGCTTCAGTAGTCAATAACATAGCAGCAGTACTTACAGCATTTTCAAGTGAAACTCTGATAACTTTTGCAGGATCGATGATTCCAGCTTTTTTCAAGTTTGTGAATTCTCCAGTTCTAGCATCGAATCCGTAATCCATATCTTTTGATTCTTTGATTTTTTCTACAACCCAGTCTCATTTGAAACCAGCATTATCAGCAATCTGCTTTAATGGATATTGAATAGCTTGTTGAATAATTTCTACAGCTACTTGCTCTTCCTGGTCTTCCAATTTTAATTCTCAAAGTTTTTTAGAAAGCTGAACTAAAACACTTCCACCTCCAGCTACAATTCCTTCTTCGATAGCGGCTCTAGTTGCATTCAAAGCATCTTCGATTTTGAATTTCTTATTCTTCATTTCCATTTCAGTAGCAGCTCCCACTTTGATTACAGCTACTCATCCTACCAATTTAGCTAATCTTTCAGCTAATTTTTCTTTATCGTAATCAGATTTCGTGATTCAGATTTGAGCTCTAATTTGATTAGCTCTATCATTAATTTCATCAGTATCTCATTTACCATCTACAATTATTGTTTCATCTTTATTTACGATAACTTTGTCAGCTTTACCAAGCATATCTATAGTAGCATCTTCGAGCTTAATTCCTAATTGATCAGTAATCAATGTAGCTCAAGTTACAGTTGCGATATCTTTCAAGATTTCCTTTTTTCTATCTCCAAATCCAGGAGCTTTTACAGCTACTACATTAAGCATTCATCTAATCTTATTCAAGATAAGTGAAGCAAGAGCTTCTCATTCTACATCTTCAGCTATCAAAAGCATATCTTTCTTTCCAGTGGCTGCCATAGATTCAAGGAGCTGAATAATCTCTTTCATTGATCAGATTTTTTTGTCAGTTACCAATACATATGGCTTATCGATTACACATTCCATTCTTTGGCTATCGCTAACGAAATATGGAGAAAGATAACCTTGATCAAATTGCATTCCAGTTTTGATTTCTTTGCTCAATCCAAGAGTATTTCATTCTTCCACTGTAATAGTTCCATCTTTACCGATCTCTTCAAATACATCAGCTATCAAATCTCCAACTTCTTCGTCCTGTGCTGAAATTGTAGCAACTTGCTTAATTTGTTCTTTACTGTCTCCAATTTGCTGTGCAGTATCCTGAATATCAGCTACTAGATTGTCTACAGCTTTATGAAGTCATCTTCCAAGAGCGAAAGGATTGATTCATGAATCGATATATCTTAAACCTTCTTTGGCAATTGCATGAGCCAAAACTACTGTACTTGTAGTTCCATCTCAGGCTTCTTTATTTGTCTTTTCAGCAGCCTCTTTTACCATTTCTGCTCATACATTTTCTACCTTATCTTCTAATTCAATTTCTTTAGCTACACTTACTCCATCGTTTGTTACAGTTGGAGCTCCGAAACCTTTATCCAAAACTACATTTCTTCCTTTTGGTCACATAGTTACTTTTACTACATTAGCGACAGTTTCCACTCATTTTAAGAGTTGTTTTCTTGCATCATCTGCATAATGAATATCTTTTTTCATCTTTTTTACTAATTACTGAAATAAAAATCTGATTTATTTACTTTCTTTAGCTAGTAAAGAATTTTGCTTAATTACCAAATACTTAGTTTTTTCTCCATTTTCTTCATATTCGATTTCATCAGGAGCATACTGTGTGAAATATACGATGTCTCACTCTTTTACATCCATAGCAGATCTGCTTCCATCATCTAAAATCCTTCCATCTCCAACAGCAATTACTTCTCATTTTCTAGGTTTTTCTTTGCTGTCTGGGAGAATGATTCCAGATTTAGTTGTGTTTTCCTCATTTATGGGTTTGATCAATACATGATCTTCGATAGGTTGTAATTTCATTTTTGCTTATCTTAATAAAATAAAATATCACTTAATTTATTTAGGTGCTATTTTTTTATTCAAATATTTTATAAATGCAAGAGATTTTTTAAAGAGAAAAATTTTTCAGTATTATCATTTGAAATTATGTAAATTTTATTTATTCTCAAATTGCCAAATTATAAACGACCTAGAACATGTTTCTAATAGGTTGATTAAGACGGTTAATTCCGACCTCTTTTCTATCTATTGGAAACTAGAGCGTTTATAGTTTGGCGACTAACGGAGTTAGCCGTCTTTTTATTTATTTTTCTTTTAAAAATGACAGACTGATATAAGATTTGTCCATATTGTGGGGAGGAAATTAGAAAAATAGCAAAAAAATGTCGTTTTTGTTGAGAATTCTTGGAGAATGAGGATAATATGACAATAATAAAAAGAAAAAGATATTGATTGATAGATTTTATAACAGGAACAAGTCTTAATAGGATTTGAAGGGTAAAATTTTTTGCAAGAAGCATTATATGTAGTTTAATAACAATTATTTGTTCTGCTATTATAATACTGATTTTTAATAAATTCAATTGAGCAGAAAGTGAAAATTTGCTACAAAATATCATATGAGCTATAGCTATATTATTCATATTTTGTTCTTCTATATGGTGAAATATATGTCTTAACAATAAAAGATTACATGATATATGATGGTCATGATGGTCTCAATTGTTGTTACTAATCCCAGTTATTAATGTTATATTTGCAATATGTATGCGATTTGTGCCATGAAATAAGTTTTCTAATGAATATGGTGAACCTAGTGAAAGTAGTACACGGGAAATTGTTTTTATAGATATATTTATATGATTATTAATAATATTTTTACTCCGAGAATTACTAAGACCGAGAATGCAATGAGCCCAAGGTAGAGCAAGAGATGTATCTCGTGAGACGGCTTTATCTCAAATCCAATCAGCTATAGTAACTTATCAATCAGATTATGGTAAATGGCCATGAATGGATAGGGCAAAAAATTGAATACCAGTATCTGAAATACAATCAGAACTTATTTCTGCAGGAATGACAAGTGTGCCAAGTGATCCATTACCAAGCAAAATTTTTTGACTTTGAAATCCAATGACAGAATGAGAATACTTATATATGGTATCGAAATATAAATGAAAAGATGATGCATGATTTATATTAATGGCTAAAACTGAAGTATCATGATGATCTAATTGGGTAATCTGTGAAAATGGGGAATGATATATAAAAAAGCAAACAGATTTGGCAGATATACAATTATGTAATACTGTATCTGAATGAAGTGCATGTTCTAATTCAAACTGAGTTTGTGTATATACATCTGCAGATCAGTTAAGATACATAATAATATATTAATATTTGTTTTTATTATAAAACTCTGACGAAATGTCAGAGTTTTTTCTCCCTTTGAAAAATCTTACTTAATGATTTTATCAATTATTCCATAACTTTTTGCTTCTTCAGCAGTCATCCAGTTATTTCTTTCCATATCTGCAAGACATTCATCATATTTTTTACCAGTTCTTTCTGCCATAATTCCAGTCAGAATTTCTTTTACTTTCATCATTTCTTCTGCTTCAATTTTGATATCTGTAGCCTGACCACTGATTCCACCTCATGAAATCAAAGGCTGATGAATCATTACTTTACTATGTGGTAGTGAAAATCTTTTTCATTTAGTTCCTCCAGCCAAAAGAATTGAACCCATAGAAGCAGCAAGTCATACACAAACTGTAGAAATATCGCATTTTACGTATTGCATTGTGTCGTATAGAGCGAGTCCGCTGTAAACTTCTCCACCTGGAGTATTGATATACATCGTGATATCTTTGTCAGGATTTTGCTTTTCCAAAAATAAAATCTGAGCGATAACTGAGTTTACCAAATGGTCAGTTACAGGCTCTCCGATAAAGATAATTCTATCCTCCAATAATCTAGAATAAATATCATAAACTCTTTCTCAGCTTTTTGATTTTTCGATAACGCTTGGAATTAATGCCATTTTTTGAAAATGTATAAATAAAAACTAAATCTGAATATAAGATTAATATTTCAGAATGCAATAAATTTTCTTGCAACTTAAAATAAAAACGTTATTTATTTTGTGTTAGGTTTATTTCCCAATTATCATATGAAACAAAAATCAAGAAAATGTTTTGGTTTTACAATAATTGAATTATTGACTGTAACGGTAATTCTTTGAATAATTATACCATCTATAATTTCGATTTATAGTTTTATGATAAAATCAAATAAAGAATTTAATCTTAGACAAACTGCTATTCAGCAGTGATATGAATTTTTTGAAAAATTGAATATTTTAATGCAAGATTATACGATAGATTATGAAGAGTATTATAATCGTCAAATGGTATGATGCGTAAATAGTTGAGGATTGCTTACATGAAGTAATTTTAAGTGGAATATTTGATTGTCTGGATATTGTACGGAGTTTACAGCCTATGGAAACCAGAATTCGACTGAAAGAAAAATAAATTATTATGGTCAAATAATTTCATGAGCGTATCATGATATATATGATTGTTCTTCAAATTTAGAAAGAAATAATGTATCTGGGCGTCTTATTGTGAAAAAAAGTAGATGTTGAAAAATTTGAACTAAACAATCATTCGGGCAATATAAAAACTTGTTTGTTGAGATAACTGAAAATGGGATAGTCAATGATAATAGGGATTTATGAAAGCCTGTGGGAGGCGATATAACTGCAATAGTAGATCCTAACAATATTCAAGAGTTATATTTGATTTCACATGATTGAAAAAGTCGTTTATTTCTTCGTAGGAAGCTAGTAAATCAAAGTAACGGTTCTGTACAATATAAAATTCAGATGTTGAGATTGAGGTGATTTGATGCTGGGCGTGAGCATAATTTTGATGTAATAAGAGAATGAAGTTATGATGGACAAATTGATACATGGGCATGTGATACTTCGATGTGATTTATATGAAACTGAAAGTCGGTTTCATGAGCCTATTCAGATTATCATTTACCGAAAGATGAAAATGATTGTTGGATTGATTTAACATATTGAGGTACAAGCGTGAATACTTGGAATATATCTATTTCACCATTAAATGATCCTGATTTATATTGGGCAGAGCAGTCTCGTCAAATAAATCCATATTTGAAGATACTTTTGGTAAATGGTGCTTATTTGCCGACATCCAGTAAAGAAGATTCTATAAATAGTTTCAATGTTCCTATTGAGACAACTATTAATATGAAAGATTTTTACAAAGAAGTGTAATGTATAATTTTTGTGATTTTTGGGAAAAGTTGTATTATTTTTTTTGTATTTTTGTTTAATTATGTTAAAATAATAATTCATCATAGGGAAAACTTTCATCGAAAAAAGTCTTCAAAAATTTGACAAATTAAAAATTTTGAATATAATAATAGTGTCAATGAAGGATAAACTTCCTACATCCTGGTGTAGTAGTGCATTATTGTTACATATATTGATATGTCTTGATAATGAATCACATTATTACATCAGTATATAGGGAGTAGATATTTAATACAGTGTATGAAGTTTACTTTTCTTAAATGAGATTATTCTCTAAGAAGTAAATCTGATTCTTATCTATTGGTAGGTCTCAATCCTATCATCACTTGCATATCTTACGATATGTAAAGAATAGTGAAATAATAAAATATTTCATTTGATAGAAAGAATCAACAAGATAATCTTTCAGAGTAACTTGAACAGTAAATCTGATAAGTAGTAGAGATTATACCCCACGAGTCAAATCGCAGGAACATCTCTTCTTACAATTCTCCATATGGAAATATGCAGAGAGATATCTTGAGAATATTTGAAGGTCACTTTAGATTTTTTATCTAAAGCAGAGTTGGATATTCCATTATTATCTTGTATGACTAAGGACATGCCTTGTTCAGGATAATGATGCTATTCATACATTGATTATTATTTGCTTCCTTTCCCTTTTTCTTGCAAAGATGGCAAGATTCCTATATCCTTGTGTTGTAGGTTAACTCATAGTTATCTAACCTTAATTATGATTACTATTGCATAAGGATATAGGAAGTGGTCTTTATCATTCCTTGGAGCATTCATTTGTTTCAATTGGTATATTGAAATAGAAATATTGCTTTATATCGCACCTGATTTTTTCTCAGATTTTTTTCTCTTTTTCATCGTTTAATCTCTTTGAAAATCTGAATTTCTCCAAATCTGTCTATAAAATATAGGGTATTTAGTAGATTCATTTCTATTATTTGATTGAAACAGTTCATCAGTTGATGAAAAGATCGAAGCAATTCTTTCTTTTACTTCATTGTTTGGATGCTTTTTATGCTATCTCGTATAGTTTAATTAGTTTTCCTGCTTTGAATGTTTCTGTTTGGTTAATCCTTTACAGTACTCAATTGATTGAATCATGAATGTAGTGTACTTTAGGAATTGGCTCTAAGCAATATTGTTTAGATGTCATCACTTGCTTATCCTACGATAGGTAAAGAATATCATGATACAAATTATTTTCATGATTGATTTCTAGGGTCGACAATATATCTTTCAGACAATTCCCTCTTGGGAATATTCTGTGTAGATTTGTAAGCCACCTTCAATATCAAAAATATTGAAATACTTATACTTCGGGCATTTACTTGTCAAAAGTATTTGGAGATATATTGGAAAAAGTAATTTATTTTTACTTTTTCGTCAGTGTCCACGAAATAGAGGGAAGCTGACTTTATTGTTTAGTTTTTCTCTTCTTCGTGGGCATTGATAATCCAAAGAGTGATTTCCTCTTCCTAATTTAGCACTTGGGCATTTTGCTCAGATGTTAGGAAGAGTCAATCTATCTTAGGTTGGCTCTTTTTCTTTAATTAAAAATTTTATCTAGTAGAGAAAGTGAAGCTGGAATATAAAAAAGACCAAGTTTTGAACTTGATCTTTTTTGTTAGTTGTATGAGAGTTTTTTTTATTGTTTGATATTCGGGCTGACAGTTCCGTTAATGAGCCAAAATATAGCACTTACAATAAGCCAAGCCGTTCAGATTATGGCGAGTCATATTGCAGCATTTTTGATAATGCTGAGTCATGAATCATATTTTTTTTGGTCTCATCCAGAGGTCATCATAAGGAATCATGCATACAAAACAAATAGTAAAGTAATCGTTGCAAGAATTCTTAATACTCGGTTGATGGCTGTTTGTATTGTATAGACCAGAGCATCTTCTTGTTTTTCTTTAGTTCATATTGTATTAATTCCATTTACGCCTACCATATCTCAAAATCATTGAGCAGATGTATTATTAGGTATAATAATAACTCATAATAATAATGCTCACAATATATGTCCATACAATATATTTCTTATCCGATTTAGCATCAGTAAATATTTTATATTAAATATTAGTTTTGATGTTACTGTTTATTAGTTTGGATGTTACTATTTATTACCCGGAATATGAGACTTACAATTAGCCATGATAGTGCAATAACCGCTAAACCGATAGCAGCCCATTTAAGTATATTCAAACCATCTTGATATTTTTTTTGATCTCATCCAGAAGTCATCATTTTAAATCAACCCCAAAGACAAAGTACTACAGCGATTAATGATAATATTCTAAGTACTCGATTGATAGCACTTCTGATTGTATTTATTAGACTGTCTTCTTGAAGAGCATTAGATCCTGATACTGCCGGGTTATAGCTAATATCTTGATTAGCCCATCATCATGAGTTTTCAGCATTACCAGTAGCACTAGCATAATTAGGTAAAATAGCTATTCCAGCTAAAGTAAAGATTCCTAGGAAAGCTCCTAATAACATTTTTTTCATTTTCATGTGAATAGATTATAAAAGAATAAATATCATGTTCAGATTTAAAAAATCTCTGAAACATTACGTGGTATAAGTTTACTCAAAATTTTTTATTTTGCAAATTTTTAGGAGTAAATTTATATTTGAAACATTTTAATGAAAAGCTTAATTAGAAACTAAAATTTCGTAAATTCTACTTCTTTTCTTGTATAAGAAGTTTTGACTTTTTAATATTTTTTGTTATGTTATCGAATGCTGATTTACTTGATTTAGTGTAATGTAAATGAAAGATTTGATAAAGTCAGTGGCTGTCTGAGCTACTATTGCAGTTATGCCATTGAATATGGATTTGAAAGATTTGAACTTGACTCAAACGATGAAAGATAAAACGAATTCGGAATTATTTATGAATTTTGGTAAAGAAAATTTTAGTGGATTTGTTTCAAATGGAGAAAATCTAGAGCGTCAAAATCTTACGCCAATTAATCCTAAATTAATTATAAATGCGGCATTGAAATACTTTGATGAAGAGGTGAGAGCTTTTGATTTGTCTTTAGAAGCAAAACAAGAAATATCAGGGATATTAGCCCAATATCTAGCAGCTCATTCAATTCTGAAAGTGTGAAGTGATTGAAGAGTGATTTTTGTAATCGAAAATAAGAAAGATTTCTCTAATATGATGAAACAGCTCGTTAAAGTTATAATTGATGATATGCCATTTTTGCTTAGAAGAGTGGCGATTCCGGTATTCTTTGGCTGAGTTTCGTCGATACAGAGGAGTTTGGATAATTTAGATGTGACGGCTATGAATATGAAGGAGAAGCAGTATAAATCTGTTGTATTTGATTATATGTGATGAATCGTGAAAAGAGTCCTAATTTCTATGAATGGAGATATGAAAATTTGAGATTATTATAATAGTATTAGAAGATATTATCCAAATAGGAATTCTGATAAAATTGTGCAAGAATTGGAAACTTTATGATTAAAGGATAAAGATATGAAAAATTTACAATATCCTTTCAAAAAGTAGTTTTTTTGAAAATGAAATAGTTTTTGGTTGAATAATTAATATTAAATCATTAGAATAAATTCAGATTTAATTTGTATATCGTTTTTTATGATAAAAGATTTAGAAGTGCAGCAAGCAATCTCTGCAGAAGAAAAAAGACAAGCAACTTGAATGGAATTGATTGCTAGTGAAAACTATCAATCCAGACAAGTCCTAGAAGCTCAGTCTTCAGTTTTTGCGAATAAATATGCAGAATGATTTCCATGAAAAAGATATTACTGATGACAGGAAAATACCGATAAAATCGAAAGTCTGGCAATTGAAAGAGCAAAAGAACTATTCAAATCTGATCATGCGAACGTTCAGGCTCTTTCATGAGCTGCTGCGAATTTGTGTTTTTATACTGCTGTGATGAATCCTGGAGATACTATATTATGAAT
Organism: uncultured bacterium; assembly: GCA_946408385.1. Taxonomy (GTDB): domain Bacteria; phylum Patescibacteriota; class Gracilibacteria; order Absconditabacterales; family Absconditicoccaceae; genus UBA3291. The sequence continues at coordinate 135,333 of CAMJSB010000001.1, read as the reverse complement.
GGATTTATCTCACTGATGACACCTTACTCATTGAGCGCCGGTTACATTTTTCTCCAAAGTTTTCAATTTTCAGCGTTATAAAACTAATCCTGATTGAAGTATAGATTTTGAGGAGTTGGAAAGACTTGCATTAGAATATAAACCAAAAGTGATTCTTGCAGGATTTTCTGCGTATCCTAGAGAACTTGATTATGCAAAATTTGCTGAAATATGAAAAAAAGTCTGAGCAATTATGTATGCAGATTTGTCTCATATTTGAGGATTTATTGCTGCATGAGAATTGAAAAATCCATTTGATTATGGATTCCATGCAATGATGACTACTACACACAAATCACTTCGTGGGCCTCGTGGGGCATTGATTCTTTCCAAATGAATAGTATCCAATCCACTCAAAAAGCCTGAAGATACGATTGAGAATTTACCAACGAGAATAGATAGGGCAGTATTTCCAGGAATGCAAGGTGGACCTCATATGAATACTATCGCATGAATAGCTGTGGCACTATGAGAAGCTCAGACTCCTGAATTTAAAGATTACGCACATCAGACTTTAATCAATGCAAAAACTTTAGCTGAAGAAATGCTAAAATATTGATATAAGTTAGTTACATGATGAACTGATAATCATATGATAGTGATGGATTTTTCTGGTGAAAGTTTTACATGATGAGATATTGAGAAAGTTTTGGATAAAGTTTGAATTTCTACCTCTAAATCTACAATTCCCGATGATCCGAATCCACCATTTAATCCATCTGGACTGAGAATTGGAATGCAAGCTATGACTACGAGAGGAGTAAAAGAGGATGATGCAAAACATATTGCAAGATTTATTCATGAAGCAATTCAGAATAGAGATGATGAAGAAAAGCTGAAAGTAATTCATACTGAAGTAATGGAATGTTGTTCACATTTCCCTATCCCTTCGGTTTAAAGCTTATATTGTTTAATTTTTCTGAAAGTTTTCTGTTTGTAAAACATCTAAAATATTTTTTCATCTTTCAATTAAAGCTGTTTTTTTTGCTTTTAACTCTGGGTTGTTTTCATCTTCTTGTGTTATTCATAAATCATTTTCGTTTAATATGGTGATGCTATCCGTTATGTGATCTCAATATAGCAGTCTATATCTATCTTTTTTTGATTCGTCATTTGATCGCTCATTAAAAGGTAGCATGTGATCATGTATGATACGTATGTAAGGTTCGGCTTCTTCTTTTGTAAATCATAATTGACGATATATTGTTGCGGCGAGATATGCTGATACTTTTTCGTGGTCATAGAAACATAGTTCTCATCTTTTATTTGTTCAGGCTGTGTACTTTTTTCAAGCATCATGTAATAGGGCTATGAGTTGCATATTGATATCATTGTTTGTTTTTTCAGAAATTCAAGCAATAACCATCGCAATGTGTTGGAGAATTGTTTCTTTGTGGTATTTACTTGTTTGTTCTCAGATTTTTCATAAATGAGGAGGTGTATCAGATTTTTTTGCTTTTTGAGGGAAAACTATCATTACTTTACCGTATTTATCCTCTTTTTTGTAAATTAAATTTGTAAGAGCATCTTCCTCTTCTTGTGATTTTAAAAAAGATTCGATAGAAAATGGTTTATTTAGTATAGAATCTATTGGTTCTCAAAAGGTTTCTTTTTTATCAAATACTGATTCGAGGATTTCTTCGGTTGTATTACATGGTAAAATTTTAGCAAGGTTTATTGTGTTTAAACTAAAATTTAAAGAACTGTTTGTTTTGTTTGCTAATGAGTCCATTATATTGTCTTTATTTATTGAATTTTGTGGTCAGTTTTCTATCATATTTTTAATTTTAAGATAAATATTTATTAATTATATTCATAATTTAAAAAAAAACAAATTTTTGTTTTTTTTATAAAAAACTCTCCGCGAGAGTACAGGCGGAGAGAATTGGAATTACTGTTTGAGTAGGGATTTGAGCGAGGATGTGGTTTTTTGCAAAGTTTGAAGTAGAGAAGAAATTTCTTCATCATTTTCCGCTCTTTCTTCTAGCTTCATACAGAGCCTGTCCAATACGTTCTGAATTGCTTGAGCTTTCGTCCTTTCAGCTTTACGAATCTTCTTTTCTTGTTCGTCAAGTCTTGAAAGGTCTCTTATCAATTCAGTAAGGATTCTCAGCTCGTCGTTTTCTATTTTGTTTTTTTTCATATAACATTATGGTTTTGTTCTATTATCAATAGATAATACTGTTCTAGAAAAAGTCAAGTCAAATTAAAAAAATATTAGTTCTTGATATTTTATATACGAAAATAAGCCGTTTTTCTTAAAATTTCAAAAAAATCTGAACTAAAAATTAAGATTATAAATCATTTTTCTATAAGTCAATAGTTGATAGCTTGAAATTTTTAGTGGATTTTCTATAAAATATGTAGTGAAAATTCAGATTTTTTTATTCTATTCAAAAAATTTATGAACGATAAAGATGCAGCATTTTTAAATGCACAGACTCATCATCAGCCAGAGGTTGAGCATCCAATTGAAAAAGAGATTACACAGTCTTATATAGACTATTCAATGTCTGTAATTATTTCTCGTGCTTTGCCTGATACTAGAGACTGACTAAAACCTGTAATTAGGAGAATACTTTTTGGAATGTATCAGATGAATAACGTTTATAGTCAAAAACATAAAAAATCTGCCAGAATTGTCTGAGAAGTGATGTGAAAATACCATCCACACGGAGATGCTTCTATCTATGATGCAATGGTTCGTTTGGCTCAGACTTGGTCGATGAGATATCCATTAGTTGATGGACAGGGAAACTTCTGATCAATAGACTGAGATGGAGCCGCTGCCATGAGGTATACTGAGGCTAGATTGACAAAATTGGCTGAAGAAATGATGGATGATATTGAGCAGGATACTGTAGATTGGAGATTGAACTTTGATGGAACATTGAATGAACCAGTTATGCTTCCTACTAAGTTTCCTAATCAGCTTTGTAATGGAACTATGTGAATTGCTGTTTGAATGGCTACAAATATGGCTCCACACAATTTGAATGAAGTTTTGGATGCTTGTCATTTATTGCTTCAAAAGGAGTGAAAGAAAATGATGGCAACAGTGATTGATGAAAACTGAATGGAAGTAGAGAAAGAAGTAGAATATGAAGTGAGTGTAGATGAAATCATGGAAATTATCAAGGGACCAGATTTCCCAACTGGATGAGTGATTTTTGACAGAGAAAATATTAAAGAGGTTTATAGAAAATGAAAAGGACCTATCGTAGTTCGTGGGAAAACTCACACAGAAGTTTATGAAGATAGTCACGTTATCGTTATTGATGAGATTCCTTATTTGGTAAACAAAGCTTCATTAGTTTCAAAAATCTGAGAATTAGTGGTAGATAAAAAAATTGAATGAATTTCAGATATTAGAGACGAGAGTAATAAGAATAAAAATAGAATCGTATTATATCTTCGTAAAGGAGTAAATCCTGATGCTGTTTTGGTTCAGCTTTACAAATTTACTGAACTTCAAACAAACTTTAATGTAAATAATGTATCATTAGTAGAATGAGGAACTCAGCCTAGATTATTGAATATTAAAGAATTATTGATGGAATTCGTGACATTCCGTCGTGAAGTAGTTCGTCGCCGTTCAGAATTTCAACTTCAAAAAGCCAAAGACAGACTTCATATCTTGGAATGATTAAAGAGAGCTATCGATATTATTGATGATGTGATCTATACAATCCGTCATTCAAAAGATAAGAAAGAAGCTAAAGATAATTTGATATTAAAATTCCAATTCTCAGAAGAACAAGCTGAATATATCCTTCAGATGAGATTGCAATCATTGGTTGGGTTGGAAATTCAAAAAATCTTGGATGAAATCGCTGAGAAACAAGCTAAAATCGCTGAATTGACTGAAATCCTTGCAAATCCTGAAAAATTGGATGGAGTGGTTCAATCAGAATTTGATTATATGAAGCAGAAATATGGAGATGAGAGAAAGACAGAAGTTTCAGATGATACTTCATTACTAAATCTTACATGAAGCATTAAAGCTATTCAGGCTGCAGCAGACAGAATTAAAGAAGATGTAATCTGCCGAATTGGTGCTGATTATTCTATGAGAGTATTATATCAAACTAGAATTCAGACTATACCTGAAGAAACTATTGATTTAATCTATACTCATAATCAGGATAGAATTATTGTTATCACTGATTTAGGAGAATTGGTAGTGCAGAGATTGAAAGATTTTGGTTCTCAGACTATGGCAAAACCAGCTGTGAATTTGAAAAATCATTTCAATCTAAAATGAAAGGTAGTATTCGCAAAGACATTGCATTATAATTATGAATACCTCACATTCCTTACAAATCAGAATAATATCAAAAAGATTAAGAAAGAATTAGTACTTTCATTCAAGAAATTTCCAACTGTGATTATGAATCTATGACAAGGAGAAAAGATAGTTAAAGTAGAAGCAGTAAATGATAGTGATAACTTGTGAGTAATTACTAAACAATGATGGATGTTATTATTCAATACAGCAGACCTTAGACCAATGTGAAAGACTGCATGATGAGTAAAAGCTATTGAACTTCAAGAATGAGATCAGGTTGCTAATATGTTCTTGTATAAAGATGAACCATTCATTCTTATCCATTCAAATAAGAATGCTAAACTCCTTTCATTAGATGATTTGAAGATGTGGAAGAGAGCTAAAAAATGACAAGTAGTTATGACTGGTAACGATGAGTTAGAGGGATGATTATCTATCATTGAATGAGCTGTCAGACTTCGCTTTGATGATGGAAGTATGGAGACATTACATTCAAATAATATCCACCTTGCAGAGCCTGAAACTCCATTAGTTAAGATTTCAGATAAAGCGATAGCTATTGCTTATCGTCCATGGGAAGAAAAAGATGAAAATAGAAAATATAAAGATGAAAAGAAGAAAAACTGACCAGAAGAACAAGATAATCTTTTCACAATTCCTGGTGTAGTTCCTTCAGTTCCAGTTAATCCAAAGGAAGAAGAAGATGCAGAGGAGAGTAGTGATGCTGGAGAAACTTATGAAGAAGATGCAGAAGCGTAAAAAATAGCAAATCTCCCCAACCCCCTCTTTTTCAAGAGGGTTTTTTTAACAAGAGAATTTATTTTTTCTCTTGCGTTTTTTAATAGGAATTTTATAAATTAAGGGCCAAATCTATTTAATCGGAATTCACAAGAATTTCGCAATTAACAAGGTAAGACGATTGGTATTATCGTTTCTTTATCTTCGTTGATTGCGAAATCCGATTTAAAGAAAATAGGTTTGGCGACTCGGTAATATCAGTCGTCTTTTTTATTTGTTATTAAAATTATAATGAAAGAATGATACAAATTATGTCCATTTTGTGCGGAAGAAATTAAAGATTGAGCGATTAAATGTCGCTATTGCTGAGAATTTTTAGAAAAAGAAGAAAAGAAAAAAGAGGATATTAAAACCTTAAAAAAAGAGTGTCCTTTTTGTATGAATGACGTTGATGTAATCGCTGATAAATGTCCATTTTGTGATGAGAAATTAGATTGAAACCTTTCAATAAAAAGTCAGGTGGATTCTAAAATGGATGATCAAAATAAAAATTTAATAATTTGGTATAAAAATGTCCGATTTTGGGTTGTTATATGTATTATAGCTTTTATTTTTTGACCGATTATATTTGATAAAATTAAATACGCCAAAATTCAAAAAACTAATAATCAATATTTTGATACAATAATTGAAAAAGATTGAGATATTTCTATGAGTGATGTGACTACTTATTTGGATAATGCAAAAAATTTAAACTGAGATGAAGAATATCAACAGGCAATGAATGAACTGAGTTTAATAGTTACTAAGTATTATAACAACATAAATTCACTTTGAGACTTATTTATTCAAAATAATTATGATTTAAAAAATGTTTCAAAATTAAATAATATTATTTCAAATTGGGAAGGATACAAGTTATATTCTAACGAATACTTAGAAGATTTTTCAGAAATGTTGGATAAATATAAATGACATCTTTCGAGAGTTAATGTTGATACGCCATATTCTATGGAAAATGTTTTAAAAAAACTTTCAAATCTTGTTAGTTGAATAGAAAGGTGGTCAGATGTTAATATTGAACTTTATTCATATATTTTAAGTATACAAAATGATTTTTATATTGATGATTGAAATGTATTTTTCTATGAATGAATACATGGTGCGGACAAGTATAATTCCATGTGGAGCAACCGGAACAGCGAATATAAAATATACAGTGAGTTATCTAACGATTATAGTGAGTTTACGGTTAATCTTGCTAAATATTATAAAAAATAAAATTTTTTAAAAGAGAGCCAAACGGCTCTTTTCTTTTTCTCTCTTGATATTTAACAGTATTAGATTATCTTTAATTATTGTGAATTTATTATTTTTATGAAACTTTAAAAATATGACTCCGGCTATAATTTATTCATTTGTAAGTGTGCTAATAATCAGCTGTGTATCTTTGATATGAATAGTTACACTCTGAATTTCTACAGAAAAACTCAAAAAAATTCTGATTTATTTTATTGCATTTTCTGCTTGAACTTTGATGTGAGATGCTTTTTTGCATTTGTTATGAGAAACAGCTGAACAATATGGATATAATGAGCATATAGCATTATTCACTTTGTGATGAATTTTACTCGGATTCATTATTGAAAAGATAATCAACTGGAATCACTGCCACTTACCTATCACAGCAACCCATCAGCATTCATTTGCGCAGATGAACTTGGTCGGAGATATGGTGCATAATTTTATAGATGGACTGGTTGTAGCTTCAGCTTTTTTACTTTCTATGCCGGTTGGAATCGCTACTGCATTGGCAGTTCTTTTGCATGAAATTCCACAGGAAATTGGAGATTTTGGAGTATTAATTCATGGATGATATTCTAAAGTAAAGGCTTTGAAACTGAATTTCCTTTCGGCTTTGACTGCGTTCGTGTGAGTAGGAATTGCTTTGATTTTACAGAAATATATTGAAAATATTTCAGCATTCTTGATGCCTTTTTCAGCATGATTATTTATATATATTGCATGAACAGATTTAATCCCAGAATTACATAAACATCCAAAAGTCAGCCAGTCATTATTGCAGGCTTTATGTTTCGTGATTTGAATTGGAGTGATGTGTTTACTTTTGTTAGTGGAGTAAGTAGGATAAAGCTATAATTTCAGTATAAAAGTTTTTTGTATAAATTGAAATTTTAGGTAAAATATATATTATATAATTGTTGGTATAATCATTTTTTTGTGGAGTTTTGCGCATTTTAGTTATATTTAATAAATGGTATACACATGAGAATATTAAAATCATTTGATACAAAAATTGATGCTGAAGAGCTTTTAGAGGCAACAGAAAAATATGGAGAATGAAATGCTATTCTTGTAAAAAAACATTGGGTAAAATTAATACTGCCGTTGGTATTAGTTTTCATTTCTATGATATTGCTTAATTGTATGCTCTATGTGATATATATTCATCTTTATGCAGAGCATAAAGTTATGTTCCGATCTTTGGCGATATTTTATGTTTATACTAGTATATCACGAAGTTTGTATACGATACTCTGAATTATGACAAATATAATATGACAAGTAAAAGCGAAGAAAAAGTATATAGATGATGTTTCATTGGCAGAATTTAAACAGAAAAGTTTTGAAAAATTTTTGAAACGTACATTTGCAACATTTGTGGTTCATGTTTTGGTATTTTTATTCAATGCAATTGTCCCATTTGTGATAAATGAAAACTCATCAAGAAGTGTTGCTATTACGATATGAGCATTAATTTTAGATTTTGCATTTATAGTGATTCTGAATAGGGTTATTTATAGAATTATAGAATATGAAATGAATTTTGATATTTGTACAAAAGATTGAGTAGTTTCGTATAAGCAGGATTGATTTTTTAGAACAAAAACTATGAATATTTCAAAAAATGCTATTAGAGTGATTCAGCATTCAAAAGAATGAATTCAGAGTGCACTATTTCAATATGGTAATATAAATATTTATACTGATTCAGAAATTGGAAGTAAGTGAAGTAAAAATTTGGAATTGTCATATATTCCAGAACCAAAGCGTTTAGCGAAAAAACTCAATATGATGCTTGAAAAGGCTTGAGAAAACGCAAGTAAGGCTGAAATTTAATCAAATTCTTGAATTTGAAAGGTTTTTTTGAAAAAATCTCTTGATTATATGTGGAAAATACTTACACACATTGTTGTATTTTTTATTTTTTATTGTTTTTTGTAATGAAAAATTTCTATGTATTGTGAATTGCTGCATTGTCTGTATTGTTACTTGCAGGATGTGGAAACAAAGAATTAACTCCAGCTGAATATTGCGCTGAAAACTGAGGAACTTCTTCAGAATGAGTTTGTTTATTTGAAGATGGATCTTATTGTGAAGAAGAAGCTTATGCAAACGGTGAATGTAAGGTAGGAGAGAATGTTTTAATAGATGAAACTTCAATAGCAGAATATTGTGTAGATAATGGAGGAGAGATTAAATCAGAAGAAGGAGCTTCTCTTTGTATGTTTGATGATGGGTCTTATTGTGAGGCAGAATCTTATTTTAAATTAGAATGTAAAAAGGGAGATATTATCTATAATGCAGTTTCTGATGAGGAAGCCGTTGAAGAAGAAGTTTCTGCAGAAGGAAATGCTGAGGAAGTTGTAGCAGAAGAGGTAGCAGACGTAGTAGAAGAACCTGCTCAAGAAGTTGTTGAAGAAGTAGTAGAAACTGCTGAATAATATGAATTGAGTATTTTAAAATAATTTAAAAAGGCTGATTTGTAATATGATCAGCTTTTTTATTAAAGTTAGAAGATATCCATATATTGACTTTTGAATATAAAAATATATACTAAACGTAGTTAATTTTTTATATTTTATGTGCTTATGAAATGCTCAAAGAATATTTGAGGCCAGACTTAGTTGGAGATTCAAAGATTAAGCTAATTCTGGAACAACATGCAGATAAAATATATAAAGTAATTAATCAAGAAGTTATGACTTACGAGGATTTTAAAAAGTTGGTTATGGCAATTTTTGATAAGCAATCAGAGAATTGACCTATACAAGGATCCTATACATATGAATGGAAATTACAACAGACTTATGATAATTATTTGTTATTCAAGAAATGTTGAGACAATGATGAAAAGGTTAAAAAAGTAGTTGAGGCTATATGTGATTTGTTTAGTAAAAAGACTGTTTAGATGAAGAATATTTTCAAAATAAGGGAAGCTGATTCATTAATTTAAGTTGGGTTTTAAAATAGAAAATCGGCCAAAATTCTGACCGATTTTTTTAATCAGATTGAAGTTTCCCTTGTTTGAAATGTCTTCTGCATAATGCTACATAAGACTCATTTCCGCCCATCTGAACTTGAGCTCCATCACGCATGATATGTCCATTACATACTCGTGCATTGAAACGAGCTTTACGACCGCACCAGCAAACTGTTGATGTTTCAATTAGTTCATCCGCAAGTTCAAGTAGCCTAGCTGAGCCTTCAAAGGCATTGCCCTGAAAATCAGTCCTTAGTCCATAGCACAGTACGGGAATATCATAATCATCTACAATATTCGAAAGTGCATCAATTTGCTCTCTGGAAAGAAACTGAGCTTCATCTACAATGATAGCATCATAATTAGGTTTCCCATTTTCTTTTACAGATTCAAGGAAATCTTCCACATATTCACATTCACCTTCTAAACCTATTCTAGAACGGATGATTTTTTCTCCATCACGATTTTCGAGTTTAGGTTTAAGTAAAGCAGCTTTCATACCTCTTTCATGGTAATTATACCGCTTCATTAGTGCATCGGCTGTTTTTGATGAACCCATTGCACCATAAAAAAACCACAATTTTGCAGCCATAATTTAAAATTTTTGTTATTGTTTATATTAATATTTTAGATTTTATTCTTCACTTCAATTTCTAGGCTTCATCAGAGGAAACATCACTACATCACGAATATTTTCCTGCTGAGTAAGAATTGCTAATATTCTCTCTAATCACATTCCAAATCCAGATTGTGGTGGCATTCCATATTCCATAGCTTCTACAAATGCATCATCTCCACTTGTAGCTTCGTCATCTCACTTAGCAGCAGCTTCAGCTTGTTTATCAAAATTCGCTTGCTGGAATAGAGGATCAACCAACTCTGAATAAGCTTTACAGATTTCCCATCCATTTACTAATAATTGGAATTGTTCTACTATATTTGGATCTTTATCTGAAACTCTAGCTAGAGGCTGCATAATGACAGGGTAGTTGTATATGAAGGCTGGTCCAATAATTGAAGGACGTAAAACCTTCTTGAAAAGATAGTCTATCAGAGTTGTAGTTCACATATCATCAATTCATTCAAATGTGATTCATTTCGCTTTGATATCGTTTCTAAGTTTATCAGCGTCATCTACTCCGTATTGAGTAATATCTATTCCACTAGCTTCCAAAATTCATTTCGTGTAATCTATCCTCTCCCATGGAGTAGTGAAATCAACTTCCTTTTCTACTCATTCTTTATCTTTTACTTTCAGCTTTCTGTCTAGTTTTAATTCATCGAACAAGAAATCAAACATCTTTTCCGTAAATTTCATATTATCTTCATAATTCCAGTATACAGCGTAGTGTTCAACTTGAGTAAATTCTTGAATATGTGAAGGATCTGATCATTCATTTCTAAAATCCTGACCAATTTCAAATACTTTCTCAAATCTTCCAACAGTTGCTTTTTTGAGAGATGTTTCGAATGCAATTCTTAAATACACATCTACATCAAAGTCATTATGGTGAGTAATGAATGGTCTAGCAGCAGCTCATGAAGCAGCATTATCCAATATTGGAGTCTGAATTTCGATAAATCACTCTTTAGTGTAGAATTCTCTTAATTTTTGATAAAATCTAGATTTGAATAAGAATCTTTCATAAGTTTCAGGATTCATAATCATATCCAAATACCTTTTTCTGTACAATTCTTCTGCATCATTTATTCCATGATATTTTTCTGGCAATCAGCGAACTGATTTTGAAAGAAATTTAAATTCTGATACGAATATAGTGAGTTCTCATTTGTGAGTTTTGAATACTTCTCCTGTTACTCCAATAAAATCTCAGATATCTACCATTTTTTCCATGAATTTGTATGCAGTTATAGCTTCATCTCATTCTCATAGAGAATCCACCAATTTTGGTTCATCTGCAGAAGTAGAAATATCTATTTTACAGTTATCTCTGTGAAACATTACTTGAATTTTTTCACTACCATCCATGATAGTTCAGAAAGATAATTTTCCAAAACTACGATAAAGCATCAATCTTCATGCAGTTTTTACTTGCTTTTCTGGAGCTGGAATGATAACTTCAATCTCTCTCATCTCTTTATTTTGGTATTCATCTACTATTTTTTTGATAGATTGCTCTTTATCAAAATGCTGAGCGAAAGGTATCACCCCCATATTTTTCATTTTTTCAATCTTTTGGATACGAACATCTCTTTCTGATAACTGTTCCATAATTTTTTAATCAAATGGTAAAAAACTAATCTGAATGATATTTTTCTGATAATTAATTGCAAGAAAAATCAGATTTTTCTTTTAATTTTGCATGAAAAAATTTTTTTTGAGAAAATTATTTTATTTATTTAAAATTGTATATTTAACATTTGGTGATGATTTAGTATTGACATTTTGTATTAAATGTTTAACAATAATTATTGTAATTTTATGCTTTTTTCATTTGAAATGATTCTTTTACCGGAAAGAGATAGATGAATTAATATAATTCCTGGTTCTAAATTCGATAAAGAACTAGCAAAAGTTATGAAAGAGATAATGGAAAATCTGAAAAAAATACCTAAGAAGTTTCCAGATACTGTAAAAAATCTTTTATGAATTTACACAATTTGTAAATGTGTTTTTGAAGATACTGATGCATATAATCGATTTCTTGAAGGGTATAAAAGGAAGCTTACCTATTTTTTGAATAAAAGAATTCGTATTTTATGATGTAATGATTTTTTAAGAAAATTATTTAATGATTTGTTGGATCAAAAAATAAAAAAAGAAATAAAAAAAATGGATTTAGATTTGTATATAAGGGAAAGTAAAGATGAAAAAATGAGGGCATTTCTAGATGCTTTGGCAGTAGATTGAGATAAAATAGATTCCTGGGAAATATTTAAAAAAAAGTTGGTAGAGTTTTGTAAAAATGCTTTCCCCAACGCAAAAAAGAACCTTGATACAATATATAGTAAAACATTTAATGAAAATCTTATGAAATCATTTTTTGAAGAAATTAAAAATAAATTTAAAGATATACTGCATAATAGTATAAATGAAAATTTGTGAGAAGAACAAATAGAAGAGTTAGAAAATCAACAGTCAATACAAAACAATCAAGAAAATTTAGATTTAAAAATTTATGGAGAAATATTTTTAATGGCGAATGTTTTACGTATTTTTGATAGAAATGAGTATTTTTTAGAATCTTATTTTTTAAAATTCTATGCAAAAAACATTTGTTCTAAATTTGAGGAAAGCTCAAAAAGAATGAATATTAATAAATTAGAAAAACAGCAGGATGGTACGAATTTAAGAGAAGAGTTAATTTCTTATGTATCAAATGAACAGTTATCTATAAATGAAACCATAAAAAAAATATCAGAGAATGATGAGAAAATTTTAGGTAGTATTATTAATTCCATTGCAAAAGACAATAGATTGGATGAAGAAAATAAAAAAGATTTGAAAAAGTACTTGACTAGATTGTTGTCAAATGGAAGAAACTGTAGGATATCTTCTCTTAAACAGAAATTTGGTATTGAGATAATTGATGAAAATATGCAAGAGCTTTTTGATAAATTAGATAATATGAAATTAGAGAACGATATGATATATGAAGAAGAAAAAAATCAAGATGATTTAAATGTGGAAGAGAATGAAGATGTTGCTTTTGAAGCAGACAATCTGGAAACTTTAAATAATTGAGAGCAGCCAGAAGATGAGATATTAAGTGTAGATTTAAATCCGGTTGCTATTTTTTATGAGCAAATATTAAAGTACCCTAAATATCAAATTTCAGATGAGAGGAAGCCAAGATTAGAGAAACAAATTCAAGATTTATGTAAAAATGTTACTTTTAAAAGAATTTTGTGTGGTGAAATGCAAAAAAATGCATTTTGATCTCCTCAAAAAAAACAGGGTAGAAATTATTATACAATTGAAATTGCACAAACATGATATAGGTTTATTCTACATAAGTTTGAAAGTTGAGTGTACTATTTTGATTGATTGTATTCTCATGATGATTATGATAATCGTGTAAGAAATACTCTATAAAAAAGAGGACAGGTAATGCTGTCCTCTATATAAAATAGTCTTTTTATTGATAGATTTTCATAGCTTCAATGGCCTCTTTTGAAGAACCAAAGAATTGTTCTCAATTCGAGATCATAACAGTTTTTCCTAAGCCATTGAAAGCAATTATAAGTTCATCAAAAATCGTTTGTAAAATCATGTTTAAGTTTGATTTCCAAGTTTGATAACTTTGAGAGTTTTCAGCTTTACGTTTATTTAATCATTGAAGATATTCATTCCAACTCATTTTTAAATCAAACCCCTTCATGAGCCCTTTACCAAGGAATGAAAGAGAATTATAGAATCAATCTACAAAAGTATCAAAAACTATTCATACTTTATCATCATTCACATTAATAGTAATCTGATTATCTTGAACTGATAATATTTGTTGTTCAATAGCAGGAGCAACAATTGGTGCAATTTTACTAGAAGTATTTGAATTTACACCTAAAGGAATAAAATATAAAGAACCGTATTGTGATTTGAAATGCTCTAATAATTTTGATGCTCATGTTTCAACAGCTTTTGTAATAGTTGGTGATAATTCGGACATGATAATCGATTATATTATAAAAATGTTTTGTATGACTTTGAACTATTTTTTTTCGAAGAATTCAATAGCTCTAGCTAGTTCTTTATGATCTTTAGCATATTCATGAATATCGATTCATTTTTGAAAAGCTTCACAAGCTTGAACCATAGCGGTAGCACCTGCTCTAGTTCCGTCTGGATGAGCATGAGTTCCTGCTCCCATTGTAGTAATGAAATCAGCATTTCACATCAAATCCATAAATGGTTTCAAAAGCACTGGATTTAAACCTCCAGATACGATAGGACAACATTTTTTAATTCCTCTCCAGCTGTCATCAACCAGAATTTCCATATTCTTTTTATCGATTTCATTAATTCCAATTAAATCTTCATCTTGTGGAGGAATCTTAGTCCAAGACTGTTCGAATGTATGTCACATATCTGTGAAGTATCTAATTTCGTGAGCAGCAGTTACATCTTCTCCTGGAGTTCCAGCCATTTTACCTACTCCAGCAGTTCCTGTATGGATTCCACTGGCTCCAGCAAGTCTAGCAAATTTAGAGAGAACTAATACTGAGTATCCAATAGGATTTTCTGGTCTAGTATAAGCTCCATGTCCAGCTCTGTGGAAATGGATAAATACATCAGGGTAGTGTCTTCTAAGAGTTTGAACTGCCATCCATCCGGCAGTTGTTCCATCAATTAAGAAAGCATAACTACCTGGCTCAAATCCGGCATTTCTAATGATTTCACATCTCTCAATCATTGTATCAAAATCTGCAGCAGAAACATTGAAAGAGTGAATCTTTTTATGTCCTGTTTCTTTTACGGCTTTATCCATAGCTTCTTTTACATGAGCTACCATCTTTTCATAAGGACAGAAATCCTGATCAGCTTGAGGTTCATCATTCTTTACAAAGTCTCCACCTCCTACCCAGAAATCATAGCAAACTTCTGCATATTCAGCAGAACTTAGTCCCATCTTTGGTTTTACGATAGTTCCAAGAATAGGTCTATCATATACATTTAAGTATTTTCTCATATCATCAAGAGTATAGCTTGGTCCATCGTATTGCTCTAGCATTACAGGAGGAAACCATACATCAATCAGCTTTAAAGCTTTTACATCTCCCATTCCAAAGATATTTCCAGCGATATAAGTGAAAAT
This sequence comes from uncultured bacterium, assembly GCA_946408385.1. GTDB lineage: Bacteria > Patescibacteriota > Gracilibacteria > Absconditabacterales > Absconditicoccaceae > UBA3291. The sequence goes on along the minus strand of CAMJSB010000001.1, from coordinate 120,206 downwards.
ATTCTGAACATTTCCATTTCTATCAAATAATCTCCATGGAAAGGCAATTTTTACCATTTCATTTTCTACATCCACTTCGTAAACTAGAGCATTCAAGAGTCTAGCATAAGGAGTTTCAGTTTTTACTGGGAAATTTGTTCCAGTACTTGACTCACTAGCTACTTCACAAGCTGCCTGTAGAATATTTCTTTTTCAAGCAGGAACTAAATGATAAGAAGCTAGCATATAATCACCATTTGTAGCTTTATCTCATAGATTCAAGTCAACATAAGCTCTCTGATGATCATTTAATGATTCTAATAATTCTTCAATTGTCATTTTGTTTTTGTATGAAATAAAATCTGAATCTAACCTAATTATAGACGAAATTCATTTTAATGCAAATTTTTAGCCAGATTTTTTCTTGATTTTTAAGATTATTGTTATATTGTAATGGGTAGAAATGTTTTATTTTCTAATATTTATTAGGATGGCAAATTCATGACTTTCTAATTTATTGACGAAATGTAAAAAGATTTTCAGTCAGTCAAATGACTTGATTGAAGATTGAAAGGATTTTCTTAAAAAGTGAAAAAAAGCATTAGCAACAGTGAAAAAGAAGAATAAAACAGCTTTAGAAAAGAAGAGACTCATTGCAGAATGAAAGGAACTGTTAGCAGATTGAAAAAAACTTTATGAAAAATGAAAAAAGGCGTTGGGAAAAGTTACAAAATCCGAATGAAAGAAAAAAACAACAAAAACGAAGGGTAAGACGGTAAAGAAAAGTGTGAAAAAATAAGTAAATTTTGGGTGATTTATTTTAAAATTTCTTTATTTATATTTTGTACAATGGATTTTGCGTTGTTGAATTTTTTAATGTCTGTATCGAGTTATGCAAATAGAAAATAATGTGGAGCTGAAGCAGTATAATACGCTACAGATTCCAGTGAAAGCAAAGTATTTTGTGGTAATTAAAGATGAATCTGAAATTTTTGATATAATGAAAAAAGATTTATGGAAAGAAAATCCTCATTGTATTTTAAACTGAGGTTCTAATATATTATTCACTCAGGATTTTGATTGAATTGTAGTGAAGATTGAAACTAAATGAAAAGAACTAATCAAATCTGAAAATAATTCTGTATTTGTTGAAGTTGCATCATGAGAAAATTGGTCAGATTTTGTTCAGTGGAGTTGCGAAAATAATTATTGTGGAATTGAAAATTTGATAGATATTCCATGAAATGTAGGTACAGCTCCAGTTTCAAATATTTGAGCATATGGAACTGAAGTTTCGGATGTTGTCTATGAAGTTGAGTGAATAGATTTAAATTCATGAGAAAAGAAAATTTATAAAAAATCAGAATGTAATTTTGGTTATAGGACGAGTATTTTCAAATATAATTTGAGAAATCAATTTTTGGTCACAAAAGTCAGATTTTTATTATATATTTTTGATAATAATTATAGTCCAAATATTTGATATAAGGACATTCAGAATTACATGTCTGAGAAATGAATAAATCCAGAAACTCCGGGGGATGTTGCTAAAATAGTGCGTAAAATTAGAGCAGATAAACTCCCTGATTGGCATAAAATATGAACGGCATGAAGCTTTTTTTCAAATCCAATTATTACCTTTGATGAGTGGGGGAAATTAGAAAAGTCTTTTCCAGATCTATCACATCATGAATGTGTAGAATTTGGTGAAAAAAAGATGAAACTTTCGGCGGGGCAGTTAATTGATCAGTGTGGATTGAAATGACGAAGAATTGGTAATTGAACTGCATGAACTTATCAGAAACATGCGTTAATCCTAGTAAATGAGTGATGAAATGCTGATGATGTTTTGGAAGCTATGCATTATATACAAAAATGTGTAAAAGATAAATTTTGAGTTGAATTGGTCCCAGAAGTTGTTTTGGTAAAATAAAAAAAGCGCGAATAAAAAATTCGCGCTTCGCATATCCTCTTTGTAGAGGCCACTTGATGTGTCTTGATATCCTGGATATGGTTTCGGATATCCATAAGATTCAGGATCAGCATCGTGATGATGTGCTAGATTTTCTTTCTAGGTTCGCATCATCATGGCTCTATTTAGAGGAGTTTTTTCATTTTTGCGTTTTTAGATTATATAAATTATTATATAAAATATCAATAGATATTTCTTTGTTGTTTGCGTTATGTCAAATAAAAAAAGAGCGCGAACAAATAATCCACGCTCATGATTAGACTCCTCACCGGGATTCGAACCCGAACTCACTTTTTAAGCCTTCTATTAGATTCTTTAGGTTAATAGCAAAGGTTTGAAAACAGCAATCAACAGTTGCAAGGGTGTCAGGCTTGAAACTTTTTAGTGTCGATTGTGGTTTTCAGTGCGTCCTACCATTAGACCATGAGAAGCAATGAGTATATTAAGAATTTGAGATAGAAAATCAACACTTTTTTAATAAAAAAGTGAAAAGTAAATACTATTATGATTGACATGGACAATATTATTGCTTTTTTTAAAGAGATTTTATTAAAATCTCTTGAATTTGATTATAATAATTCTACAATAATGTTGTTATAAACTTTTTATCTTATAACGATTTGTAAAAAATGACAAAAACTGCATTGATTGAGAAACTAGCTGAAGAATTAGGAGTATCTAAGAGAATGGCTGGTGAATTGGTAAACGCTTTCATTGAAACTGTAATGAAAGGAGTTAAAAAAGAAGGAGAAGTTAGAATTCAAGGTTTTGGAACTTTCAAAAAATCTAAGAGGGCAGCTAGAACTGGAGTTAATCCTCAAAATCCAAAAGAGAAGATTAAGATTCCTGCAATGAATGTTGTAACTTTCAAAGCTGGATCTGAATTCAAAGCTCTTGTTAAATAATTGTAATTCTTAATATGAAAAACTAGTAACTTTGAGTTGCTAGTTTTTTTGATTTTTTTATAATTTATAATTATTTTATTTCACTAAATACTTTTCCTAAATTTTCATGGAACAATATATCTGCAAATTTATCCTGCGATGTTGCATCTCTATTGATGATAACAACTTTATTTCATCCATAATATTGTATCAAACTATTTGCAGGATAGACGGTCAAGGAAGTTCATCAGATGATGAAAAGATCTGAATTTCTCAAGGCAATTACTGAATCCATCCAAGCTTTTTGAGGTAGACTTTCTTCATACAAAGTTACATCTGGTCTAAGCATTCATCCACAGTCACATTGCGGAATATCTCATTTAAATGTGAATAAAATATCAGGATCAAACTGCTTTCCACATTGATTGCAGTAAACTCTTTGAGTCGTTCAATGAACTTCTAAAACATTTTTACTTCATGCTTTTTGGTGTAGTCAATCAATATTTTGAGTGATGACTGCGGAAAGTTTTCAGACTTTTTCTAACAGGGCAAGTTTTTTATGTGTAATATTTGGCTTTACTCATCTGCAGTCCATTTTTTGTCTGTAATATTCAAAAAATACTTTCGGTTCATTGTATAGGCATGAATGACTTAGCAAATATTCAGGTTGATATTTTTCGAATTGAACATCATGCTGATTATAAAGTCAGTCTTTACTCCTAAAATCAGGTACTCAACTTTCAGTAGAAACTCCAGCTCATCAGAAAAACACGATATGATTAGATTGATCTATCAAATCTTGAAATTGTTTAATTCTATCTTGGAAATCTGGATTTTGCATATTTTGATATTATACAAAAATATTTGAATTTCAAATTTTTATAAAATCATATTTAAAATTTGCAAAATTTTAGGTGTCTGATTATAATTACCATAAGGTTTTTATTTTTTTTATATTTTTTGTATGTGAATAAACGAATTACAAAAAAATACTGAACAAATTAAGAACAAAATTAATGGAAAGGAAATTTTATTTGATGAGGAAAAATATAATGAATGACTTTCTAAAGTTGAAAAAGAAAAAAGAAATAATGAACATGAAAAGGGGTGAAGAATAAATATATTGGAGAAAAATTTGGTTGAGAATGAAGATTCAGAACTTCTGGATAAAATAGATCCGAGTGTTTTTGAAAATGTTGAAAATCCTGAAGAAATGAAAGATATTTGTAAAAATTTAGTTAAAAATGGAATGCTAGAATTTGGTAAAAAAGGTAAAATAATATGAGCATTTATTGAGGTTTGATGAGAAAAAAGACCAAGTAAACTTTTTAATAGCTTTTTAAAAGCCTGATTTTCACATGAACAAGCCTTAAAATCTTGGTTGCAGGTAAGAAGCAAGGCGTTTAAAGATTGGTTTGGTGATTGGGAAAATTTTAATAGATTCTATTCTAAAGGATTTGAAATGCTTGTAGGTATACCGGGTTCTGGTAAGTCTACATATCTTAAAAAACTGAATATTCCAAATGTAATAGTAGTTTCTCCTGATAATATTAGAAGAGAAATTACAGGAAGTATTTCAGATCAATCAAGAAATGGTGATATTCGGAAAATAACAGAGGAAAGAATAGACCAATACCTATCCGAAGGTAAATATGTAATTCTTGATGCAACAAATGTGAATACAAAACTCAGAACTAGTTTTATTAATAGGATTAAACACAAGAATAGAGGGATTAATACTTATGCCACATTATTTGATGCAAATCCAGAAGAATCAAAAAGAAGGATCGCTAAAGATGTTGAAAATAAAGTTGATAGGTCTGATGTCCCAAATCATGTTGTTGATAGAATGTATTCCATGTATCAACAAACAGTTGATGTAATTCAGTCAGAAGGCTTTACAGAAGTGTTTAATAGCTCAGACTATGACAATGTTTCTAAAGTGGTAGATGAAAATGGTGAACCATTACTTGTTTATCATGGAAGTGCTAAAAGATTTAAAGAATTTGATATTGATAAAATAGGTTCTACTACATGAGATAAATCAGGATTCTATTTTTCAAATAACAGAAAAATAGCTAAGGATTACTATTCAAAGGAAACTGGGAAAGGGTGGGATAATGTTCGATTGATGCTAGGATTAAGTCGTAAGTATAAACCTACAGTTTATGATTGCTTTTTAAGGGCTTTTAATCCTTATATACTTGATTTCAATGGTGATTATGATAATATTGGAAGAGAAAAAATTATAGCTGACATGAAGAAAAAAGGGTATGATGTTGCTATACTAAAAAACATAATAGATGGTCCGGGAGTAGTACAAGATGTTTATGTGGTATTCAATTCAGATCAAGTTAAAATGGAACATTTTAAATAAATAAAACAAAATCTGAAATTTTATTTGAAATATAAAGTATTTTAATATAGAAAAATCCACTATTAAATAGTGGATTTTGCAAAAAAAATTTATTACTATATCTTTTATTTTAATCACCATTAACGATTTCTAATTGTTCAATGTATAGAGCATCATAATAATGGCTACCAGCTGCTCAATCTACAGAATAAACCTCTCATTTAAAAGTAACTTCTTTCCCATACTCATCAAGGCTCAAGAAACCTTCCCACATTCATTTAGCTAAAAATATGTAATCTGTATGATCTTCATAACTAGCTCTCAAAACTAGAGTTCACTCATTTCTTTCTTTTTCAAATCAATCATCTGGTCAAAGAATTGTATAATTAGTTGGTCAGAATTCTTCTACAGGATCTCAATTTACATAATCTTGAGATTCAATTACGTTTCATTCTTCATCGTAAGTAATCCAAGTTCATTCTTTCTTCTCATTAACATAAGTTCATACTTCTCTAATGGCTCAATTATCATAGTAAGAAATAAAATCTTCAGTTTTAGGAGGTTCGATACCAAAATATTCAAAAGCTCTATCTTCATAACTTTTTCTATTTACATCTCCATAATCAGTAAAATGTTCCCAATAATCTCTCTGTTGCCAAACTGCAAAAGCTTCATTGGAGAAAATAGCATTTACAGCTTCGTCTAATTTTCATCCATCAAATTCAGGATTATAGTCTTCTATTAAGAAATCACCTTCATAATTTTCAACGGCTTCTACATTCACCAGTTCAAATCACTTATCAGATTGATGGATTTCCATAGCAATAGGAGCTATTCTATAACATGTATCTTTTAATCCATTTCAATCTTCATTTGGTTTATATCATACAACTTCATCTACTCAGTAGTACATTAAATTTCACCCTCTACTTATTCATGTTCATAGTAAAGCAAAATTTGCAAATGATGTTCATTCGTCACAAGGTAGAGCTTGAGCAGCTAGATCTAATAAAATATCATCAGTCAATGGTGGTAGAACAGAATCTTCATTGCTTTTAGATCCACATCCGAAAAGATTCAAACAAAAAACAGATAAAAGTCAGATTAAAAACAAATTTTTCATTTAAAAATATTTAATAAATAAAATTCTACACTTAGAAATAATTAAAATAAATATATTTACAAGTAAAATTTTTAAAAAAAGCGTCCTGTTATTTACAAGACGCATAAATGAGATTTTGATTACAGAACTTTAAAGAATTCTTTCGAAATAGTAGATTGCAAAATCAGGTCCTTGATATAACAAACATGTTGGTTTGAAACTTTCGTTTATTTTCTTGAACTCATGTAGAGCTCTCACGAGTAAATCAGGAGTCTTGTTTATATCCATAGGAGCAACTCCTTTCTGATCGTCCCTGAATTTTAATGTTACATAGCAATTGTCTTTTACGGTAAATACCGCAATACGTCCACATCCTACATAGATTGAGGCCTCACTAATTTCTGTATTCATACTTTTTATTTTTTTGAGTTAGACAGTTTTATTTTCGTTTGTAGAATTATATTGATTTTGGTCAAAATTTTCAAGTTATTCTGATTTTAGTTCATTTAATATTAATTCAGCGATAGAATCCCCACTTTTTGTGGGAATGAATCAGATAATATCTCATTTACAATATGTTTTATATCGTTGAGGAAACCTTTGAATGTTTTTCTCTCCATAGTTTGAAATGCAAATTATCTTGCAACTATAATTTAATTTTAAATATTGCCAAAGAAAATCATCTCATAACGGTTGTTCTCTTCACTCCCAAAAGAAAAAATTATCCAGAATTATAAAATCTCAATTCTTAATCTTTGGTAAATAAGGAATCGGATTATCAATATTGGTTGTAATGGGGTAGGAGAGTTGTGGCAGAAGTCCTTTTAACTCATTATAAATATTCTCTCAATAAATATCATCAAATATTCGGCAATTTGTCATTTATACAATCAATATAAATCAGATTTTTGATAATTATTTTTTCCTTTAAAGCAAATAAAAAAAAGACCTTCACAAAGAAAGTCTTTTTCTAAGTATACACAATATTAACTGAATCAATTAGTTAAAACTTCCCATTCTCCAGTAGTAGCTCTACCTAAATACCAACCATATTCATCTATGTCAGCGTTAGATTCAAAAGCTCCAGCCATTTGAATGTCTTGTTCTGGAATATGAAAGCTAGAAGTGAATACAGCACATTCTGTAATTTCAGGATTTAAATCTTGGCAATATTCAAGATTTGCAGCAGATACTTCATCTCCAGCATAAGCTAATTCAACTCATTCAACCTTAATTTCCCATTCATTGTTAATTACATTCATGATAGTATCCTGAGCAGCTAGTATATCTTCTTCAGAATAAAGTTCAGAAGCAGTTCCGCATCATGCAAGAGTTAAAACACTAGCTGCTAATAGAGCAACAAGTCCAAAAGTTTTAGTCTTCATAGCGAAAAATATTAATAAAAATAAAAAATACTAATATTGATATAAATAAATAATTATAGTTTTCAATAGAATAATAGATATCTTTTGCTGATTTTTTCATTTGAAATTATAAAAGTTAATACTCAATAAGTTCGCGTTATTGTTTAATAAGGCGATATAATGTCATCAAAGGTTTATTTTACCAAAGAAATTACACCAGAATCTCTAATCAGAATTTATAAAAAATTATGAGTTGAGTTGAAATGAACAGTTTGAGTAAAAGTTTCTACATGAGAAAAAGTTTCGAAATGATATTTAAAAGCTGATTTTATTGCACCTTTACTAAAAAAATTAAATGGAACGATAGAATGTAATACTGCAAATATTCAGCAATTTGTCATTTATACAATCAATATAAATCTGATTTTTTGATAATTATTTTTTTATTTAAAGCAAATAAAAAAAGACCTTCATAAAGAAGGCCTTTTCAATTTATATTTGAATATATTAACCAAGTCAATTATTTAAAACTTCCCATTCTCCAGCGGCATTTTTACCTAAAGTCCAACTCCAATCATTTATATCAGTATTAGGCTCAAATCCTCCAGCCATAAGTGTATCTTGCTCTGGGATATGAAATTTTGAAATAAATACTACACATGCTGTAGCTTCAGGATTGATATCTTGGCAAGATTCAAGATTAGCAGCAGATACTTCATCTCCAGCATAAGTTATTTCAACTCATTCAACTTTAACTTCCCATTCATTATTAATTACATTCATAATAGCAGCCTGAGCAGCGTCTAAATCTTCTTGAGAATAGATGTCAGAAGTAACTACATTTGTTTCAGATGTTTCTTCTTCAGAAATAGTGTTATACATAATTTCTCATGGTTGACATTCTCATCTTTCGTATGCCCATTGTTCACAATAACTTCCGTCAGAGAACATACATAGTCATTCTTCAAGATTTAAAGTTCCTCCATTTTCTTCACAATAAACAGATGCAGGATTTGCAATTTCTGCATTTTCATCTACAGGAGTCTCTGTGTTGTTACCGCATCCTGCAAGAGTTAAAACACCAGCTGCTAATAGAGTGGCAAGGCCTAAGGTTTTAGTTTTCATAATAAAAAATAATAATAAAAATAAAAAATGCTGATTTTAACATAAGAAAAAATATTTATTTTTCAATAGAATAATTGTTATTTTTGTTAATTTTTGATTTGAAATTTTATTACTTAATCCTAAAATTAATTTGTTATAGTGATACTTTATCTTATAAATAATATATTATGGCTTCAAAAGTTTATTTTACAAAAGAAATTACTCCAGAATCTTTAATCAGAATTTATGAAAAATTATGAGTTGAATTGACTGGGAAAGTTTGAGTAAAAGTTTCTACATGAGAAAGAGGTTCAAAATGATATCTAAAAGCAGACTTAATCGCACCATTAATTCAGAAACTAAACGGAACAATAATTGAATGTAATACAGCATATGGTTGATCCAGAAATACAGCAGAAGAGCACTTAAAAACTGCAGAGGAACATGGATTCACTTCTTTTGCTGATGTAGATATTATGGATGGTGATTGAGAATTTAAAATTCCAGTAAAAAACTGAAAACATTTGAAATATGATATCGTTTGAGAAAATTTTAAAAACTATGATTCTATTCTAAATCTTGCTCACTGAAAAGGTCACGCTATGTGAGGATTCGGAGCAAATCTAAAAAATCAATCAATCTGAATTGCTTCACGTAACTGAAAAGCTTACATCCATTCTTGTGGACAAACTGAAGATCCAGACGAATGCTGGACGGTTAAATATGAACAAGAAGATTTTATTGAATCAATGGCAGAAGCTGCAACGGCAGTAGCAGACTATCTCAAAGAAAATAATAAGCCAATTCTCTACATCACAGTAGCTAATAATATTAGTCTAGACTGTGACTGTGATGCTCATCAATGAGATCCAGTTATCGCAGATATCGGAATCTTTGGAAGTTTAGATCCAGTAGTAAATGATCAGGCTTTTATTGATGCTATTTGGGCTACTCATGAAGAATGAACTAAAGATATTCAGGAGAGAATAGATACTAGAAAATGAAGACATATCACAGAATATGCAGCAGAGCTTTGACTCGGAAGTACTGATTATGAATTAGAAGAAATTGATTAGAGCCTAATAGTAAATGTTACTAGGAATGGTACATTATTCCATTATAATAGATTCCTTGTTTTTTCGATTCTAAAAATTATGTTTATAAACCTTTAATACATTGTAATATAAATGAAAAATAGCAAAACATTCAAAGAAGAACTCTGAAAATCTCATAGTTCATTGAAACTAATTCTGACCGTAATATTCATAGCTGCATTATTAGTCAGTAATGTAATCACATGAAGACAAATAGCATTGCCACGGTGAATTACTATGACATGAGCTATAATAATTTTTCCTATTACTTACATCTTGTCTGATGTTTTTAGTGAAGTCTATGGATATAAATGGAGTAGAATTACTTGTTATCTGTGATTTGCATGTAATCTATTTATGTCTTTGACATTTATGGCAGCAATCAATATGAAAGCTCCAGAATATTTTACAAATGCTGAGGCTTATTCTACGGTTTTATGAAATACTTGGAGAGTATTGATTTCAAGTTTAGTGGCTTATGTTGTTTGAGATTTTGTGAATGATAAAATCTTCCAAAAAATGAAAGCTAAACATCCAAACGACAATAAATGATTTGGACGAAGAGCTATTATTTCCAGTTTAGCAGGAGAGACGGTAGATAGCTGAATATTTATTCCACTCGCGTTTTTAGGAACTATGCCAAACGGTACTTTACTTATAATGATACTCACACAAGTGATATTAAAAGTGGCATATGAAATGATAGTTTTACCTATTACAATTGTTGTTACTAGAAAAACACAGGAATATGAAAATAAATTAGCAGTTAATAAAATTTAATAATTCTGCTCTTTCAGCATAGCTTCAGGCCAATTCGTGTAGGAAATCCTTTGGTCTAGTTCTTTGATTTTAACTATATCTTCATCATTCAATTCAAAATCAAAAACTTCAAAATTTTCTTTCATCCTTTCGATGTGAGAAGTTTTTGGGATTGCCACAATATTATTTTGAATAAAGAATCTGAGCATGATTTGTGCAACGGATTTATTGTATTTTTTGGCAATTTTTAGCAAAACTTCATTTTCAAATAAATTAAATCTTCATGCTCATAATGGGCTCCATGACTCATGAATGCAATCATATTTCTCCAAAAACTCATGCATTTTCCATTGCTGCCACATCGCATGTGTTTCAATCTGATTTATTACAGGTTTGATTTCACAATTATTGTATATTTCCAAAAATTGTTCTTCATTAAAATTTGATAATCAAATAGCTCTACATTTTCATTGCTTATATGCAGTTTCTAAAGCTTTATAAATGCTGATGTTGTCTCACTTCGGCCAGTGAATTAAAATCAAATCGAAGTAATCATATCAGAATTTTTTTAATGATATATCAATTCCAGTCAGAGTATTTTCATATCATTTGGTGATTAACTTTGTAGTTACAAAAAAATCTTTTCTATCGATTCATGACGCTTTGATAGCTTGTCAGACTCATCTTTCATTTTCATAATATTGAGCTGTATCGATATGTCTATATCATGTTTTGATTGCATTCAAGACTATGTCTTTTGCATCATCTGGAGCTACTTTATAAACTCAAAATCAGAGTATCGGCATCTGTATTCAGTTGTTTAGAGTTATGTTTTGCATTATGTATGGACAGATAAAAACTACATCTTTGAATACTCAAAGATAAGCCAAAATCAATATTTAATATTTTTATAAATAAAGATTTGAAATCTGATATTTTTTTGATATTGTTTAATTGCCAAATTAATCGCAAATGCTGATCCTTTTACAGTTTTTGTTAACAGACGGAAAAGGCGATTAAATCTGCCTCTAATTTGTCTGTTGACAGTATAGAGTGATTAGTTTGGCGACTAGCGGGTTTAGTCGCCTTTTTAAAAAGGTAAAAATTCTGAATCTTTATTTTTATACAAAAAAACATGAAGAAAAGGTTACTTTGATTGGTAACGATACCACTAATTGCGATAGGTTCGCTAACTTATGCAGAAAATGATTTAATAGTTCATGATACAACAGGTTGAACTATCACAGTTTACTGAACTTGAGCAGATTGAAAAATATATTGAATAACAATTCAGGACAAAAATCTCTGAGCAACAAATGTATGAGATTATGGATACTATTTTCAGTGGTGAAATAATAACTGAAATTCATGAAATTCAGATGTCTCTATCGACTTATTAGAACGAAATAGCGGTTATGATAATAAATGATATGATGGAATAAATAATTGATTTATAATTTGATATCGTGATATATGGGCAGATAATGAATTACATGATAATGTATGGTGAGGAGGAAATGATGACGATGATAGTAATCCAAATATAATAAAATGATATGATACAGTAAATCATGAAGCCGCAAATGTGACATGAAGACAGTGACCATGTCCAGATGGATATCATGTTCCAAGTGCTTGAGAACGAAGTGAGTTGATAAAATTATATGGAAATGCTAAGTGATACACAATATATCATAGTAAAGAATTTGTATGGTCAAATTCGATAACATACTGAAGAGATTTTAGTAATGACTTGCGGCTTCCATTTGTAGGTTATCGTGATTTCAACAGTGCTTCTCTCAACAACCAATGGTGAGGCTACTATTGGTCCTCTAGTCCTCGTGGTGGTTCTTATACGAACTTCACATGGTACTTGACCATCTCTAGTAATGTAAGTCCTGCTTCTAGCCGCGTTCAATCCTTCGGGCTGTCCGTTCGTTGTTTCAAGAATGAATATATAAAACTTCCTAAAACCTTAAACCTTTTCTTCATGTCAGATGATGAGGAAGTATGAACATGAGAGGTCACAGAAGATATGACTGGAGCAGTTCCAGAAGAAGCTAAGAATGTGACGAAGACTGGATATAGCCTTGAATATCGATACTTATCTGGAGCAGACGCGACTACTGGATTTGACTTCGAAAATACACCAATTTCATGAGATTGGGCAGATGAGAGTGGTAATGTATACTTCATCGCTCAGTGGACTGGTATCACATATACTGTAGAATTCACGTGAACTGATGTAGAATGAACTATGAACCCTCAAACTTTCACTTACGGTGTTACATGAACTTTGAACCGTAATGCATTCACAAAGAATTGATATACTTTCAGTGGATGGACAGACTGAACCACATGATATACAGATGGTCAAGAAGTTGTTAATCTAACTACTACAAGTGGAGATGTAATTACACTTACAGCTGAGTGGACTAAAATAGAAACTAAACCATCATGAGGTAGCAGTGGTGGAGGTGGTAGAAGTAATAAAACTTCAGATACACAAGATTCTTCGACTTCGTCTCAGAATGACAAAAATACAGAAAATGTCATTCAGAGCGAAACGAAGTGAAGCGAAGAATCCAGTAAAACACCTATGGATTCTTCGGATAAATCCTCAGAATGACAAGAAATCCTCAGTCCTTCGGATTCACCCAGCTCAGCTGGGCAGGTCTCCTTTACAAAGGAGCAAAAGGATGCTTATACATTCGCTCATGAAAAATGAATCACAACTATGCCAACTATAAATGAGGCAAATATTGACTGAAAACTTACTAGAATAGCAATGGCAAAAATGCTCTCTCAATATGCAATGAATGTCCTCTGACAAAAACTTGCAAATATCGTTACTCCAAAATTCAATGATGTAACAGATAAACAAAATTCTGACTATGATGACTGAGTAACTCTTGCATATCAATTATGAATCATGTGACAGAATATGCCAAATAATAAATTCAGACCAAATGATGAAGTAAGTAGAGCTGAATTTGCTACTGCATTATCTAGAATGTTGTATAATACATCAGATGGAGAATATAGATCAACTCCAAAGTATTATATTCATCATATGGAGAAATTAGTAAAAGAATGAATAATTACGAATGATGATCCGATGATGAAAGAACTACGTGGTTATGTAATGATAATGCTCATGAGAAGTGCTAAGTAAAAATGTTAGGTTAAAAAATAGCCTCCCATTCGGGAGGCTTTTTAATTTCTTAATTTATAATCTACTCAGAGCAATCAAAAATGCGATTTCTCATCATACTATTAAAAGTACGATAATAATTACTCGAATTATTCATGTTTTTTTGTCTATTTTTAATTTATTATCATTTTTTTTAGACATAGATTTATTGTGCTTCAATAATTAATTATGGTGATACATTAATAATTTGTGATAAATTAGCAACTAAAAATTCTGAATATATACATTGAAAACAAATTTAGCATTTATATAATCAATATATAGTTTGAAATTTTTTACGAATTAGTAATCCAAAAATGAAGTGGAAATATATAGTCCATGTCCCCTCGAATTTCTAAGTCATTCTGAGCGTTAGCGAAGAATCTTAGGTGTTAAAATCCTCAGTCCTTTGGACAGCTCCTTTCAAAAAGGAGCACAGTAATATACACAAGATTCTTCATTCCACTTCGTTTCATTCAGAATGACAAAAAGGAATCAGACTTAATTTTTACTTTTCATTATTTTAAAATATCATGGCAATAACAACTAGAGCAGAAGACTATTCTGCACGATATAATGATTTAGTTCAACAAGCTGAACTTGCTGAAAGTTCATCAGTTCGTGGATGTATGGTAATCAAGCCATATGGATATGCGATTTGGGAGAATATTCGTGATGTACTAGATCAGATGTTCAAAAATACATGACACCAGAATGCTTATTTTCCACTTTTTATTCCAAAGTCTTTTCTTTGTAAGGAAGCAGACCATGTAAAATGATTTGCTAAAGAATGTGCAGTAGTTACACATTACAGACTTAAAAATGCTGAAGACTGAAGTGGGGTAGTAGTAGATCCAGAAGCTAGACTCGAAGAAGAACTTATCGTTCGTCCAACATCTGAAACAATTATTTGGGATAGTTATAAAAAATGGATATCTAGTTATCGTGATTTACCACTTCTTCTCAATCAATGGGCGAATGTAGTCCGCTGGGAAATGAGAACTAGAATTTTCCTCCGTTCTGCTGAATTTCTTCGACAGGAATGACATACAGCTCATGCTACTTCCGAGGAAGCTAATGAAGAAGCAAAGAAAATGATAGATGTTTATAGAGATTTTTCTGAAAATTATTTAGCTACATCTCCAGTAGTAGGAAGAAAACCAGCTCATGAACGTTTTGCTGGAGCATTGGAAACATATACAATCGAACCAATGATGCAAGATTTGAAGTCATTACAGGCTGGAACTTCTCACTTTTTAGGTCAGAATTTTGGAAAAGCTTTTGATGTACAATTCACAAATGAAAATAATGAATTAGAGTATGTATGGTGAACTTCACGGTGAGTAAGTACGAGATTAATGTGAAATCTGATTATGGCGCATAGTGATGATCAAGGTTTAGTTTTGCCACCTGCATTGGCTCCTATTCATTTGGTAATTGTTCCAATTTTCAAAACTGCAGAAGATTTGGAGGAAATTAAGAGATTCTTGAAACCACTTACAGATAAGTTGGATCAGACTTATATAACTTTCTCTAGCAAATATGCAGAAATGAGAAAAAAGCTGAATTGGAAAATGGATGATGATACTCAAAAAACTCCAGGATGGAAGTTTCATGAACGAGAAATGAAATGAGTACCTCTTAGAATTACAATTTGAAAACGTGATTTAGAAAATGGAAAAATTGAGGTATTTACGAGAGCTACATGAGAAAAGGTGCAGATGACTATCGAAGAATTCTCTGAGAAAATGGAAAAAATGTTGCTTGATATTCAATCTTTACTTCTTCAAAAGAATAAATCTTTCAGAGAAGAACATACATATTATGTAGATTCTTACGATGAATTTAAAGAAAAGATTGAACAATGATTCGTATTTGCTCACTGGGACGGAACAGCTGAAACTGCGGAAAAGATTCAAGATGAATGTAAGGCAACAATCCGTTGTTTCCCTAATGGAGAATATATTCGTAATGCAAATGAAAAATGAGTAGATATGATTTCATGAAAACCAAGTGAATGTAGAGTATTATTCGCAAAGAGTTACTAATCCAGGTTTTAAATTATAAATGAGTCATGCTCCATGTATGGCTCTTTTTTGTATATAAAAATTTTAGTTGTGATAAGTTTGACTTTTAAAATATATTATGTATAATATACACAACATAAAATGTATAAGATTTTATAAGTTTAATGATATATGAATATGAAAAATAATAATGAGCTCGATTATTTTATTCCATGAGATGAATGAGCTGAATACATTAAGCATGTCCAAGAACGTGCAGATGGTTCATCAGATGGATTATATGAAGCGATGGATATAGATTTAGGTAATGGATGTAGAGAATGCTCGAATTGGAATTTTGATCTTACTAAAAAATGAACTTTAGAAGATTTATTTGGTGGGGTAACGGAATCTACAGCAGAGGAATTGGTTGAAGCATTAAATGGGGTAAAAGAAAAAATGTTTCCGAAAAAAACAGAACTTACGGCTAGAGAGTGGGAAGAGGTATATAAAATGCTAAATAAAAAATGAAAGAATGAATAAGTTTTTTTACAATTAAATATTAATTTTCATATTGCAATTCATTCAACTCTCTGTATAGTGATAATGCCAAATCATTATACAGATTGAATCTAACGAACTAACAACTAAAGATTCGTCTGTCTTTAGTTTTTTTACTTAAATTGAATGTTGCTTATTCTTGATATTGATTGAATATTTACAGATTGAAAACATCATTATGGGAAAGATGGGAAAGTTATGAAAGCTTTTTGAAGTAACGATAGGTATGTACTAAATTTATTAAAAACAGTTAATTTGTTTGATGATATTTTTTGTTTAACCTGAGATGGAACTTGAATTTGAATTGATATAAGCAAAGCAAGAGTAGAGAAAGAATTATGAATTCCTGTAGTTAGCACAAGAGAGAAATGAGTAAAATCAAAATATGATTATGTTTTGAATCATTATTGAGATGAAATTTTTATTAAAGAAAATGTAGTATATATATGAGACGACTTAGCTGATTTAAAAATAATTAGAGATTCAAATTGGTCGGCTACAACAAAAAATGCTCCTACATTGGTAAAAAAATACTGTAATTATATATCCGAATATGGTGGATGAGAATGATGACTTGCAGATATTCTTTTGGAATATATGAAAATTAAATGAATAGACGTAGAATCTTTATTTTTTAATTAAAAAAATGGCCGAAAATTATTTAAATGTTGCAAAGCAAATTTATGAGATTGAAGTTGAAAATCTTATAAATGCAAAATCCGTATTTGAAACGGATACTTTTAATGAATTCGTGAATACAGTTTTTGAAATAAATAAAAATTGATGAAGAATTATTATGTCTTGAGTTTGAAAAAATAGTTTCATTGCTGCAAAGACAGCTGCTACGATGTCTAGCATTTGAATACCAGCATTTTATTTGGATACGAATGATGCATTACATTGAGATTTATGAATGATAACAAATAAGGATTTTGTAATTCATCTATCTAGATCAGGAAACACTGATGAGATGTTACATACAGCATTTCATATTAAAAAACTATGATATAAGCAATGAGCTTTAACATGTAGAGAAGATTGTAAAGTCAAAGAATATGTCGATTTATTTTTACCTATTCCATTTATCAAGGAAGCTGATGTAAATTGATTAGCTCCATCTTCAAGCTCAACTTTATTGTTAGCCGTATGTGATGTAATCGGTCTAACAGTATCTGCAATGAAATGATTTACAAGAGAAGATTTTTTCTCATTTCATCCAGGAGGAGCTCTTTGAGCAATGCTTAAAAATGAATTAGCCAAATAATTTTATAAACTATTTTTCAAACATGATGAAGAACTTAATTATTGCAGCAAGTTGAGAATCATCTAGATTAAGACCATATACAAATTATATACCTAAAATTATGTTGAATTTAGGTAAAAAGCCAGCTATTTTGTATATCGTAGATTATTGGCTGAGACAATGAGTTGAAGAAATATTAATAATCATTCATTCAAAATATATTCAGCTTTTAAATGATTATTTACATCTTTTTTATAAGGATGATATTATTAGTCACATAAAATTTTCTGCTAAGGATGAGTGTAATTGAAGTGCTGATGCTGTACTATGAGCAGTAGGAAATAATGAAAATTTTCAAAAAAATGTTATGATTTCATGGTGTGATATTTTTCCAAAAGCGGATTTAAAAGTTGATAATCGAAATCAGTCAATCTGCTTTTTAACTAATGAATGAAAATGTAGATATTGATATGATTATAAATTAAATGAAATTGTAAAAAATAGTGATAATAATTGAGATGTTATTGGACTTTATTATGTTAACGATTTATCTCAATATTTAGATAAATATGAATTATGACAAGATTTGGTTGATGTTATCAAGAATTATGATCAATGAATTAAATTAGATTTTATAGATTATTGAGATTTAGAAAAATTAGAAAAAACAAAAGTAATTTTCAATGATTTTGCTAGAGATTTTAATAGTTTAGAAATACTAGATAAGAAATATGTTCATAAGGAAGCATTAAACGAAAAAGGTAAAACAGTCATCAAACAAGAGATTAATGCTTATAAAGAATATTATAAATATGAAAACATTAGAGCTATTTTCCCAAAAATATATCCATCTTTTGAAGAAACAGGATTTTTTATGAATTATATTAATTGAAAAGAAATAAGGAAAGTTTTTGATGAATTAGATGCAGAATGACAAAGAAAATTAATAGATGCTTTTGATGATACTTTAAATGAATTACATAAAAACAAAGTTGATGTCGATAGACAAAGAAGGTATGATATGTGTTATGAAGAATATGTATGAAAAATAGAAAAAAGAATTAATTCAATAAAAAAATGTATCATTTGATTTGATAAAATTAGTAAAGTTAATTGAGTGGATGTTATGAAATTTGATGAAATAATGTCAAAGTTGAAAGAGTGGTTAAATAGTTATGTAGATAATGCAGAATTTACGATAGTTCATTGAGATTGTACTTTTTCAAATAGTATGTTAGATGAAAATTGAAGAGTTATTCTTATAGATCCAAGGGGAAAATTCTGAGAATTTTGAGTTGTATGAGATAAAAATTACGATATCGCAAAATTTATCTATAGCACTTTAACATGTTATGATAAGTTTAATTTGGGTAATTTTTCAATTGATAGTATAACTGATGATGAAATAATTTATAAAAAAGAATCCTATGATAATAAAATAATTACTTATATTGAAGAAAAATATCTTAATAAAGATACTCAAATTATACTATGAATTATTTGGTTATGATTAGCGGAGTATATTAAGAATGATTTTCTGAAAATGAATTGATCTTATTGGGAATGAATGAAACAACTAAGTTTAGCTTTTAGATTATATTAATGATTTTATGATAAGAAAATTTTTGGATTTTTGCTTTGATAAAATTTGTTGCAATTATTATGTACCATATTATTTGTGTCAGATTTATTTTTCGTATCAATTACACAAACAATATTATAGTACAAGAAATAAAAAAGGCGAATACATAGATTCAGTTGTTTCTAATTTAAAGATTAAAGAATCTTCATTTTATGTAATTGTAAATTGACGTGCATGAGAAGCCTCTTTTTATTACATATTTTTACACGATTTTTTTAATATTTTACACAAAAATGGTAACAAAATTACCGTTATATGAAATAAGGATTATATTGATATTCTAAATTTATATAAGCTGAAAACTGATTTTTTGAAATTTTTATACGTAGAAGAGAGGAATTTGTTGGAATTTTGATCTGAATCTGAATTTAGAACTAATTTTAAACTGTGAAATGAATGAATATTCATTGATATGAGAGAATTAAATAAAGAAAGAGATATAGCCTTTTTTGTAGAACATATAAGTAATTTTAAATATTTTTACAATTTAAGGAATTTATTAAAAGAGAACGGCAATCATTCATATGATAGTAATTGATCATACAAATATGATAAAGTTAGTAAGGAAAAAATTAACAAAATTATGTCTTATTCCAATAATGGTAAAATAATTTTATGTAATTTAGAGAATAAAAGTTATAAATTAGCAAGAAATGATATGATATCATTTAAAACCTATATAAACAAACTAACACAGATATCAAAAAAAACAAATTTAAAATTTGTTATAAACTCGGTGTATAATAATGAAAGAAGTAAATGATATGAGAATATAATAGTTGAAAAACTGAATTACCAAGAAGTTATTTGGCTAGCTGAGAATGGAAATATAGAATTATTCATTTCTGAGAGAAATTGATTAAATGATGTATTTAAAGTTTTTTATGAATGAATACCACAAATAATATACTATCCAGATTATTATTGTCCCTGTGTTGACAAGAAGATTTACAAAAAAATGTATAAAGAAAATTTATTATGACATGATGTAATAGATTTTTGGGATATAGAATGAAATAATATACAGCAAGATTTACGTAAAAACTTTACTAGTTCAATTGAAACAAATATTTTATCATTAATTTGATAATGCTTTTTACATTATTTTATTAATCATAATAAAATGAGTCTAAGCAAAGCCATATCTGCCGTTATTCCATGTTACAATTGAGAAAAATACTTAAAAAGATGTATAGATAGTCTTATAAATCAAACATACAAAAATATAGAAATTATATGTGTAAATGATTGATCTACAGACAATTCATTAGAATTATTGAAAATTTTTTCAGAACAAGATAAAAGAATTAAAGTTTTTTCACAAAAAAATCAAGGAGCTTGAATTGCAAGAAATATGTGAATAAAAAATTCAAAATGAGATTTTATTACATTTGTGGATTGTGATGATGCTTTAGAATTAGACGCTATTGAAAATCTTGTTGAATATTTAGATAAAGATACAGATATCATTATAAGCGGGATTAAGATTTTGCATTGAAAGAAAATAGTTAATCGTATCGTACCAAATGAAAAAAACTGATTACGAAACCAATTTAGATTTACAGCAACCGTTTTTAAGTTGTATAAGCGTAAATTGTTAATCGATAACGATATTTATTTTAAATCATATAAAATTCATGAAGATGTTTTATTTGCAATAAGTGCTTTTTCTTCAACTAATAATATTAAAATTTTATCAAAGGATGACTATGTAAATTATCAATACAGCAATCCAAATTCATTAACAGCTAATTTGAAAAATATGGTTTTAAACGGGGATACCTTAAATAGTTTATTACAAGATTTAATAAAAGTAATAAATCCCACAAAATATAGTAAAAAAATGGTAAAATTTTTTTTGTTAAAAACTCTAATTCAAGATATTATTGTTTATAAATCTCCATCTAATGTGAATAATATCTATTTATTTAACTATAATTATATTCAAAAAGAATATTGAAATATTCGGTTTTATCGACAGTATTGAGAATCATTTAAAGTTAATTTAATAATTAATTTATTCATATTTTTTACAAAATTTAGGATATCAGCTGTATTAATTTTTTTAATAAATATATTTATTAAATAACCCCGTTATAATGTATATTCTCTACACTCTTAATGACAAATTTGTTCCCCAAGTTGCGGCATGAATCTGCTCTGTATGTGAGAACAACGAGAAATGAACGGTAAATTTTCATATCATTTCTGCATGAATAACTGAAAAGAATCAAAATGAGTTGAAGAAATTAGCTAAAAAATATGATAATGAATTATTTATTTATGAGTTAAAACCTCTTAAAGAATATTTTGATTTTAACTTTGATACAAATTGACGGAATCCTATTGTATTGGCCAGATTATTAATAGATAAAATTTTACCAGATAATATCGATAAATTAATTTATCTTGATTGAGATACTATTGTGAGATGAAGTCTAAAAGAACTATGGGAAACGGATATGAGTGATAAAACTATTTGAATGAGTATCGAACCAACAGAAGATAAAACAAGAAAAGATGCTTTATGACTTCATGATTATCCATATTGTAATGCATGAGTTTTACTAATTAATATGAAAAGATTCAGAGAAATCAGAGCATGAAAAACGATTATAGATTACTATAGAGAACATGATGGTCAACTCTTTGCAAATGATCAAGATGCAATTAATGCCTCCATGAAAGATGAAATTTATATTCTCCCTCCTAAATATAATTTCTATAATATTTTTCGACAATATCCATATTGGTTTATGAAAAAATTGATGGGTAAAGTTCCTTATTTTTCAAAAAACGAATATATGGAATCAGTGAAAAATCCTATAATTATCCATTATCTCTGAGAAGAAAGGCCATGGAGAGCTTGAAATCATCATAAATATAGAGATGATTATAAAAAATATTTATGAATGACATATCGAAAAGATGCTCCAGATGAACAATGATGGAGATTGTATTTTGTTTGTTGGTATGTTTTCAATTTTATTATGAAACCTTTTCCTGCTCTAAGATATAAGATTATCAATTACTTAATCCCTAAATTTATGGATTATAGAAAAAGACAGCTGAAAAAAACTAAAAATTAAATTCTCTTTCTTCAAGTTTTCTAATTTTCTTTCCTTGTAATATAAAAGGGAACCTTTCAATTTTATCAATCCAACTATCTTTTTTAATTTTATGTAATATTGGATAAAAAACTTTCCTTAAAGTTTCAAATCAAATACATAATATTCAATATCAAATAGGATGTAACTCAAAAATTGTAGAAATATTCGTTTTTGTATATTTAAACCATTTATAGCTATAATTTTCTGATCATTTTTTAATGCGATGTACAGCCAAAGTTTCATCTATATTTCAGATTAAGTTTTTTCATTTGCACAAAACTTTTTTTTGAAAATAAGCATCTCACATATATACTCTATTTCCTACGTAACGATATCAGTTGTTCCTAAACATTAACGATGGATGGAGTGTATAGTAATTTTCTTCTTCCAAATAATATTCAAATCATTTATTGTCTCATTCGTATCGCATTAATGTTTTAGTTCAGCATCATACATATTTCTTATTTTCTTCCAAAAATTTTACTTGTTTTTCTAGCTTTTCAGGATACCATAAATCATCATGATCTTGTATAGCAATATACTCTCATTTGGCTGAATCCAACAAAAAATTTAAACCTTTATATGGTCATAAATTTTTTCAAGATTTTACAATTCTAATTCTTTTATCTCATATACTATTGATTACATCTAAGGTTTTATCTGAAGATTGATCATCGTGAATCAGTATTTCAAAATTTTTATAAGTTTGATTTAGACAAGATTCTAATGTATGTTTTATAGTTTTTTCTGCATTGTATGTACATATCAAAACAGAAACTAGCTTCATTCAACAAAAAGAAGGGATAAAATTAAGAGAATTTAAAAAGGTAACATTTACTGTTACCAAATCATATTATTTTGTCATTCTGAGGAGGAATATAAAGACGACGAAGAATCTTAAGTATCATGCTTAAAATCATTTGTAAAGCTGTAAAACACCTAAGTTCCTTCGTTACACTCAGGATGACAGTTCAGAATGATGATTACTTTAATTCTCGTATGTATAATGATTTGGCACTTTCAATATAGAAATCTAAGTCTCGTTGTCAAATGAAAAAATTATTTTGATTTATGATGGTTATTATCTATAATAAATAATAATTTGAATTTATTAAAAACGAAATCTACCATGTCTAAAAGAATAGTAATTCTCGAGAATATTCGTTCAGCATATAACGTCTGAAATATTATTCGTACTGCTGATTCACTCTGACGAGAAGTGCGAATTGTGTGATACACCCCATCACCATTGGATAATCCAAAGGTTTGTAAGACTTCACTTTGAGCAGAAAATACAGTCTGACTTAGACAGTTTGATTTTACAATTGATGCGATAGATGAGGCTCGTGAAATGTGACTTGAAATTATAGCAGCAGAACTTACAGAAAATTCTGTTCCATTATGAGAATATGCTTGTAAATCTGAAAATTGAATTGCTGTGATATTTGGGAATGAAGTCGATTGAGTGATGGAGAAGACTTTGAAAGAAGTGGACACTGTGGTAGAAATCCCAATGCAATGAATTAAAGAATCAATGAATGTCGGTCAGAGTACAGCTATTTTTATGCGAGAGTTGAGAAAATCTTAAGCTCGTCATTCTGAGCATTAGTTTACTCAGCTAAGCTGGGTGAAAATTTTAGGTGCTTTGTTGTTATTCTGAGGCGAAGCCGAAGAATCCAGAAAACATGACTCATCTGGATTCTTCGGCCGATACATCGGCTTCAGAATGATATACTTACACAATTTTGTCATTTTAAGTATCATACTCGTCATTCTGAGTACCGCTTAGCGGCATAAACCATAGCGAAGAATCTTGTGCTGCGAATCTCCCCAACCCCTCTTTATCAGGAGGAGAAATATTTCCCACTTGATAAGGTGGATGTCCCGATTTATCGGGGAGGGAATTTGCTTGAAATATGATAGTTATAAAATCTGCACTTGAAATATTGATACTTTTTTGAATACTAAAAATAGTTTTATTTCATAAAAAACAATTTTATGAATACTAGACGACTAAAAATCTTCCGTTTATGTAGGCCTGCTCTACATTTTTTAATAATTTTAGCAGTATTTCGATTAGCATATAAATCTAGATTGTGGGGGGATTTTATGTGAAAAATCTTTCACGAAACTCCGTGGATTAATAGACACGAATTGGCTTTGTTTGCTCTATTGTCCGCATGAATATTTGTATTTATAGGATTGATAAAAAATTTGTATGAATTGAATAAACAGACATGAAATTATATCCAAAAATTATCAAAAGTACGAATTTATTGGTTTATTTGTAGTGCATTTGTTTCATATTTTGGTCAGTGATTCATATTTAATTTCTGAATTTCGAGGTATATTATTTTGATTTCAGCAATTATCGCATATGTAGTTTTGTTCTTTTTTGATCAGATTTGGTACCGTTTAGACTTTAAATTGCAAAAAAAGAAGTGAAATAAAGTTCTTATTATCTCGGATAATTTGAATAAATCTTCAGAATTATTGGATAAATTAAAGTGAAATTTTTCATTTCCGACTGAGGCTATCGTAAGTGATGATGTAGATTCAGTAGATTTATCAAAGTATTCAATTGCGGTTGTAGTAGGAAATATCAAACAAGAAGTTTTACAAAATATATTTGAAAAAATCAGATTTTATGATACGAGATTTTTCCATGTAAGTGAAGGATTTTTCCTGGAAGATGTAGTTTATAAACCTGAAAAAATCTGATCAATCGTTGCGATGGAGTATACACATTCACAGCTTGATTGACGGTCATTGGTATGGAAAAGAATATTTGACCTTATTATGGCGACAATCGCTTTGATAGTATTTGCTATTCCAATGATAATTATAGCTATTATTATCAAGATTGACTCAAAATGACCAGCAATCTATAAATCAAAGAGAGTCTGAAAATGATGAAAATTATTCACATTTTATAAGTTTCGTACTATGAAAACGGAGATGTGTGTATGATATGGATGAAAGAAAGCTGATGAATTGTATGCAAAATTGATAGCATCAGATGCTAACAATCGTAAATGAGTATTACCAAAGATTAAAGATGATCCACGTGTGACAAAGGTTTGAAGATTTTTACGTAAGAGTTCACTTGATGAATTGCCTCAGTTGTTCCAAGTCTTATGGTGAAGTATGTCGTTAGTTTGACCGCGTCCACATTTACCAAAAGAAGTGGAACAGTACGAACAATGGGAGAGGAGAGTTTTGAGTATCAAGCCATGAATTACGTGATATGCTCAGGTTTTTGGTAGAGATAATTTGCCATTTTCAGAAGAAGCTAGACTAGATTTGTATTACATTCAGAATTGGTCGTTAGCAATGGATTTGTATGTGATTTGTGCTACATTTGGAGTAGTGTTTAAGTGACATTAGAAACTACATCTTGACTCGGAGAATTTTTTGTATAAAATTATAATCTAACAAAAACTAAAGAAGTATGATAAAAATGATTTGGATCGGAGTGGTTCTATGTGGAATTGCGAATGGGTTGATCTACTCGTTTGTGGAGGGGCCACTAATGTGCGTTTGTTTAGTATTAGTAGCCGTAGTTTGTGCCTTATTGGTACGATTCCATCGGCGTAAAACGGAAGGATGGGAGAATGATCATGGAAATGATTATTATCCGATCTTTACTTGTTCGTTTGCTGTATGTTTACTTTCGGTATTTTTAGCTTTGGTGTTTTTAAGTACGGCAGTTGTTTTGGGTGTCTTTACGACTCTTTTAACGTTCTTTTTCCTAGCGGATAGAGAAATAGACTATGCTTGAAATTGATGAAAGACTCTTTTTTTGAAGGAGTCTTTTTAAATATTGCTTTTATTGTGATAAAAATAAATCTCTTGAAAAAATACTAAGTAAAAATACAATTCTTTTTAGATTTTTTTATTTTATTTAAATTAATGTAATGAGACATAGTAAACCTTTAGCAGTTAGAATTTTTATTCGAATTTGTGTAGTTTTTATGGCATTGTCTTTGATTTTGGTTTATGTAGTTTATATGGTTCCATCAAAACAAGTAGAGGAGAATGTTGATTGAGTAAATACTTGAATTGTAGAAAATAGTTGATTAGAACAGACTCTTATTTTGCCAGAAATAGATCCTGAAAATCCTGAAAATACAAGTGCTCCAATAGTTGTATCTGATGAGGAGGAATCTAATGAAATGGATCAGACTATTTCTGTTCCACTTGAAAACTGAGAGGTTGAGGATGTAAGGCAGGGGGATTTATGAACAGATATTACAATTACTCAATAATTTAAATTAGAATTTTGGTAAGAAGATGAAACTTGCAATAGATATGGATCAGAGATATGCTAAAATGAGGGCTCATACGGCTACTCATCTCTTGCATGCTGAACTGGCTAAAATTTTTCCAAATACGAAACAAGCTGGATCTTTAGTTGATGAAGATTTGTTGAGATTTGATTTTTATGCAAATAATTTACTTACTCCAGAGCAGATTCGCGATATAGAAAATAAAGTAAATCAGACTATATTCAAAGCATTTCCTGTAGATTTGATTGAAACTAGTTTTGAAGAATGAGTAAAACTCTGAGCAAAGGCATTTTTTGAGGAAAAATATTGAGATGAGGTGCGTGTAATTCGTGTTCACGATGGTGATGAAAATATTTCAGTAGAACTTTGTGGATGAACTCATGTTTCAAATACCAAGGAAATTTGAGCATTTACTATTATTTCGCAGGAGGCTGTGGCATCATGAATCAAAAGAATTACAGCATATACATGACCAAAAGTTATTGAAAAATTACATAATTATGAAGAGATTTTAGATTGAGCATCCAGGACATTAGATGTAAAATCATATGCACAGATTAATGAAAAAATCTCTAAATATGCCAAGGAAAATTCTGAATTACAGCAACGTGTAGAATCGCTAGAAACTGCATCAATTCGTACTATTTTGCAGTCAGCTCAGAGTCGTTCAAATTCTGATTTTTCAAAAATTATTCAATTGCCAGTTGGTACAAATTTCAAAGCATTGACTGGAATTGTAAAAGAAATATTTCCATCAGATAAATCAATTCTACTCTATACAGATGAGTGAAATTATGTGATTATTACAGATGGCGCAATTTCAGCAAAAGAATTGGCAAGAAAATATAATCTCAGAGGATGAGGTTCAGATGTGATGGCTCAGTGAAAGGATGAATCTGTGAGAGGTATTAGTTAATTATTATGTTTAAACATTTTGATTCAATCTTCATATCATAAGGCAAATGTTTCGTGCATTTGCTTTTTGCTTAAAGATAAAACCTGAATAGGTAGTTCTCTATAAAATAAATAGTCGACATATTTTGTATTTTCAAGCAATTTTGAACGCATCATAACTTCGAAAGTTATCAAAAGGTTGTCAAAAGCTGTTTTAATCTTTTGATTTGTTTGAAATTTGTTTAAAGCAATTCAGATTATTTCATGATTTGGATAATCGTTTTTAGCTATATCTACAGGGAAATTATTCAATACTCATCAGTCAACTAGTGAAAACTCTCAATATTTTACAGGTGGAAAAACTCCAGGGATTGACATACTCCCAAGTACAATTTTACGTAAATCTCATTCATGAAATAATTTATATTCAGCATTATTTGTATCTACGGATCAAGCATAGAAAGGAATTTTTAAATCTTCAAAGTGTTTTGGTAAATATTCATTTAATAATGATTCAATTTTTTTACTTGATACAAAACCTCATGATTTTGTGAGTATGTCTCTTCAATAAAAATCTCTGATGGATAAATTTGTTAATAATTCGAGAATCTCTTCAGCATTCATCCCATTTGACCAAACTGATCAGACAATAGCTCAGATGCTTACTCCGTATATTGCATCAATCTCAGATTTTATATTACATTCTTCCATAGCTTTCATAATTCAAAGTGCATAAGTTCAGCGAGCTCATCATCAGGAAATAACTAGTATTTTTCTTTTTGATTTTTGTGATTTTTTTCGTGGTCGTCGTGAAAGTAACTGCATTGTTTTTTTATAAATTAAATATTATCTTATTATTCAAATAATCTCTAAATAATCAAGTTATTATTTTAAGATTTCAGCTCGGTAATTAGTTTCTAATCAATATCTTTTTCATTCATCTTCATTCAAGTGTAGATCAAATTCAAATTTATCATTAGTTCTAGTCCTGACTTTTTCAATGATTTTTCAGTCTTTTCAAGGTGTTTTCAAGTTTACCATTTGATTATTTCTAAGACCAAAGTCTTTAGCATCAGCTACACTCATGTGAATATGTTTTTCTGCAATGATTACACACTTATTCAGATAAATTGTTCATTTTGGTCAAATCAGAGTTATTGGCTCAGCCTTTTTTAATTCTCATGATTTGGTTTCTACAGCATTAATTCAAAGAATTTTATTATCAGATGGAGAAATCTCCACTTGAGTAAATTTTCTAAATGGCATAATAATATCCACATTCTCAATCATTCAATTTGGTCATTTGATGGTCAATTTTTCTTTGGTGAAATATTCTCATGGTTGTGTAAACTTTTTTTCAATTCAAAAAACATATCACTTCCCAAACAGCTTTTCTGCATCTATCTGGGCTAGATGGATATGTTTTTTCTGAATATAAACAGGAACTCTCATAC
Organism: uncultured bacterium; assembly: GCA_946408385.1. GTDB lineage: Bacteria > Patescibacteriota > Gracilibacteria > Absconditabacterales > Absconditicoccaceae > UBA3291. The sequence goes on along the minus strand of CAMJSB010000001.1, from coordinate 91,200 downwards.
TAATTTTTAGTATAAAATCTGATTTCTCAATCTGTGATAATTTCAGCTTCGTCTCCGGTTTTTAATTTTGCAGCATTTCATTCTTCAGTATCGATGTGAGTATCGAGTTTTGATGTATCAGTTACACGAACTACTACCTCATCGAAGATTAAACCTCTTTCTCCTCCGCATTTAATTTTTACTATTTGATTATTCTGTACTCCGTAAGTTTCAGCATCTGAAGGCAACATGTGAATATGTCTTTTTGCGATAATCATTCATTCTTCAATTGAGATTCCGTTTCCATTTGGAGCAATGATAGTAACTGGAGCAGATCATTTTAAGTCTCCTGAAAGTCTGATTGGAGCCATTGTTCAAAGTTTAAATTGATCGGCCATGAGAATTTCTACTTGAGTTTGTGGTCTGTATGGTCAAAGAATTCTAACTTTTGCGATTTCTCATTTAGGTCATTTTAAAACTACACATTCTTCAGCTGCATATTGTCATGGCTGAGAAAGGTCACTTTTTTTAGTTAATTCAAATCATTCACCAAATAATTTTTCAGCATCAGCTTTTGATAAATGGATGTGTCTGTTTGATACTCAAATAGGTACTTGCATTTTTTATGTTTGTTAAAAATTAAAAATCAGAGAAAATTTCATTAGTCTGTTTGTTTTATTTGTTGTGCTTTATGAAGTATGTTTTTTTATCTTGACTTAAAATGACTCATTCTCATACCATTTTTCAATCTTTGTATTCAGCAAGAATAATTTTATTTTCATCATTTTTATCTGTTAAGGCATTGAATTCTTGGTATATGTATCAAGTTATTCCTTTTTTAAAAGGTTTAAATTCTATTCAATTGATGTTAATGTGACTTCATTCTTTATTCTCTTCCCAATTTTCAGAACGAGTGTAGCTGTTTTTATATCTTGTACTTTTGAAATCATCGTCTTTTTCTTTTACGGGAGAATATAAGTCATCTCGTGATATATTTGTTAATGGTCATTCATGCGGTTTATCTATTTCATAGAATGGTCATCCAAGTTCTTTTTCTATTCCTTGTGGTAAATTTATTGTTTCTATTTCACCTAGCCAGTCTATTGTTACATATTTTTTAAACTTACCTTTATCGCAGAATCATATTTTGAGCCAATTATCTTTATTTTCATTTCTATCTCGAATGTCTTGATATACGAATCCAGACACTCCACTTCCATCTTTATATTCTCTACATTTGACTCAGTTAATCATTACATATTTTCAGATTTTGTCTTCTTGGACTACTCATTCTTTAAAATCTGTAGTATCTCATCTTTTCATGGAGACTGTAGTGTCGGAGATATCTTCCATATTTATTGAATATAAATCGAAATCGTCAGCCATTTTTAATGATTCTAGCATTTCTTTTTTTTCTTCTTCAGAAAAAGAATTCCGAGATTCTTCATCATTTTTTGGTGTTAATGCATTTTTAATTTTGTTTTTAACAGTTTTGATGAATCATGTTATTGAATTAGTTTTTTTTCATTCGATTTTTTCATGTTTTTCCATTTTTATTTGTGATAATAAAATAAAGATTGGTATTATTATACGAAAATAGTACTTAATTGTCAAATTTTTTATTAGATTTTTTTAAAATTATTTGTATTTGTGAAGAAAATTAAAAAATATATTTTTTATGAGGTTCTAGATTGAAGTTGACATTCGATGGTAAATATGTATATTTATAATAAAGTGTAGTCTTAAATTGTATGAATTTATTTAAAATTGGAATTTCCTCATTGCTCTTCATCGGAGCATGGGGAGCCGGTCATAGTGCCGGTATGCTGGCGAAGTCCTATGGCTTCGGTGAAAACGCTCTCTGGATTGTTGCTCTTATTCTTTCTGTTCTTGTGCTTTCTTTCGATGTATACTGGTTCATCAAAAAGTCAGGTACAGATAGATCTGATCTAAAAAACCAAGGAGTTCTCTTTACGACAACGACAGGTATTTCTGTCTTGTTGTTCTTAGTTTTGAATGGATCCAAGTCATTCAGTATCATGTTTGCAGGCTGGGAAATGCGTCTCAGACTCAGAAATCTCACGGATTTTATGGTGTTTTTCGTGGCGTTTACGTTGGTGTCATTGATTTTGTCAATTATTGCATGGGTTAAGTATAATAAAACTTCTGCAACACCTCCAAGAACTGGAACGACACCGTAAAATCTGGGGTAGGGCCAGTAGTTGTTTCTCAATTGCTGGCTTTTTCATATTATAAATTTTACTAAATTCTGAGAATTATACATATTTGTTCACAACTTCAACGATTGTTCTTTTGTTTAAAAGACTGTTATGATTAATGGATAACAATTAAATGTTAATTATAAAGTTATTCTAATTCTTTGATTACTCCTTCGATAGCGCTATTTTCATTTATTTCATTATCCTCTCTTAATTCGGCTTTTTTCTTTTCGTTCATAATAGTAAATAACCACCAACAAGTTATCAAAATCAGAGCGAGTAGTAAGGCTATATCCTTGAGCAATTTGGTTTTAGCTTTAGTTTTTTTTAGCGCTTTTTTTTCTTCAGGAGTTTCTGCAATTTGATGTTTTCGTTTAAAAGCTTTAAATTCGTCTAGAATTATTTGTAAAACTTCTTCAGGAGTACGTTCACTCGTGTCTATTACGAGATTATAATGTTTAGGGTTCCATAGGTCAATGTTGTATAATTTTATGTAACGTGCTTCGTCACTAGAATTCCTTTCTTTAACTTCATTGATTGCATGTTCTTTTGTCGTGTGTTTGTCTGTGGCTCTTTCAGCTTTAAAAATCCTTTCTCAGGCGATTTCTTCATCAACATCTAATAAAATTTTGAAAGCTTTGGGCTGTGCATAAAATCATAAGCGTGAATCTAATATTATATTATCAGTTAATTTTAAATTTTTCTGATATTCTTCATATTTTAGATCGAATTCGGCAGATTTTTCAGGATCATCTCACATTTTATTGAATTCTATGATGTTGATTCACATTTCAGCGGCCAACTTTCTTTTCATATCACCAATTGAAACTATTTCATATCCTAATTCTTTTGCCAAAAGTTTGGAGACGGTTCCTTTTCCACTTCAGGCTTTTCATCATATTGTTATTAGCATAGATTCATTTTAATTTATAAAAAGCTGATTAGAATGTAAATTTATAATTTTAAAATGCAAGTTATATATTCCTTATGCTAGTAAAAAATATTTTAAACATTAACATTCTAAAATGTAGGAATCATCTATTTTATCCATACTGAAAACAAAAAGTTATCATGTCAAAATCACTAATATTTTGTTTACTTTAATCTGATAACTAAAATATATCATAAAATAAAAATATTGGTTTGTTTTTTTGAATCACATTTGTAAAAAATAATCAGACACAAATAAAATAAAAATATTTATGTAGTTTTACTTCTTATTCTAATCTACACATGAACGATATTAGAGCAATCTTTGATATTGGAAATGACACTATCAAAGCTGTTGTATTCTGAAAAGATAACGAAAAAGATGTTATCTTGGCTAAACAAACAGAACCTGTAATGTGAATGAGAAAATGAAAAATTTTACAAGCTGAAGATTTTACGAATGTATTAAATAAAATTGTTGAGTATTTCATCAAAAAATTAGGAGGGGATTTTATTGATAAGGTATATGTTGGAATTTCTCATCCTGAAATGATAACTCAAAGAATCATCGAATGAAAAAGAATTATGAATGAGGCTGTTGAGATGGAAGATTTGAATCATCTTTCTAGAATAGTAGGAGAAATAGCTAATGTAAATAACTATGAAACTATCAAGATTGTTCCAGTATCTCGAATTCTTGATGAAACTAAAAGAGAAAAAGATCCAATTGGGTTGAAATGTAAAAAACTCGATTTGATGGCTGATGTGTTTATGATTCCAAAGAACTTTTATAATGGACTTATAGATGCATTCGACAAAATTGGATTAGTAGTAGCTGATATTATTCCAAATATTTTGGCTGCTAGTGAGGTTGCAGTAGATTATGATCATAAAGATCTTTGAACTGTATTAGTAGACATTGGTAAGAATCAGACTTCTTATGTGATTTATGAAGATTGATATCCATTGGGATATGGAACTTTGCCGATTGGGGGAGAGGAAATTACTAAAGATATTTCAATCTGAATGCAAGTTGATATTAAAGAGGCTGAAGATATAAAAAGAAGTAATGGAAGTTGTATAATTGATAGTGAGGTTCCTCAGGATTTACCTCTTGATATGCATTTTTTGACGGAGATTATCAGTGCTAGATATGAACAAATATTCTGAAAAATTAATGATCACTTGTTTAAACTAGAGAAAGATTGAAGATTACCTTGAGGAATTTTGTTGCAGTGATGATGAGCTAAAATTAAATATATAGATATTCTCTCAAAAGAGGTATTTAAGTTGGCAACATTCTATGCAAAAGATCAGGTGGTAAATATAGGTGATTTATCAAATAATATTCAATTTATCAATGTTATTGGATGTTATTATTGGTCGTTGAAATATGTTGAAGAATCTCGTCATTGATGATGAGGAGTGAATATTTGAAGGACAGTGTGAAAAATATGAAAATGGTTTAAGGATTTGTTTTAATATATATGATTGAAATAAAAAATTAAACATATTTGTAATCAAATTTTTATTCTCTTATTTGAAAATCAATCATGACTATCCAAGAAATAACTCTTCCTCCAATTACTCCAGGAGCTAAAATTAAAGTTGTATGAGTTGGATGAGGTGGAAATAAAGCGTTGAATAGAATTATTCAGCAATGATTAGATGGTGTTGAATTTATCGCAGTTAATACTGATGCTCAAGATTTAGCGGCAAATTTATCATCATCAAAAGTTAATATTTGAATGAATATTACTAAATGACTTTGAGCATGAGCAAATCCAGAAATCTGAAGAAAATCTGCAGAAGAGTCAGAAAATGAAATTAAGCAAGCATTATGAGATGCTGATATGGTATTTATTACAGCATGAATGTGATGATGAACTGGAACTTGAGCTGCTCCTGTTATTGCTTGAATTGCAAAAAGTATGTGAATTTTGACAATATGAATTGTTACGAAGCCATTCAGTTTTGAATGAAAAAAGAGAGATGAGAACGCTATTGATGGATTGGCTAAAATGAAAGAAAATGTAGATACGTTAATTGTAATTCCTAATGATAAAATTTTCAATATCTCTGATAGAAAAACGTCATTCAAACAAGCATTTGAAATGATAGATAAAGTATTATATTTGTGAATTCAATGAATCTCAGAATTGATTACTAAACCATGAGATATTAATATTGACTTTGCTGATATTAAAGAAATTATGTTAAATTCTGGAAATGCATTACTTGGAATCTGATACGGAGCTGGAGAAAAGAGGGCAGTTGATGCTGCTAGAAAAGCTATTGAGAATCCATTACTTGAAACGAATCTTGATGGAGCAAAGAAAGTTATTTTTGCTGTGAGTGGAGGTTCAGATTTATCTCCATATGAAGTGCAAGAAGCAGCTGATGTTGTTCAAAAGATTCTTGATCCTGAAGCAAATATGATTTGGGGAATGTCATTTGATGATTCTTTCGAAGATGAGGTAAAAGTTACGATTATTGCAACATGATTCAATGAACAAGCTGATAGTAAAAGAAAAACTATTAAGTTAGATAATCGATGAAAACCTGTTAGACAGCCACAATCTGAAAATTTTATTACAAGAATAGTGAATCAAACAACATGATCATATGCATCAAGTCAAAACTGATTCTCATCGTCACAAACTGGAGGATTCTCGTCTTCAAATGTTGAGAATGATAATACGCCAGATTTAACTAATAATGCATTCCGTGCTCCTAACAATTCGGATGAAGACTGGGAAACTCCTGCATTTATGACTAAGAAATTGAATAATTGAGGGGAAAATGAGAATAATTGAGTTAGTTAATAATGGTAGATAGAAATTGATAAAAGTCACACTTACATATTAAAAGCTGGATTCTAAATGGATTCAGCTTTTTTTATTAAATTTTTTTGATTAAGAAAAAGATAGTTAAAATAACTATCTTTTGCTTTGAGATTGAATTGAATCATAGTATGATTCAACTTAAGATTAAAGCTACGATAATCGCTGCTGCGATGTAAAGAATTGTTAAACCCAAAGAAAATATAGCTGATGAATATGCCTTTTTGGTAAATTCATCTCTAAGATTTTCATCTACTTGATAAGTAGAGCTGTCTAGGTCTTTAATTCTAATAAAGGATGATATAATGGTGTCCATAATATAAAAAAATTTTTGTTTGTATTTACTAGGTGAAATAATATCTATTTTGGATTTTATCTCAAGTGAAAAATTTTTATGATAAGGAATTATAATTCCATTCTCATGGCATATCCTTTGTTTTCTCAGATTGAATATTTTTCAATAGTTTCAAATCACATTCTTTCGCATCGACTTTTTAATTCTTCGGTTTCCATTCATTCTTCTGCATCGAAAGACATTGCTGGAAGCTCGATTACGTTAATTTCTTTTTCTCTAGCTTTTTCAAGTAGCATATTCATTAGTTGAGTAGCTGTTCCTTGTCTTCTTTCTTCTACGAAAATAGATAGGACGAATAGAGTGTCTCATTCTACAACATATTCTAGTGATCAGTCTTTATAAGTTAATTTCATAATATTTTATTAAAAATATAAAAATACTATACAATTATGATTAATATTATAATTAAAAGTGATTTCAATATCTTTTTAGAACAAAAGGTGAAATTTTATTTTTTATTTTGAGTAATAAAATATGGCTTTTATTAGTTATGGTTTTGGTATCTGTACATCATTAATATAACCCATTTTTTTTCTTCTATTCTTGTAGGATTTGTATCTTTTAAAATTCATTCTGATTTTAGAATTTCTAAATGTTTTTCATAAAAATTTGATCAATTTATATTATATTCAAATCCGTGCAATATTCTCGAAAATACTGTAGCAAATTCTCATCTTGAAACAAATTTGTTTGGTTTAAAATAGGTTAATTTGCTTCCATCTGCATGAATTCACATTATCTGATATTGGTATGCTAATTTAATATAATTTTCTAATTCTCATAGTGAAGAATCTACATCTGGATACGATACATTTTCATTCAATTTCTTTTCCATTCAGAGTATTTGAACATATTTTACGGCTATTTTTGCCAATTCAGCTCTTGTTAATTCTCATTCATTTAATAAATCATCAAATGATGAATTCATTAATCATTGTTTAATAGCTCGATTGTATGCATCTAATAATTCTTGATCATATTTTCAGTCAAAGTTGGAGTCTGATTTTTCTTTGTTTTTATCGTTTTTATCTTCATTATCATTTATATCGTTGTCATCAGAAGAAACATTGTGTTCCTTATTTCAATTATTTAATGATATTCTTCATCTTCAAGAATACCCATTTAGTTCCCAATTTGCAATATATGATTTGTCTCCGGTGCTTCATCATATAATAGTTATAGACATAGTTGGTGTAGTTATGTCTATATTTGTCCATCAAACAAAGGAATATCTAGATTTAGTTGGAGCTTTTAGATTGATATTATCACTTTCAATTGTATATGTATATGGATTTCCAGGGTTATTAATTCAACCATCTAATTCATAAGTTATATGGTATATTATCGGATCCCAATAGGCAAATAAAGTGGTATTTCATGTTATAGTAGTAGAAAAGTCAAATTTAGAAGAAAAAGTATTATCTAAGTACCAACCAGAAAATTCATAATAATCTTTTCATGTTAATTCAATATTTTTTACAGATCATGTAGATACATCTTCTCTGTATATCGAATCTCAGCTCATATATTTTACTGAATATCATTGCTGAAATTCTAAGCAAGTATCTTTACTAAATAAATGAGTATCATTTCCAGATAAATAAACTCATACGACTCAGAATCAATAACCTGAAAGATGTGTTGCACATGGAACATCGGCAACGGCATTCCAAGAGAAAGCCCAATTTCAAATTTCTGTTACTGAATTTGGAATATAAATAGTCTCAAGTTTATTGTCTTGGAAAGCGTGTCTTCAAATTATTTCTGTAGAATTTCACAATAAAACATAGTTCAAATTATTTTGAAGAAAAGCTCTATCTTGAATTTCTTTAACAGAATTAGGAAATTTTACTGAAGTTAGTCATTTATTGAAGAATGCCCCGGATTTATTTAGCGCTCATCATCATATACTTTCTACAGTTGTTCCATCAATCTGAGAAGGAATTTCAATATCTGAACCACAAGTTCATGTTCAACCAAATCAGATTATTGTTTTTTTATCTTTATTAAATTCATAACATCAGTCATCTGTTCGAACTATTTCATCTCGTTTAGCATATAAGGTTGTATCTTCTGTTATTGGGTTGACTTGTGTGCCAGAAAAATCAAATTTCTCAGTGTAACTTTGATCTTTATACCAAGCGTCAAATAGATATCATTCTTTTGTGTCTAATCAATAATTTTTAACAATTCATGTTGTGACTGTAGTTTTTAATGTTACTCAACTATCAATGTAAGTAACATTGTATCATCTCTCTAAAACTAAATATGTTCAAGTACGAACTCATGCAGGAACTTGCGATATATCTTTTGTTACTATTCACAAAACTTTTCATCATTCTCATTCATTATTGTAGAATGTATCATTTGAAGTAGATTCTAGGCTATCTGGTAAGATTATAGTGGCTAGATTACTAGAAGCAAAAGCATATCTTCAAATACTTTTTACATTATTTCATAGTGTAACGCTATTGAGTGTTTTATTACTTCATACTCATTGGAAGGCTCTATCTTGAATATCTGTTACAGTGTCAGGTATTTTTACGGAAACTATTCATTTTCAGTTAAACGCATTTTCTCATATAATTTTTACTTCTACATTATCGAAGGAAGAAGGTATTTCAATTTCGGTATCACATGAAGCATTGTAATTAGTTATTGTCTGTGTTCATTCGTTAAATGTATAACATCCATCAGTGTAAATTTTATTCCATTTTCCGTATAGTGTAGTGTCTGCAGTTATAATTTGTGTAAAATCAAAAGGAGTAGATAAGTCTGAATCTGCATACCATCAAACAAGTTCATATCATTCTTTAGTTCATGGTAAGTTTTCTACAATTCATGTTGTTACTAATGTTTCGTATGTGTCGTCTCAATTTTTGTATATAACTTTATATCATCTAACTAATGTAATATAGGATTGATTATGATTTGATACTAGTGATGTATCTTTTGGTACGATTCCTATGACAGGATTTGATGCATTTGCAAAAAAACCGTATCTTTCAATTGATGTAATTGAATTACCAAAATAAACGACGTTTAAATTGTTTTTTGTAAAGGCATTTTGTTTTATTGTAGTGACTGTGTCAGGGAGAATTATTGATGTTAATCATTTATTATAAAAAGCTCAATCCGTTGTATTACTTCATCATCATATGATTTTTACTTCTACATTATCAAGTGAGGAAGGTATTACAATATCAGTACCACATGATGCATTATAGGCAGTTATTGTTTGTGTTCATTCGTTAAATGTATAACATCCATCAGTGTAAATTTTATTCCATTTTCCGTATAGTGTAGTGTCTGCAGTTATAATTTGTGTAAAATCAAAAGGAGTAGATAAGTCTGAATCTGCATACCATCAAACAAGTTCATATCATTCTTTAGTTCATGGTAAGTTTTCTACAATTCATGTTGTTACTAATGTTTCGTATGTGTCGTCTCAATTTTTGTATATAACTTTATATCATCTAACTAATGTAATATAGGATTGATTATGATTTGATACTAGTGATGTATCTTTTGGTACGATTCCTATGACAGGATTTGATGCATTTGCAAAAAAACCGTATCTTTCAATTGATGTAATTGAATTACCAAAATAAACGACGTTTAAATTGTTTTTTGTAAAGGCATTTTGTTTTATTGTAGTGACTGTGTCAGGGAGAATTATTGATGTTAATCATTTATTATAAAAAGCTCAATCCGTTGTATTACTTCATCATCATATGATTTTTACTTCTACTCAGTCAATTTCTGATGGAATTTCTATATTTGTGCCTGTACAGTTATAAGCTGTAATAGTTTGGGTGTCTGTATCAAAAGTATAGCATCCATCATTACTTGTTACTGCTCTTAAAATTGGTGCATTGTTTCCAAGTTTCATTAAATTTTTTGTATTTACTTCTTCGATATTGTCATCTATATCTTTTGAAGTTGGTTCACTATCTTCTGTTTCTGGGTTTATTGATTTTTCTAAGTCTATGTTTTGATTATTGTCTGTGTCGTTAGATAGGTCTTCCCCAGTGTTATTGATTCATCATTCGGAATTGTTAATTGTTTGTGGTTCAATGTTTTCTTGTTCTGGTTTACTTAATAAATCATCTTCAAGGTTTGCATAACTTAATGGAGTCAGGATATTGCTTAATATAAAAGTTGACAACATTAAGCTTCTGAAAAGTTTGTTCATCTGCCAAAGAATAGTAAATAAAATGTTTTATTAAAAATTTAATTTTAATATATAAACCATAACTTGAAAGTCAAGTCTATAACTGTCAACTTCTTCATTTTTGTTTGACTTAATAATGAAAAGTTTATTTTTTTTTAGAAAAAATGATTGAAGAATAGAAAATTTGAAAATTTTGATAAAATTTAATCTAACATTTCTATTACCTCTGAGATTTGGTTATCTATATCAGATTTTTTTTGAATTTGTGGAGTGTCGTTTCTGCTTCTCATGAGCATTAACATTACATATCATCTAATCTCTTTATTCATAGGGGAAGAAATATTATTCATGATTCATTCAGCTTTTAAAGCTTTTAGGTGATTTTCGTAATAAGTTGATCATCATTCATTTTCGTTTCACCACAATGCCCTGGAAAGAACAGTTCCGAATTCTGCTCTAGTTACTCAGTCGTTTGGCCTGAATTCTTTAATATTTTGTCACATTAATCATAGCTCGCATGCATGAGTAATTCCATTATCGTATTTTATATCAAGTTCATTAGTTATGTCGTTGAAAATACATTCTTCGTTTGTATTTCTTTCTTTTTTTAAAATATTTATAGCATATTTACTGACCATTTTTGCCAATTCAGCTCTGGTGATTTCTCACTCTAGGTTGGCTTCTTTTACTGATTCTTTTGTTGTTATTCAATTGCTGAGTGATCGGTAGTAAGCTTTTATTTGTTCTAGTAAGTATTTATCAATTTCTTGTGTTGTTGCTTTGATTAGTCATAAATCTAATCATAATTTGATATCTTGGTCTGATGGAATTTCTTCTGGATTGATAGTGTCGTTACATTCTCATGATCATTGAATGCAGGCAGCAAACGTATTCAGTCATATTAGGATTCATAGCAATCAAGCTATTATTATTGTTTTTTTCATAGTTGTGAAAACGTTAAAATAAAATCTGATTTCAATATATTTTTTGTTTATTAGTTTTCAATATTAAAAGATATGGTTAATTTCTGATAAAATATTTTTTTTTATAAAATTTCAAAAATGAAAGTACTACAAAATTTTTAATTAAGTGGTATGGGCTTTTATTTTGTGGATTAGAACAAAGATGAAAGTATTCAGGAAATGAATGAGAGTACAGCACCTATTATTTGAATTGCAATGAAAAATATGAAGAAAATTACACAACCACTTGTTTTTTTGTTTGAAGAATTGTTAGAGGTTAATTTGTTTATTGTTGTGGAATTGTTTCATATAGAAAAATTGACTCCAACAGCTTCTCCACAGTATGGACACTTAGTTTCTTTTTTGTCGAGAGCGTTGTTACATTTTGGACAAAGCTTATAATCTACGGACATTTTATGACATTGTTTTATAAATGCTTTTTCATAATAGAGATAATAATTAGAATTGCAATTCCTTTATTGATTAATTTTTGAAAAAAGATATAAGTTTTTTTATGATTGGTAAGGAAAATAGGCAATTAAAATATGAAAAGGCTCTAGAATATGAGATTTTTCGGAAAAGAGAGTATGGTTTTATGGAAGATAAAATTTGTACATCAAAGTGTATTTTTGATGTATGATGACATATATGATTATTTTCTCAACGGTGTGGGTCATTGAATCAAAATGCAAGAATTCATTATTTTGAACCAGTAAAACAATTTTATAATAGAGCAAAGATAAAATTGGGAGATGATGAGAATATAATTTTGAATAATTATTGAATAGGCGAAAAGTCTGGATATTCAACAATATTATTGAATGAGGAAAAAACTATGCAATCCAGTAAATATTCTTCATTTTTGAATACAAAAGGAAGGGAGGTAAAATCTGAATTTATTACTTTAGAAAAATATTTAAAAGAAAATAGTATAACAAAAATTGATGTTTTAAAAATGGATATTGAGGGAATGGAATTTGAAGTTTTATCTTCACGATGAGATTATGAATGGGAAAAGATTGATAATATTGTTGTTGAAATTCATTTATTAAATGAAAAATTTAAATCAGAATGGAACCAGATTTTTTTGAAAATTAAATGAATATTTTGAAATATAAAAATTATTGATTCATGATATTGTAGCGAAATATTTTTGCTTTGAGCATATAAATTTTAATGCTTGTCAAATTTATCTAAATTTCTTTAACTTGCATTTTTATATCCAATGCATATAATAAATTTCAGACAATTTTTTATTATTTTAGTGTTGTTGGATAATGAAAACGTTACTTGTTGTTGCCTTAGTGATTTTATGATGTATTTTCATGGCTTGTGTTTTAATGATGTCTCCAAAATGATGAATTTGACTATGAATAGGTGGATTTTCTTCATGATGAAATGAATATTGAAGTAAAAAATCAATAGAATGAAAATTGAAAATAGCAGCGATGATAAGCTGAATTTTGTTCGTTTGAATTTGTTTATTTTTGCCATTTGTTGGTTAATTTTACCTTTTGAATTTCAATATGTGGTATACTCCATATGAAATAAGTGTATGGAAGAGAATTTGAAAATATCTTTTGCGATTCATACTTCTCTTATGGATAATTGTAACTTTTGTTTTTTGATATTTTTATTTATTGGCTACTTGATCTCAGGAGGAAAAAAAGTGATGAACTTTTGTTGAATGAATTTTTGATGAGGTTTCATATTTGCCTTACTTGAAAGCAGATGATCAGAGTATTTTTTATCAAAAATTTTTGTTTAGATCTTGTTTAGATTTATATAAAGAAGGTGAGGAAAATGGATTAAATGATTGAGTTTATGAAGGTGAAAAGATTGCGTATGCTCAGGATCTTTGTAAAGTTTATACTGAAGATCATCAAAATTATGTGTTAAAAATTGCAGATGAAAATGCTTTTTGGTCAGATTGAACTCCGGTGACTATTCAGGATGTTTTCTTTACTTATGATGAGATAATTCGTAAAAATCGTTGGGAAATCCAGTCTTTAAATGCTTGGAATTCGGTTACTGTATCGTTGGAGGATGATAGGGTAAAAGTATCATTCCCTACTAAAAACTTAGATAATGTGAATTTTTTTGTGAATGCAATTTTGCCTAAAAATATTGTAGAACCTATGGATTTGGATACTTATAAGAATTATTTTTCTTTATCTCCAGTGACAAATTGATGTGCTAAAATCATGTCGCAAACAAAAGATGTTAATAGTTTGATTTTTGATTTGAATGATTGTAGTGATACAAATTTTGCATATTATCAGGTTAAAAATTATGAAAGCTTTGAAGATTTTGAATGATTTTTGAGGTGAAAAAATCAGAAAGCCATTGTAGATGCTTATAGTTCTTCTAATAGTTTGGAATGATTTACAGGGCAAAATGTACTAACTTCTAAGTTGTTATGAGTGTTCTTTAATACGGATTCATGAAAGGCAAATGTAAGGCTTAGAAGGTCTTTGTGATGACTTATTTATCATAATTTTTTCACATGAAATTATGAAGATTATTTGAAAGAATATGACTGAGAGTTTTTGAATTATTATGTTTCGGCAGGAGAAAATGTTTTAGAGTTAATGAATCGTTTGACCTTATCAGATGATGAAACTGTGGATACAAATGATTTAAAAGATTCTTGAGCTCAAGAGTTGCCTTCTAGTATGTCAATTAACTGAGTTGATAGAAAATTTGTATTTTTTATGCAGAAGCCTGAAGAATCAAAGGATTTAGAAATAAAATTTAGTAATGAATTTTCTGATATAAAGATAAAAGCATCTAGTGACGGATCGACATGGAGTCCAAAAAATTATAAATCTAGTGATAAAAAAGTTGTTTATAAGTTGGTAAACGGCCAGAATTTGAAGGTATGAGTTAATAATTTTACTATTTCGTGATTTATAAAAAATAAGACTTATACTATTGCTAGTATAGATATATATGTATTTGATAAATTGTCGACTTCTACGGCGGAGGATAATCAGTGGAAATTGAGTGTTTTGTATTTTAATGATCCGGCATCTACTTTTGCTATCCAACAGATGAGGAATATATTTCAAAATGCTTGAATTTTAGATAATTTTATTTTTGAGCCTGTTTATAACGCAGAGGAACTGGAATGAAAACTTTTGATGTGAACATATGATATTTATGTATGAACGATTGATCCTGGAAGTAGAAAAGATATTTTACCTTTATTTTGAACAGAGGATCCTCTTTGAAATCCTTCTAGGTATAGAAATCCTATATTAAATTCTTTGATTTCTCAGTATTATAAAACTCGTGATGAAAATGTGAAGTCTCAAATTAATATTTTATTAGCTCAGGATATGCCTGTGATTTTTATATGAAATACTTATGAACCAATTCAGATTCAGGAGGAAATAAAACAGTCAGTATTTTCAGATAATGAGGATTGAGAAAAACAAGAAGTTTATGCGTATAAATGGAGATATGATATTTATTCTAATTATTCAATAGTTCATTCAGTGCGTTTGAATGCGAAAAATGCTTTAAATAGGGAGAATTTTGAGATTTATTTGGTGTCTAATTTGTTTCCGGATAATGAAGTGGATTTGAATAATGTGGATGTTAATTTGAATTTGTTTGATAAACATGTGAAGAAGGATAAGTGAACTAGAATTCCTTATTATATGCTTGATTATGTATCGTTGTTAAATAAATAATTTATATTCTGTGGATTATTTAGCTAATGTTTGAAACATTGGAATTAGAGGAAATTCTTTATTATGTTTTTTTAGTGATAATTTTATTAGTTTCAATTTGATTGCATGAATATGCTCATGCTTGGACTTCATATAAATTATGAGATCCAACTCCAGTTCTTCAGTGAAGACTTACTCCAAATCCATTTAAACATATTGATGTAATCTGATTTGTTTCTATATTTTTGATTTGATTTTGATGGTGAAAACCAGTGCAGATAAATCCTATATATTATAAAAACCCTATTAGTGATGAAACTCTTACGGCGTTTGCTTGACCTGCAATGAACTTGTTGTTGGCATTTTTTGGAATGTTTATTATGATGGTTTATGCGCTTATTTGTTGAATTGATATTTGATTATTACCACGTTCATATTTTGATATTTCGGTATATAATGGTGATTTAGTTTTGTTTTTTTGGGTATTGTTTATTTGAATTAATATTGCATTAGCAGTTTTTAATATGATACCTCTTCCTCCATTAGATGGATACCGTTTGATAAAAGTTTTTTGGAAGAGATGAGCTCAGCGAATGGAAAAAAATGTTATGTGGATTTCTATGCTTTTGATTATTTTGATAGTTTCGGGCTCTCCAATTATTTGAAAGTATATTTCGGTTGTTAGTGACTCTATTTATAGGCTATTTTTTGTGCTATTTAGTTTAATTTTTTATTAGTGTCTACATTGTCTTTCGTTGTCTAATTTCTATCAAAGAATCAGTCTATTTCTTTTTTTTCGATTCTGACAAAAAATGGTCTTCCGTGTTGGCAAACAAACATTCATGGAATTTTTTCGAATCAATTTTTTACTAGTTCTTCCATTTGTGGGATGGAGAGTTTATTTCATGCTTTTATTGATGTCTTACATGCTTTTGTGGCATAGACTCAATCCATTAGATGGTTAAATGTGATTTTTTCTAAATATAGGACATGATTGAATAATGTCATTAAATCTACAGGATTTGTGACAAATATTTTTGGTATGGCATATATTACCACAACATTTTCTCATAACATAGAAATATCGAATCAAAGTTGGTTTAACTCTTCAATTTTTTCAACTAAATTTGGAACGTTTGTTATCTCATATTTTAGTGGTTGTAATAATGTTTCGCGACTTAAATCTTGTTCTTTTTTCATAGTTTCGAAGGCTATTCTTTCAGCTAAAGCATGTTGATCAACGTAGTAAAGTGCGTCCTGTGATTCGATTACAATATAACTATTCCATAGTTGTCATATGATTTTGTATTCTCAAATTTCTTCGTTAAAAAATCTATTTCTGGTTATTCATCCATTTTCTAAATTATTTAATCAGAATAATGATTGATTTGAATTGTTTGTGATATTTGTTGCTTGTATTGCTTCGTCAAAAAGTTTAATTTGTTCAGAAGTAGGGGAGTTCGTTTGTTGACTTTCTCAAAAATCTGAAACAATTTGATCTAAAACTGCTGAGTTTTGTTTATTTGTTCAATCATGTTGATTGTAGTAAAAATTCTGTTTTGAATTATCGAAACTGTAATGTTGTGATTGATGAGAAATTTTATTTTGTCATAGTGTCTCGGAAATTGTGTTGAAAACTAATTGGAATATAGATTGACTGTCTGCAAATTTTACTTGGAGTTTGCTTGGGTGTACATTTACATCTACAATTTTCGGATTAACGTCAAGCATTAAAATCGCGAATGGATATTCTCCTGGAGTAATTTGTCTTGAATAGGCATCCATTAAAGCTTTTTTGATTATTTTGTCTTGAATCGGTCTTCAATTGACATATATTTTGATATTTTCTGTTGATCAGAAGCGTAAACTAGGATCTGATACTATTCAGTAGAAGTGGACAAAATCTGTTTTTGTGTCAAACTCTTTCAAGTTCTTTCCCCAATCTTGTTTAAATAGATCTGTAATTCTTCAGATTAAATCTGTAGGTTTTAGATCAAATATTATACGATTATTCTTTTTTAGTGTTAAATGCTTGTCTACATGTCGAAGAGCAATATTTACAAAATATGTGTAACAGTAAAAATATTCAGTTTGAGCTGATTTTAAAAATTTCTGTCTGGCTGGTACATTGAAGAATAAATCTTCAACTTCTACAATTGTTCAATGCTCAAATCATACGGCTTGGTGAGATGTGGTGATGTCTCATCATTTTTTTTGTAATTTGGTTCATATTTGTGAATATTTAGTTTTTGTAATTACTGTAATTTTGCTGACTTCTGAAATGCTTGCTAACGCTTCTCCACGGAATCAATAGCTTGAAATGTTGTATAAATCTTCGTCTGTTTGTATCTTGGATGTGGCATATCTTTCTAATAATAAATCCATATCTGATAGCTCAATTCAGGTTCAATCATCTTGTACAGACAAAAAGGATTTTCATCAGTCGTTTATTGTTATTTCTATGTGTTTGGCTCAGGCATCTAAAGAATTTTCTACTAATTCTTTTAAAATACTAGAAGGGCGCTCAACTATTTCTCAGGCTTTTAATCTATTGATTACGTAATCTGGTAATTTATGGATTGTCATTTTATTACTTATACTTTTGATTTAGTTAAAAAGTCGAGTTGTATTATATCAGAACTAATATTAAAATCAATCCAAATTTTATTGTAACCTTTACATTGTTGTTTTAATTTTTTAATAAATATAATCGTATAATTTTTTTGGAAAAAAGCAAATGAAATGCTTGTAGAAATCTGATTTTTCTTTGCATTTTTGAATGTGAAATTTATCATCATCTTATCATTTATTAAACGGTTGTTTAATTATGCAATTGAGATTTAAAAAAATTATTCTTTTTGCTACTATTTTTGTTTATTTTATCTCATTTTTACTTGAAACTAATTTTTCTTTTTTTCAAACTTGGGCGAAAGAAAAAAATGAGCCTCGTGTAAATATTGTTGTGATTTTAGTGGATAATAAAATTTATGATTGAATTTCTAGTTGATTAAAGTGGTATGCATCAGATTATGTTCAGCAGCAGTTGACAGATACAAAAGCTTTGGTAATACCCCTTGATTTGGCTAATATTCACGCTTACGATATTTATCGTATGATGGAGAATGTTTATTTTGATGGATTAAAGGATGTAAATTCATCTTTGATTTGATTGATTATGGTTTGAGATATTCCATTTCCTGTAGTTAATCAAGATTGATACATCTTCCCTACGGTTTATCCATATGTTGATTTTGAGGATCAAAAATATGTTTGGGATGATGATTCTAAATATTTTGTTTCGAATTGAAATCCTGGATGACAAGCCGAAATCTGGCATTGACTGATTAATTATTGAACTGATGAGCAAGCGTATCTTGATTTTTTTGATAAGGTTAAGAAATATACTGAAAATCCTGATTGATTTGTTTGAGATAGTATATGGTATGATGATTTTCTTGCTCAGAAGGAATGATTTTTGAGTGAGAATTTGCCGTATTATAGAAATAGAATTATGTTTGCAGAGGATTTGTGATATCAAAGATATTCTCCATTAATGCAAAAAATGTTTAGGTGAGAACAAGCTGATAATGCGATAAATATTATTTCTGATTTAGAAAATGTGACTAATTTAGATTTTTCTTGAAAAGATCTTTTGGAAGAGATGAATAATCAAAATTCTGATAATTCTCATACTACTAAAATGATTCAACAGGAAATTCAGACCAGTTTTTCTTCTGATTATTCTAATCTTTTTTCTCAGGTAAATTCGTCGATAATGAGAGAAAATATTTTTGCATGATGAAGGTGGATAAAGGAATATGTAGATGATAATGGTGAGAAAAAATTGATTGCAAATTCTGATACTTCTATGTCTAAAATGCAGTTAAAAGATGAAATTTTGCTGGGGAATGATAATATTGTGTGATTGATTGAAAATTTGAATAATTTAATGGAGGATATGGTAGACAAAAAAATTGAAGATGAAAATTTTAGTATGGATATTGTTGTTCCTGTAAGTTATAAAAAAGTAACATGAAAAAGAGTGTGATTTAAACGTTATTATTTTGTTGATCGTTATGAAAATTATTATTTTGGTAATGATGCACGTTTAATTGATGATGTGGATGGGCTGAGTATATATAGGTGAACATATAGAAATTTATCAAATCTTAGTGGTGTTACTTACAATTCTTTATCTGATGGTGATAATCCTGTTAAGTCACAATATGATGGAACTGATTTAAGGCTGAAATCTATTTGATGATCTTATGATATTTTTTCTAATCAGGTCGAATGAAATAGGGGATATACGATGATGAGTGTTGAAAATGATTTGGATGCCTATTATGAAAATAGAACTAAAAAAGATAGTGAAAATAGTAGAAGTTGATTTTTAGGTAGAGTAAAAAAGAAAGTTCGACCGGAGATTTGTAAAGATAAAGATGGTGATTGTGAGCTTTTGTATGATTTTGTTAAAAGATGGTGGTGATGAGCTTCTTCAATCAATTTAAATCAAAATAGTGTTTCTAAATGAAGATATGAATTAAGTGGATATTTAGCAACAGATTCTTGGAGACCAATTTTTGATATGTGATGATTTCAGTCATTATTGGAGTGAGATGATGAGTGAATGTGAGGTACATGATGGATAAATTGACTTGGAACTTGACCACAGTGGGCGGCAAATAGTTTTAAGGCGTATATTAAATATGCTAGCCCTACCCAAAAAGAAACATGGGAGAAGCATTGATGAATCTTACCAAAGTATGTGTATTATGAAAACCATACTCCTGATGTTCATGGTAAATCGTTTTCTGATATGGATTATTTTGGATTAAATCAATCTATTATTGTTTGATCCAATCGTTGGAATATGTCGATTGATCCATTAAGCGATAGAATCTTTAATATAAGTAGACCTAAATCTTGAAGAATTATGGAGCAGTATAGTTTTAAAGTTATTAGTTCTGTGGCTAAACATAAAAGTACGACTGATGCACAAATAAATTGAGTAGATCGTAATAGGTATGGAGAAGAATGAATCTTGTCTATTTATTATAATGATGTTAAATCTGCATATGATGATTTATATGTTTCCATGTCGGGTGTATTATGAACAATTTCAGATTTAATGCATGATATTAATTCTGGTAATGTGTATATTTCAAGTAGATTTGTCGATTTATGAGAATGAGTAAATAGGTTGTCGAGTAGTATAGATGATAATGACGGGGTGACAGGTACAATTGATGATGCTTTAGATGATGTAAGTGAATTACTTGATGAGGAACATTCGAATCTTTCAGGTTTTTATTATCAACTTCAGTGATTATACGTAGAAAATATAATTAGTACGATGGATTCTATAATTTATATGGAGTGATGAAATGTGGATGATTATTATCAAACTTGAAATACAGAGAATTTATTGAAAGTTTGATTTTTGCCGAATTGGTTATCAAATATAAAAGATATTAGGTGAGAAATAGTATGAAATCTTTCTTGAATTCTGCAGTATTACGATGATGTTTGGTTGTGAATTAATAATCAAAAATCTAGTTGGGATGAATTGTATGCAAAGCTTAGAGCTAATCCTGAATTAAATCAGGGAAAAATTGATGAAATTTCAAAAAAGTTTGAAGACATGTTTTGGATTGAGAGAATGGATGATGAAATTAATGAAGATGATGGTGAACATGAAGTTACCGATGAAGATTGAAATAATTGAGATGGTGCTGATAGTAGTATGATTTCTTGATTTATGTTGACTTGATGAACTGTACGTGTGTTACTTGATTCTTTTGAAAAAGATTTGCAGAATGTTGATGTTGTTTTTTCTAATTTGTTTGTAGAAGATAAGGTTTGATCAAAGATAGAAAATGAGGCAAAAATTGATAAGGATTTTAGAGTATGGTTAATAAAAAATAGTATTGATTATGGAAAATTTGATCAATCTGATTGGATTAATTATTATGCTGAATGGACTAAAGGACCTTGATATGATTCCGATGGGGCTAAAAAGAATCATGATCTTTTGCAGTGAATAATTGAGCATATTTCATGAATGAATCTTTTAACCCCAGATAGGCCTATAGATTCTCCTCGTTATGTAAGTATGCAGTCTATTGCGTGAAATGAAATTAAGTTTATTTATCCTGATTTATTTAAAGTTGAAGTTTATATTTCTAAATGAAAGAATAAAGATTGATATGATATTCATGAACTTTTGACTTGATGACAAATTAGGAATAATTTGGAAAAATATTTACGTTGAAAGATGGAAGAATATAATAAAATTTTGGAGAATGAATGTAATAATGCTTTAAATATGAATCTTTATTTTTATGGATTAAAAGATTTGGGTTATTGATTGGCTACGCCAGAAAAATGAAAACATTGATGTGATGATGAATCTAAGTTTACGTATGAAGAACTTGTGGAAGCTTTATGATGAGAAAAAATGTTGGATATAATTTCTGAAGTATTGTATTATCAAAATTTGACCAATAAAAAGAAGTTGAGTGCAGAAAATATTGAAGAGGATATTGAACTTATTAAGAAGAGCTTCAATGTGAATGACAAGAGAAATCAGCTTTTAAAAGATTATTTGGTGCAATGAAATGAAAAAACAAAGAACTCTTTGTTTGAGATTCCTATGTATGAAGCATTATGATATGAGGTATGATTTATAAATTCTGATGGTAAAGATTCAATTCTTATTAATGGGGATAATCCTGAGGATTATTCTTATGTAGCTGAAAATACATCATCAAGCTTATTTACTAATACAACTAATAGGCAAGCTCAGGCTGTAAAACAAGAAAATGATTTATCTGATAAGTGTAATATTCCTGCGAATGGAAGATTGCCTCTTTTTAAGATGAATTGAACATCTCCGTGGTTAGAATGATTTAAATGTTGGTGGAAACAAACTTTGGAATCTCCTGCAAAATTGAAATTATCATTTAATAATAGTTTATGAGATATATTATCTCCTGATTATTCATTAAAAGATTATATAAAAGATTCAGATTTGAGTCAGAATCTAGTAGATTGGTGAGATTCGATGAGTAAATTTGTAGATGATTGGGATTCTTTGTTAAATCCATGAACATGATATGATTCAGATAAGAAAATAACACAAATGCAGGTGGATGCAGAGAAGCATAATCAAAATGTTGTTTGATGAAAAGATTGACTTGCTAATGCATTGTCTAATGTGTATAAAAATGTTAGAATAAGTAATATTAATACGTTATTGTCAGAAAGTATTCCGGGTAGTGAAATTAAGATAGAGTCCTTATCTGATGTATGAAATATTACTGTAGAATTTATGTGAACAGGGGATTGATGTATAAAATTGGATTCAGATGCGTTGTGTGATGGAAACACAATAAAAAAGACTTTCAATCCGAAGACTAATCCATTTAAGTGAACTGTAATGTCATCTAATCATATAGCTTGAAAGGTGGCATTAGTTATGAAGATAAATATTTGATGATGATATTTAGAAAAAATAATTAAATATACTATCAGCCCGAGTAATCTGGATCATGTTGATATAAATCTTTGAGATAAAAAAACTATAGCATGAATGATAACTCCTGTAGAGGTGATCTGATATGATAGATATGATAATAAAATTGATTGGTGATTAGAAAAATACGATTTTACTGTGTCTCAGTGAAGATTTTTGAAAGATTGATCTTATCAATCAGGATTCTCTACAAATGATTTTAGAGATCTTAAATTTTATTATCAGGCTCCATCAGATGTCTCTGAGTGAAGTGTTGCGACTATACAAATTAAATCGTCTAAAAATTGAGAAGTGCTAAAAACTTATAATCAATCTATAGTATATGCTGATCCTGTAATAAAGTTAAATTGAAAGGTAATTATTCAGTGAAGAGATAATCTTGAAGCTAATGAGGCATATAATTTAAATGAAAATGAGAACATTTATATTTGATGAAAACTAGATTTTTCAAAATTGCAGCAGATTGAAATTAATATTTTGGATAAAAATTGAAAGATTTTGGATGTTGATAGTCAGATCTTAATTTCTTCTCAAAATGGATTAGTAGTAGTGTGACAAGTTGTTAGACAAGATAGTTGAGATTATGTTTTTTCTCAAACATCTAAAGGTTATATTAAGTGAGGTCAGGCTATTATGTATTATTATCCTACGACTAAGGCGGGAAATGATATTATAGATATAGATATTCCTTGATTAGATAAGCGTAGTATAAATCTTTCTATTAAACCTTCTTCTTCAAGTAATGTTCAATTTAATATAGGAAATGGTTATGTTAAATTGGATAAAATGACAAATATTGAATTATTTGTGTCTGATGTTTGGTGAAATGCAACTAATATGACACTTTATGTAAAAACAGATCCAAAATATGTGAAATTGAATTGATTGACAGAAGTTTATCATGATGATAATGAGGTAATTAGTTCGATAACTATAAAAGATTGATATGCAAAGATTCCAATTTATTGAGTATGAGCTTGATTAACAACGATACAAGCATGATTGTATTCTGAAGATGGTTTTAAGGTAATTTCAGATGTTGATTTTAGAGTTGATGATGACTTATTACCAGAAAGTTGATTGAATATAATGTATTTGAATTATTTTTGAAATGATCGATGAAATCAGTGGTGATATCTATCAGAAAATGATAAATATGTTGAATCTTTAATGAAGAATTCAAATAAAACAATTGCTACGACTACATTATTAATGTCTGAAGATAAGATTAAGAAAGCATTATGGAAAATAGATTCTTGATTTATAATTACGGATTTTGATAATTTAGGTACTACTCTTAGTATAAGAGAGTGAAAAATCTCAGTTTTTGTTTGATGATTGTCTGAAATGCAAATTTCAGCTCCTTCTTTTGAATGGGTAACGGCTACGTTGGCATCTATTAATACTTTATTGAATAATAAAACAACATCTAAGAAAAATTATATTTTCTTTATTCCAGAAGATTCAAAATATTCTATTAAGAATTGAATTTTGTATGATTCAAATAATTCTGTCGTTAATTTGGAGAATTGAGAGATGTTACTAAAACTATCCAGTCAGGTTATGAGTAATTGAGATAATGTATGGAGTGTCGTATATAAAGGAGTTGATTATGGAAAAATTATTACACATTTTCCTGAGGTAGTTCCTTCTGTACAAAATTTTAAAGATTCATGAAATCGTTATTTAGTTGATTATTTATTTACTCAGTGATCAACTGACTTTATTTCTAGTGTTTGAATTTTTGATTGATTTAGTGATTTCCAATTAAATAGTACGTATAAGTCTATACAGAATTCTGATGAAGTTGATGAAAGGATTGGGTTTCTTTGAGACTTTAAGAATATTACTTTGTTTGCAGAATGAGAGATTGTATGAGAAGCAACTAGGAAATATTGATCAGAATTATTAATTAATTTTTGAGATCCTATTCTTTCTAGGAAAGATGTAAATAAAAAGGTTTATGGAACTAATTATGATGGATGAATCTGAGAAGAAGTATATAACGATCCTGAAAAAAATATTTTCTGAGTATATCAGATAGACTTTAATAATGATTGATTAAATGATTGGTTAGTGGCATATCAGGATGGTTCATTAAAATTGGCAAAAAGTTATGGTTGAAATCCTGATTTTAGAAATATGCAGGAATTAATTCGTGTGGCTGTGCGTATAAAAAATGTTTTTGTTGGAGATGCAGATGGAAATGGATATCAAGATATTTTTGTGCTCACGAATAATAATCAGATTAGAGTTTATTTAAATAATTGATGAATATTTGATGTAGATTGAAGTGTAGCGTGTTTAAATCAAAATGTGTTTGGATGAGAGATTTCTACTACTCCAAGTGATTTGGAGTGATTAAATCAATTTTTTGTAGAAGATATGGATCAAGATTGAGTGGTAGATATTGTTACTTATGATGAAAAGTGATATATTAAAGTATTTTATTGATGAACTACAAATAAGTGACCAAATTATTTGAGTACTGAAAAGTATGCTTGTGATACATGATGGTATAGTAGAGAATCGGTGAATACTACTTTGGTTACGGCGTTATGAATTCAGATATCAAACGATGATATTTTTGATAACAGTATGATGCATTGGGTTGGTATGTCTAAACCAGAGCTAGAAATAACTGAAAATGATTTGTCTAAATATTGAGTAAACATTGATACTAATACTTTGACTGATTTTATACAACCAAAGAAAATGGATTCAGAATGATCAATAGAAAAGGCAGTTAATGAATTTATGAGTAGTGATAATTTTGATATTGGTGTAGCGAGTAGTCAATTTATACAAGATGAGGCTAAATTTGTAGATGTTACGTTATATGAGAATAAGTTGGTTGATGGAGGAGATTCTAATAATTATGTTTTTGCACCTAGTAGCTTTTTGGATCCAAAGAATCCTGCTGATAATTGTAGTGTTTGGAAAAATTATTACGTTAAAAACTGATGAAAAATTTTGATGAATAAAGATATAGTTACGGTAAGGGTTACAGTAAAGGCTTCAGATAGAGGTTCTTGTATATGAGCATATTGAGATATTATTCAATGACCATGGAATGTTTATTATGATGAGAGTGGTAAAATAAAATGAATCAATTTTTTACAAAATAAAAAGAATGCAGAAGTTAAAGGTAAAGATTGAAATTTTTCATATTTGATTGATAATATTACTTTGTTTTCGTGAGAAAGAATGGTGTTTGAGTATGATTTAGAGTATAAACAACTTCCTTTGAAAAAAATGAGTATAACGTATAATACTTTTTGGTCAAATGACAAATTACCTGATATAAAGTTGCAAAGCGTTGATTGATGTGATAAAAATTTTGATTGATTTGTTAATTTATGAAAAAGATCATTTAAAGATACGGTAGTGGATCTCCAAAAACTTATAGATAAGGAATATGAAAATGAAGATAAAATGACTGTAGATTATGGTACTGATGTGGGTAATTGAAATTGAGATATAAGTAATCTGCCTTGAATAGTAGGGAATCATATAAACCGTAGTAGCTTGTTGAGAAATGGAAATCTTCAGGTTACAAATGATGAAGATGGTAGAAATATTTTAAAAGATGCTATTCATGAGGCATGAATTAATTTGGATCTTGATTTGAACATCTTTAAAAAACAGACAGAAGCTATTGAAAATGCCGTAGATGATATTACTAAATGAATGTGTAATTGATTTTCATTTTGATGATCTAATAATTGTAAGTGATTGCCGGTTCCTTTTAATCAAGCATTTCTTGCGCCTGGTAAGTATCATTTATTTGGATGTTGGGAATTACCAATGGGAGCTCTTGAATGATGATTGCCTAGTTTCTTTTTCCCATGAACATTGCACACACCGGTTTGAGATATTCCAATTCCTTGGTGATTAAAATCTCCTACGGATTGATTTTTGTGGCCATGATGATGAACATATCCTTCAGCGATTAGGATTTATGCAGCTCCTACATCGACGGCGCAGCTTTGAATTGCTGTCTGTGTATCTCCAGATGCTATTTGGAGAAAAATTCCATCTCCGATATCGGATATAGCAGGTAATTGTACAGTATTTGCAGTAAAACCACAATGTAAGGGTTGAAGCGATAATACAGTAAAGAAAAAGGATAAAGAAAATCCGAATGAAATTTATGAAGCTTTTGTAAATGATGTGAAAGATAGTTGAGTGTGCTTACAATCACAGAAATGATCTCAAGTGACTCAAAAATGATATCGTTCATCTCCTTTTAATTTGTATTCTTATAGCTCTAAAATTTCTAGTAGTAATTCAAATAATTGGAAGAATTTTAATTGGTGAGATACAATTGATACTATTAAATGGAAAAATGTAGATCTTAATTGATGATTAAATAATCAAATAGAATTTGAGACAAGCTTTTTGTGAATTATTAATTTAGAAACAGCAGCTCATATTTGAATAGATGGTAGAGACTCAAATGATAATAATTCATTTTTTATTGGAGATGTGGATATTTTGTGATGAGATTTTACGGTAAATAAAATTAGATGATGAATTCAGCAATGAGTTAGAAAAATGTTGATAGATAAGTGGTTAGATCCGCAGATTAGATATATTGCTAATCAGTTAACGAAAATGCATGTTAATATCAAATTGCCAAATATTGTGAATCTTATTGAGAATGAAGTCTGAACAATTCAAAATGTAAGTGAAGATATTGATGATTGATGATTTGTAAAAATGGATACATGATGGTCATCTTCACTTTGAGCATGGGCTTATATTAATCATGATAATTTAAATCAATTAAATAATTCTATATCTAATCCTTTTGAGAGATTAGCTGGTTTGATGAATGAGAGTAATATTATTAATATTTCTACTGAAACTTTGAATGTAAAGGTTCCAATGATTTTTGCAGAGGATATAAATGGATATGAGCTTTATTTAAATCAATGGTTGGATATTAATTGAAAGAAGGTTGATGAATGGAAAACAGCTTTAACTGTATGATTAGAAGCATGTTCAAGAGAAATAGATCCAGAGAGAAAAGCAATTTGTAAAGCTAGAGCAGAAGAAAACTTGAGAGCCTTTGTAGAATTTGAAAAATGAGATTGGCAAAAAATGACAGATCAGATTTATGCGAATTTAACAATATTGCAAGAATATAGGAATTTTCCATTTGAAATGTATGAATGGATTCATGCTATAGATAGATATATGGCAGAAATTGCATCTTTGATTAATAATGTTATTTGATATTTGTCGTATTGGACATCGACGAATGCTCAGAGATTTGTCTGATATGTTGATGCGATAGTGCTTATGTTGAACATTATAAAGACATATCAATTGTTAATAGATTTTTCATCTGAACGATGAAAAAGCTGCTGAAATTGTTCTAAAGATACATATGATCAATATTCTTGTAAATTGTCTATCCTGTGTGATATGATTCAGTTGCCAATTATACAAATCCCTAACTTTAAATTGCCGAATATTACAATAGATTTATCGAATATTGATATAAGCTTGGATATCGTTTTGCCTAAATTTAAATTTCAGCCTATTAATATCCAATTACCTGAACTTCCAAATTTGCCAGAACCTCCAACTGTTTGAGTAAATATTAAATTGTTAGATTTACCAGATATTCCTTTATTGCCAGAGCCTCCAGAATTGCCAGAATTACCATCTTTTATTCCAGAGATAGAATTGGAGCTTCCAATTTTACCTCCAGCTCCAGAATTGCCAAGACTTCCAAATGAAATTGAGTCAACTATAAAAATTGCAAAATTAATTTGAAAAATATATTGTATAGTAAAATGAAAATTTGGTTTAGTATGAGAGAGCTCAGTAAAAGCAAAGATAGAACAATTAACTCAAAGGACATACGAAGTAAAATGGATAGATACGATTATGGATTTTACAAATCGATCGGCTGTGCCGGTACGCAATTATTGAATGGATTATGAAATTGATTCATATGTTGATTTACAATTTAATTTTACAGAATTTTATACATATTTGGATACTCTAACTAAATCTATAAATAATTTGTCAAACAATTTAACTACATCGGCGGCAGGATGGGTAAATAATAAAACTGATTATATTAATAATAATCCGTTAACTGATTTTGGAGATTCGATTGATGGTGCAAGTGTAGATGTTAATATGAAAGTTTTTGGTGATGAATGATTGATTAGTAAAACAGATTTTACTATTGATTGAATGGAGAGTGATGATATTGAGTACGTGGATTATCATGATGCAGAAGCTAGAGTCGAAGAAGTTTTGACATATTTTGAGCAAGAAACGGCAGACACTGCAATGTGAGATATGATAAAAAACCATACAAACAATATTAAAAATCAGATTAATATGAAAAATACTATAAATCCAAATATTGATGGTATAGAAAATTTGAAAAATGATGTGATGAATTATCTTGATGCAGAAAAATCAGATTATGCAGATTTGGCAAAATTGATTAATGAAGATTATGATTGATTCCTTGCAATGGTAAATTCTGAAAAAAACAAAACTAGTTTAGAAACATGACAGTTATTAACGTTTAATGTTCAGCTGTTTAATATGGATTCTTCCACAAAAGATACAATTAATACTATAGCAAAATCTAATCCATATGAACCTATATTAAACAATAAAAAGACCATAGTTGATGGATATTGGAATGCAATAAACTCAAATACGGCAAATGATTTATGATTATCGCAGTCTCAATATTTGGCGTTGCGTAATTATATATGATCTATGAGAAATCAAGTTACAACGCTGTATTCTGTGACTAAACCAACTTCGCTTACAAATTTAATAGCTAAAAATTCTGTTACGTCTTCAGATAAAACATTGCTGTCTTCTACAGCATGAGGAGGTAGGTTGTGAAGTAATTTGGAAAGTGCAAGTGTTGTAGATCCTTCGGTTCTTTCGGAATGAATTTATGATAGGATAGTGAGTTGACTAGATGTATGAAAATTAGCAAAAATTGTTTATTCAGATTATTTTTCTTCTGTTATATGAGATCATTATTATCATACTAATCATACGGAAGGGGATAATATAGTATTATGGGATGAAGGTTCAATCTATTTGAAATGTATATGATGAAAGTGTTCTAATTGAGTATGATGATATCGTTGATATTATGTTTCTAGGGCTTTAGTTCAAATACCGTATGAAGAAACTTGGATTACATTTGATAGAGAGACTAAACTTAAAATTTCTGATTCGAGTTTGGAAGTGAAAAATCGAAAAGTAACATGACAAACTTATGATACATTAAGTCTTTCTCGAAATGCTGAAGATGTGGATGCTTATTTAATTAAATTAGTTGAAAGAGTTGATAATAGTTATGAAAAATTAGATTATTCGTCAGTTTCTCCTGTTCATTATGTGCTAGCTCTTCCTAAATGAATTAATTTGGATTCTTTAAAGTCGGAAAATATAAAATTAGAATTATTAAAAAAGACAGATAAGATTGAAAAATTATATTGAAAAGATTTGGTTGAGGTGGTTAATTATGATAATAATAAAAATTCTGTGTGAGTGACTATATCTGATGTTGATAGAAAGCGGTATTATGCGCGTATTGCAACACTTAATTTTGACGAAAATGTTTATAAAATAAATTCTCCATGGTCGAATCAAATTGTTTTTTGAAAACAGATAGTGTGAGATGATCAGGCTCCTGATTGAGAAGCAGTTTTGTATAGACCTAGTATTGGTCAAGTAGTTAGTCAGTGAGATAATCTTGAGTGATATGTTTGAACTAAGTATAAGTTGATAGTGAATTGGAATGATAATGCTGCACTGTATTATATAAATCTTTCGAGGAATGGTAAAATTCTAGATGAAAAATATACATCAAATGCTGAAGATAACGTTAGTGTTGATATTGATATCAATACAAAAGCTGAAAGTGAGAAGTATAAAGCTATATGAGTTGATCAATTTGGAAATAGAACGGAGAAAATAATAACAGTTGATTATTCTGTTCCCGAGATACAAATAACAAATATTTCAAAAAATTCCGATGGAAAAACGATTTCGGTTGTCGCTGAATTGAGTCAAGATATAGATCAGTGAAATGTTTATTTCCAAAAGAAAAGGTGACTTTCATGGAAGACATTGAAGACAAAAGATTTGGAGTCTATAGATTTTTCAGTGTGACCTAAACAGTCATTGATAGTTTGATGACCTTATACTGTAGGTAATGAAATAGCAATGTACGATAAGAATTGAGAAGTTATGGCTTTAATGAATCCTGATACGGCAGAGATAAATTTGCAGCCAAATTATAAAAATGATTACGAAGTAGTCGCAGAAATTAATGATGGTGTAATTTTGAGAATATATAATAAAAATACTGAAAGTTCTGTATTTTCAATTTCAATCCCGACAGAAAAATGTCTTAAGATAGAAGCTGATACTTTTAATATCATGAATTTGCCATTAGAATGAAAAATGGGAGTGTTTAATTGATGAAAATCAGTTTATAAAGATTGAACTAATATGTTATTTGTTTCTTCGTCTTGTTATTTGTATAGTGAATTATGATTGAAATGAACATATGATTATGATAGAGAATTGGATGCTGTTATGTTAACTTTATACCAATTATCTGATTTATCAAAATCTAGCCCTATAAAACTTTGGTTTAAGGTTAAACCGTTTGTTGAAAAATAATGTGAAAAAAATGTTAATAAAAATGTTAAAAACACAATTCAGAACTAGATTTTCTCTTGCATCGGATTGTGTTTTTAATATATATTAGTTGTTTATTTTGTTTGTTTTTTTATAAGATGGTTACAGAATATACATTACCTCCACATAATATAGAAGCTGAAAAATGAGTTATTTCTTGAGCATTTATGGATAATGAAACTGTTTGGATTTTTGAATGAGATGGAATAGTTCCAAATGATTTTTATCAAAAGGAACATGGAATGATATATGAAGCCATATCTCAACTTTGGAATGAAAAAAAGACTATAGATCCTGTGACGGTTTCTGATCAATTATCAAAAAATTGAAATCTGGAAAATGTGTGATGAATTGATTATCTTTATGAGTTATCAGCTTTTTTGATTTCTACTTCACCTTGTGTGGAATATAGTAAAATCGTAAAAGAAAAATCATTATTGAGGCAAGTACTTAAAGTATGTCAGCAGATTACAGGTGATGCATATGAACAGAAAGATACGGTGGAAATTTTTGATAGTATTGAGAAAAGAATTTTTGACCTTACTCAGAATCAGGTGGGAGATAATATTTTGAGTATTGAGGAAATTTTGAAGAACAGGGTAGAAGATTATATGGAGATAGTTGATCATCCAGAGAATTATAATGCGAATAAAGTGAATTCTGGATATACTCAAATTGATGAAATGTTGACTGGATTTAAACCGGGTGAGTTAATTATATTGGCGGCAAGACCTTCGATGTGAAAAACAGCTTTTGCTTTGAATGTACTTACAAATATTGCATTAGAACAGAAAAAATCTGTAGCAATGCTTTCGCTTGAAATGAGTAAGGAATCAATTGTAGATAGAATTATGTCTGAAGTTTCATGAGTGCCCATGTATAAAATTTCTAAATGAAATTTGGATAATGCTGATTTTGCTCAAATGGGGGAGGCTATGGAAAAATTGTCTACGGCTAATATATTTTTGGATGATAAGGCATGAATAACGGTTCCTATGTTGAAGTCAAAACTTAGAAAATTGAAAATAGAAAAGAAACAGTTAGATTTGGTTATTATAGATTATTTACAGTTGATGCATTCTACAGTATTTCAAAATAACAGAGTACAAGAAATCTCTGAAATTTCTCGTGGTTTAAAAGAATTAGCAAAAGAATTGCAAGTGCCTATTCTAGCACTTTCTCAGCTTTCTCGTGCAGTTGAATCGAGAGTGGACAAAAAGCCTCAACTTTCGGATTTGAGAGAATCTGGGTCTATTGAACAAGATGCGGATTCAGTTTTGATGCTTCATAGAGAAGAGTATTATGATCCGGATACTGATAGAAAGTGAGCTACTGATGTGTGTATTAGAAAGAATAGAAATGGGGCAGTTTGAGAGGTTGAATTACACTTTGAAAAAGAAATTATGAAATTTGTGGAAACTAAAAAAGAGAAGAAATGAGATGGAACATATTAAGATTAGTTCATTAGGCTGTTTCGAATGCTTGTTAGAGCATCTTTGTAACTATCGTCGTTTTTTTGTTCTCAAGTTCATACAGAATTCCCAGTTGAATTTTGAGTTTGTGCTGTAGTTTGTTGTATGTTCGAATATTTTGAGCTTAAAGCTCACATTCAAATTAGAGGGTTGCGTTTTCATATGTAATTTTTTAGTTCATCGATATTTGAAAAACTTTTTGGTGAAGCTAATTCATCAGATGTATAAAGTCAGTTTTGTTCTTTTATAAAATAAACTTTTCAATTTGGAGCAATGTAACGATCTGTTCAGGTGTAACTATCTGTATATGGTACTGAAATCCATCATCAATCTATGTAACATTCAGTGCTTTGAGCATTCTTGGAATCTACATATCTTTTTAAATAATCAATACTGACAAAGTATTCTTTTTTATTTAAATCAGGAGAAGTATAAACATTTAAGGATTGTATATATTCTATTGTATAAGGTTTACAGCTTCTGGATATGTATGTCGATCAGTTTGTGGAGTTGGATGTAGTATTAGAATTTGTAGAAGATGTTGTATTTTTTTCAGGGAAATAACCACTAGTATCAAGTCATAAGTCTTCAAGAGCTTCTTTGATTTCATCATCAGTTCGTCAATCTTTTCTGTACTGATTTAAGATGTCTCGTCATAATTTAGAAGTTTTACCTACTGAATTGGAATTGTTGCCGTTGTTGCCAGAAATAACTTTGATATTTGGTCTGATATTCTCTCATAAGTACTCTTCGGCATTATATCATAAATCTTCAATAGCTGGTTTTATTTCTCAGTCAGTTCGTCAATCATCTCTTAATTGTTCAACTATATCTCGTCATTTCTGTGTAGTAACGGCAAATGTTGCGGAGATAGGATATAATACTAATAAACAAGAAAGGGAAATCTTGAGAATATTACTTTTTTTCATTTAAATGATTGGAAAGTAAATTAAACTTTAGGTTTAAGGTTACGGAAAACTGTTAATATTTCTATATGAAAACTGAAAAATTAATTGACATATTGTCTAAAAATTAAATATAATCTCGGAATAGATTTTTGTTTTTCAATTTTTCTGTAAATAGTTCTTTAAAAGTCAAAATTTCTTTATCTGAACAAGTTCGTAGTTGGTGTTTGTTTTGTTGTAAGTTGTTAATGAATGAGAAGTCAGAATCATTTT
This sequence comes from uncultured bacterium, assembly GCA_946408385.1. Lineage (GTDB taxonomy): Bacteria > Patescibacteriota > Gracilibacteria > Absconditabacterales > Absconditicoccaceae > UBA3291. The sequence continues at coordinate 57,165 of CAMJSB010000001.1, read as the reverse complement.
GATATTTTTTTATGAGAACATTGTAATCTCATTGATTGAAAATTAGTGGTGCAATAGCGATAGAATTAATTCTTTTGATGTCTACTTTAGTAATAATTTCATCCAAAAAATTTGAATAGATTTGCTGATAATTTTCAACTGGTAGAAGAGGAAGAAATCTGAGTCAAATACGGAATCACTTCTCCGATAGCTGATTAATCGCATTCAATTTTTGGTCAAGTGTGGCTGTTCATAGTTCGTATTTTTTGGCGATAATGCGAGGAGAAAGTGAAAAAGCAATTTCCATTTTTTGAGTAGGAGAGTTTCAGTTTAAATTTTTTGCATAGTCGAGGAGAGTGGCAATGTTTGCAGATTTTGTCCTAGTTTCGATTAAGACGTTGTTTGGTAATGATTCGCAGAATGGTAGGAAATTCTTGTGAAAATGGGAAATGTTTTCAGTAGCGAGTAAATCTGCGTAATTGCTGGCGTAAAAAGTAATTTGTTCATCAAATCAAGACTGTCTGACGTTCTGAATCTGATTTATTATTTCCTTTTGCATATCTTCATAATTGAGAAAAAATACGGGAAAACGATTTCTAAAAGTTCACTGAAGATAGCAATATTTACAGTTGAAAAAACAGTTTAAGCTTGGTTTGAAGAAAAATGATTTTCATGGAAATCAATAATTTTCTGGAGTCGGAAGAATGGCGATATGTTCTTGTTTTGCTAAAATGATCAGTGGTTCAGTTTTGTAATTTCATATTTTAGCATCGAAAAGATTTTTGTAATGTTGAATTTCGATTTTTTCAGAATTCTTAAATTGCTCAAAAATCTTGTGTGTAAGTGATAGGTCTTTTACTTTTGATTCATAGTAAATGAGCATTAATAATTTTAACAATAAATATACGATTTTATAATTATTCCTTATGAAAAATCTAGTGGTGATACCACTAGATTTAATGTTAAAAAACTTTTTTTACGAATTTCCTGTAAGAGAAATTAAACGTTTTCTCGTTTTCTTTTCCGCTAATATGGATGATATATACGCCATTTCTTTTTACAATGATCTTCCATATCTGTGTTTTTCTTTCTATTTTTGCATACAATGAGTCAAAAGACTGAGAATTATACATGGAAAAGAATTTCCCGATGTTTAGTTCATAGGATGAATCTACAATTGGATTGTAATCGTAGTTACCAGCCATTTCATGGCAAGATTTTTCGTATGAAGAATTGGAGTCTCTTATGAAACTGAAATTTTCATACTCTACTCCATCCATCCTATCGTCCTTAAGATCTTCGAATATTGTCTCGAAAAACACCCTGCGTTTGTGTCCTCTCCAATCTTTCGTTGTGAGGAGTCTAAATAGCCATTTTAATTTCATAAATTTTTTTGTTTTTTTTAACGTTTGATTTAATGATATTCTATTTTTATTAGTTATAACTTTTGTAGTTATATTTATTCGATATCCTAAAATCAAGTGGATATCTTATTAATAGTAATTTTTATTTAAGATCCCTTGCTTTTAGAAAATGGAACTGTATTTTTATTCAGTATTTTTATTTTTTTATAAATTTAGTAATGGCTTATCAAATTACGAAATTACACGCAAGAGAAGTCCTTGATTCTAGAGGAAATCCAACAGTGGAAGCTGAAATCACTTTGTCAGATGGTACATTTGCTCGTGCTATGGTTCCTTCTGGAGCTTCAACTTGAGTACATGAAGCATTAGAATTACGTGATGGAGATAAATCTCGTTATATGGGAAAAGGTACTTTAACTGCAGTAAATAATGTAAATACTACTATAAAATCTGCTATTGAAGGTCAGAGTTTTGAAAATTGGAGAGAATTAGACAAGAAATTATTAGAGCTTGATGGAACTCCAAACAAATCTAAATTATGAGCAAATGCTATTTTGGCGGTTAGCATGGCTTTTGTTGTAGCTTGTGCTAAGGCTGAAAATAAACCACTTTATAAATTCATTAACGATGGAAAAGGACACGTTTTACCTTATCCAATGATGAATATTCTCAATGGTGGAGCTCATGCTGACAATACTGTAGATATTCAAGAATTTATGGTAGTTCCTACAGGTGCTGCAAATTTCAGAGAAGGACTTAGAATGGGTGCTGAAGTATTCCATAATTTAAAAGCTATCCTTAAAGCTAGAGGATTGGCTACTTCAGTTGGAGATGAATGAGGATTTGCTCCAAATTTATGAAGTAACGAAGAAGCTTTACAAGTAATCGTAGAAGCTATCGAAAAAGCTGGACACACTTGAAAGGTTCAATTGGCTCTTGATGTAGCTGCTTCAGAATTCTTTAAAGATTGAAAATATGATCTTGAATGAGAAGGAAAAGTATTAGATCAAGATGGATTGGTTGCTTTGTTCACTGATTGGTGTAATAAATATCCAATTATTTCAATTGAAGATGGAATGGCTGAAGATGATTTCGATGGATGGAAGAAATTGACTGATGCTTTAGGAAATAAAATTATGCTTGTTTGAGATGATTTGTTTGTTACAAATATTGAGAGACTTCAAATGTGAATCGATAAAGGAATTGCAAACTCTATTCTTATCAAATTAAATCAAATCTGATCAGTTTCTGAAACTATTGATGCTATTAATTTAGCTCATCAGCATGGAATGAAGGCTATCGTTTCTCATAGATCTGGAGAAACTGAAGATACTTTTATTGCAGATTTGGCAGTAGCTATGAATTCAGGATTTATTAAAACAGGATCAGCTAGTAGAACTGATAGAATCTGTAAATATAATCAGTTGATGAGAATTGAAGAGGCTCTTTGAAATGAAGCTAGTTATGGAAAATAATTAAATTTATGAGATGTGTAAAAGTCACCTTTATTGGTGGCTTTTTCTTTATGGTAAAAAAGTCAGTCAAAATTTGATAAATTTTTGATATGGATTATAATATACTATGTATGACTTTTATTTTTATAGAATATGAAAAATGAGGAAAATAATCAATCTATTTGTGTTATTAGCTTTTCTATGAATTAGCACTTTTTTAGCAGTAGTGTGTGCACAAGAAAATCCATGAAGTGATAACTCAGTACAATTATATAGGGCCTGAGAATTGGTTTGAGTATATACATGATTATCACAGGCAATAAGTGAGGCTGAAACTGGAGATGTAATAAAATTAATTGATGATATTTCAGTTTCAGAAGAATCTATAATACAATGAAAATCTATAACGATAGATGGAAATAATTATACAGTAACAAGAACTGCGGATATAACAACTATAACAGTAAATGAAGATAGTTCTTTGAGAATGGTGGATGTTGTGATTACGGATAACGCCGTAAATTTTGCACCAAATAGATATGATTCTTTGTTAAAATCTAAATCTACTATTCCATTATGTTTATGATGAGTAAATGAAACAAAAAATGAAAGTGGAGATGTAACGGCATCTGTATGTGTAACACAGAATGTAGATGTAGCAAAGACACATCCGCAAATTTATTCAGTATGAGATATTTATGGGGAGAATTTGACAATATCGAATAGTCTTAGTAGTAACTGATCAGCAGCTATTATAGCTGAGAAATGATGAATAGAAATGATAAATTCAAATTTTATACATAATTGAGCAAGTGGAGGATGACGTGGATGAGCAATACGTGTATGACCAAATACAGTAACAAATATTGAAAATGAATCGCCAATTACAAAAATATTATTTTCGTGATGTATTTTTGAGAATAACTATTCAAATGCTTATGGATGAGCACTAGCTCTTCATTATGCTCCAGAGGTCATAGTAATTAATAACTGTGTTTTTAGCGGTAATACTGCATCTACTAATTGATGAGCAATTCATATACCTAATATTTGGACAAATCCAACAGGATATTTGCCAAGGTTGTCTGATGAATCTCTTTTCCCAGTGGGAACGTTGTATATAAATAATGTGATTTTTTATAGTAATTGGGTTTGAAATGATGGTTCGGCAATTGAGAATGATGATAAGAATTTGGAGATAAATGGATCAATATTTGAGCATAATTATTGAATGAAACCAGGATCAGAATCTGTTTGAGTGATATCATGTCAGGCAGGTTGAAGTAATCGTAGATTAGGAAGGTGATTGATATGGCCAGATTTTAAAATAAAAAATAGTACATTTAGAGATTCAAATGAGATTGTCTTATGAGATCATGGAAGAGTTTGATGATATTTAGTCGATAATTGTTTGTTCGAAGATACTAGATATGTTTTGCTTTCTTATCATTGAAGATGAGAAATAAAAAATAGTATAATAAAAAATAGTAAAGATAATTGTGGAAGAGGCAAGGGATATAGTGTTTATGATGTTTATATAGTTTTAGATTGAGATATAACGCCCTATTTTGGTGAAGGTTTGTTTAGATTGGAAAATAATAGTTATAGTAATGATTGTACGACAAATCTTTATTTTCAAGCAGGTATTGTAAATCAAGCTGCATGAATATTGAATTTTGAAGTGAAAGATGATGCTAAAGCTTATGTTAATAGAAATTTTAATGATGGAATTAATGCCATATGAACAGATGAAATTTACTATTGAGCAACTGTTGATGATTGAAATTATGCTTATATAAAAAAGAATAAGTTTTATGATTTTGATGAGTTTAACGGGGAACTGCCAAAGTTTAGTAGTTGATATCAATTAGAATCATGAAAGGTTATGTTATTTTATTTAGATAGTGGATATACAGATTTATGGAGTGGATCTATTTCTACAACGACGAAGCTGTACAAAAAAGAAACAGATATTCATAATATTACTTATGAATGAATGGATTGAGTCAATTTTGAATGAATCACTCATACATATAAGTTTATAAATTTGGACCATACTCAGTATTTAACAGAGCTTACACCTTATATATTTAATAAACCTTCTAGAAATTGATATAAATTTGTTTGATGGTTTTTAGATAGTGGATATACAATTTCAGTTACAAATATAGAGTCTTGAACAACATGAGATATTGTAGTGTATGCTAAGTGGGAGAAATATGGTTCAAGTTGAGGATGATGAGGTGGTGGATGAAGTTCGAAACCAGATACACCAAAGCAGGATGAACAAAAACCAACAGAAACTCCTCAAGATGATAGTATGGTGTCATCCTGAATGAATGTGAAGGATCCAGTGAGTGAAAGCGAAACACCTATGGATTCTTCGGAGCAGGCTCCTCAGAATGACGCACAGGAAATAAATAATTCTCCAGCTAATAATGCCTCAGAATGACAGAACCAACAGAAATACTCGACGGAATTTCAACAGGCTTATGAATTTGCGAAACAAAACTGAATAACAACAATGTCAACAATCCAAAAGGCTGATATGAATTGAAAACTTACAAGAATTCAAATGGCTAAAATGTTGTCAGAATATGCAATAAATGTGCTTTGAATGGAGCCAGATATATCAAAATGAATAGCAGATTTTAGTGATGTAACTCGTAAAATGAATAAAGATTATGATAATTGAGTAACTCTTGCATATCAACTCTGAATAATGTGACAGAATATGCCGAATAATAAATTTAGACCAAATGATGAAGTAAGTAGAGCAGAATTTGTTACAGCATTATCTAGACTTTTGTATTCTACATCAGATGGAAAATATGAATCAACACCAAAATATTATATAAATCATATGGAAAGATTAGTTAAAGAATGAATCATCAAAAAGGATGATCCAAAGATGAAAGAATTACGTGGTTATGTGATGATAATGCTTATGAGAAGTGCTGAATAATGTTAATGTAAAAATAATAGGAAATCTATTTTTGGTGAGTTTTCCTTTTAATAAAAAACCCATCAAGAAATACAGGATGGGTGAAATTATTTAACCCAGACCGCCAATCCAACTCTTATAGCAAATTGAGTTGTATAAAGAAATTTACTTCTACAAATTTCTGTATAGAACCCAATTTTCAACATATAAACAAGAGGCGGTCTGTATATTTGCATCATCTCATCTTTGGTAAGATTCCCTAATGCAGAATAAACGATTTCCGAATACAGATAATCACTTATTCAATCCAAGCAAAACGCTGAATTCTCTGCACCCCACACAAAGTTAATCTTTTTGTTTGTTTTTGTTGACAACGCTAAAATATTTTTTTGTATAAAAAATGCAAGGGAAAAATAGAAAATCATCTAACTTTTTGTTTGCATATTTTGTAATAATATACTATTATTATATTTACAATTTAGTAAAAATTCAATTTATTTTATCAAATCTTCAATATAAGATAGTAGTTCTTCTCTTCATTTTCAACGAATGTTGTCGACAACGAAAAACTTATATTTTTCTATTCAGATTTTTTTGATTTCTTCATTAAAAAGCTTGAAATTTTTGTTGCGATTTTTTTGGTTACATTTATCAGATTTAGTGAAAATAATTGAAAAATTGATTCATTCTTCGATAAAACATTTTATCATCTCGATGTCTATTCTCTGGGGAGGGATACTGGAATCAATCAGTATAAAAGTATTTTTTAATGTGTTTCTTGTGTTTAAAAAATGTTGTGTAAAATCTAATCGTCCTTTTCTTTCTTTTTCTCATGACTTGGCATATCCATATCATGGCAGATCTACAATTATTCGAGAGTTGTTTATAATAAAAAAGTTGAATAGTTTTGTTTTTCACGGAATCTTTGAACATTTTGCTAGATTTTTTCTTTGAGTTAACATGTTAATTAATGATGATTTTCAAACATTTGAACGTCAAAAAAATGCAAATTCTGGTAAATTTAATATTGGGCATTGATTTATGATTGCAGCACTTTTTATAAACTCAGCGGAAGAAATCTTCATGTTCAACTTATATATGATAAAATGATTATGTAATAATACTAAATTATGGTTAAAATTCAAAGAGAAATCATTCATTATCGACGATACTAGACAAATATAGACATATAGATCTTTAGTTGAAATTCTATTTGAATAAATTTTTATAATAATTATAGTATAATTTGTTGGTTTAATTACAAATTGGTGTATTTATGTCAGAGATATCAGATTCGATAATTACAGAATATAATAAAAATCCAGTGCATTTTTATGAAATGAAAGATTTTGATGTTTCTTATCATGAATGAAATTTTATATGTTGAGATGATATAACTGTTTATTTAAAAATTGATAGTGATGTAGTTACTGAATTTAGTTTTTCATGAAATCCTGGTCAGGTTACTACGGCATCTTGTAGTCTGTTAGCTGAAATGATAGAGTGAAAAACTATTGATGAAGTAATGACTCGGTGATATGAAACTTTTGTAGGGCGATGACTTGATGTGTTGCCAAGGAGAAGGAGGGCAGTAATAATCGGACTTTTATGAGTTAGAAATGCAATTCATCAGCGAAGAAAAGATAAAAAATCTGATTCTAATGAAATTTTGGTTGAGGAATTCGAAGATGTTTTAGAAGACTAATTTTATTTATTTATAATACAAATGGTCAGATATTCAGTATCTCAGATCCAAGTTTACTTGCAATGTCCATTGAAATACCGCTATCGTTATATTGATAAAATTCCTACGCCAGAATTTGTAGAGACAACAGATACTTTATTATGAACTTTAGTCCACGAATCTTTGCAAAAATTGTATAATAATGTAAATATTTTTAAAGTTCCAACGAAAGAGCAATTCATTTCTGATTATTATAATTTACGGGCAAAAAAAGAAAAAGAAACCGCAGAAAATGGATGAGAAATATTAAACCATTATGCAGATTTATCTATTGATGATTTTAAACGTAGATGAGAAGTTTATCTTTCCAGATATTATGATAAGCATTCACCATTCAAAGATTTACAAGTTATAAGTACAGAAATGCAAATTTCATTTCAATTAGCTGAATGAATAAATTTTTTAGGATTCATTGATAGACTTGATAAAGTATGAGATACTTTTGTGATTAATGATTATAAGACAAATAAAACATTACCTACAGAAGAGAAAGAGCAATATATTGAGCAGCTTACATTGTACTGATTATGAATTCAACAAAAATATGCAAAATATTTCAAAAATCTGAAGGCAAAATTATATTTTTTACATTTTGATATTGAAGATGAGCGAGAGATTACTCAGGTAAAATTGGATGAAATTAAAAATAAATATTTGAATATTATAAGAGAAATTGAACAAAATAAGGTGCAATATGCTATGTGAAGTAAAAAAATTTTCGAAGCAAATCAGTCTTCTCTTTGTGCTTGGTGTGATTATCAATCAATTTGTCCATTATTTTCTGCTATAAATTTGGATGATGAAGTCGAATGAGAATTGTCAGATAAAAGTATAATAGCTCTAGTAGATGAATTTGTGGAAATTAGTGATAGAATTTCTGAACTTGAAAAACAGAAAGATAGTTTGAAATTACTTTTTCAGAAATATGTTATTAACAAAGATCCAAATGATGAAAAATCTGATTATATTTTAAGTGGAACTAATCATGATGTAAAGGTTACAAAGTCTATTAAAATGAACGTAGTTGATAAAGATAAATTCTTACAAAAAATAAAAGATTTATGATTATTTGAGGAATATGCTGATATATCACGACAGAATGTAAATAATTTGTTTTTAAAATCTTGAAAAGTTAGGTTAAATGATTTTGTCTGAGCTGTGGAGCAGGATATAGCTTTTTCTGTTAGAAAACAAAGTAAAAATCAGAGAACATTTAGTGTCACAACTAACACTTGAAATAAATAGACAAATATGTATAAACTGTCTACTTTTATATGTTTTGATTGATAATGAAAATTATCAAGGGGTTGATTGTTAATATTGTTGTAAATTGAGTGTTACTGTATTTTTTTAGTTGAATGAACTGAAGATCAGATACTGTCATAGGAATTGTTATTAAGTTTTGTGAAGAAATATCAAATTCGATTCCAAAAGTTATATTAGCATTCCTTATTTTGTGATTTGTATTTCGAGTTTTTAATTCTCCTATAAAATGGATATTAAAAACTTTGTCATGTCCTGTCAACTTTATGACATTTTGATTGGTTTCTTTGGTTATTAATGTGTTAGTTTTTTATATGTTTCAATATGTTGTGAATACATATTCAAATTGACAGATTAATGTTGAATTATGAGCCATCTGGCAGACTTTGATATTATCTTTCATTATGACAATATGTGCATGAATTTTAACAAAAATATTAAAATAAAATTTAGATTTATATTTTTGAATGTAATATATTAATGAAACGTTATACTGTAACAAGAAATCAAGCGGCGTCTTTACTTTGAGTATCTACTAGGACAATAGATAGATATGTGAAATCAGGTAGACTTTCTTACAAAAAGATTGCTAATAAGGTTATACTTAATGAGGAGGAATTAAGGGTTTTGCAAAATGAATTTTCGTCTTTACGTCAGGAAATTTCTACAGAATTGTTATGAGAAAAAGATGAAAAATCTATTTCAGTGAAACCAGTTTCAGATTTATCTACTCTTGATGAAAAGTTGGATAAGTTTTATTTAATTTTTCAAGAAAAGGATAAACAAATAGATGAAAAAAATAAGATTATATTTATGTTGCAGCAGAGAATAGGAGAGTTGGAAGCAAAAATTCAGACCATGATAGCTCTTCCAGATTATAATAAGGAAAAACAGCAGGCTATTCAGGAAAAAAGAGTTCTTGAGGAAAAGTTAGCAAAAATGAAGTCAAGAGTTAAAGAACAAGAAACAAAAACATATGTTGTTTTGGTTTTTGCTGTGATTTTGGTTATTGTTGCTGTATATTTCTATATTAAGCATATGTGAAATTAGTTGTGTTTGATTTTTTAGAAAGGATTTTCTATATATCATCACTCGTCTTGTGTTTCTTTTGAAAAAATGCTACTAAAAATATCGTGTAATTCTTTTCTTTGTTCGTTTGTTTCAGGATTTATTAGCCAATGCTCGAATTCAAGATTACAGAAATTTACCATATATTGCAATCATTTTCTTTCTAGGCGAGGGTAGGATTCAATGGCTCAAAGTTTTAGAATATAAACATGATCTTTGTATAAATTTTCAATTCATTCAATGATTCTATGATATTTTTGTGGATAAAATTTTTTGATAACAAGAACTAATCTATTATAATAATCTCAAATTAATCATTTGATATTTTTGAGATATTTATTTGCTAATTGATAATATTTTCATAGTTCTTTTGGTGTAAAAAATCCATAATCTACTGTATTATCCCAATCTCATATGAAATAATTTTCAATTCAGAATTTATTTAAAAATTTATGTCGAGAGTTGTATGATCATTTTCCATTGATGTTTACTATTTCATATGTTCATGTTATAAATTCCCAACCTGGTTGTTCTTGTAACCACTTTAAATAATGGGAGAAGAAATATAAATCGGAATCTCATTCTACCATAATAATTTTGTTTACGAAAAAGATTTTAGAAAGATTCTCGAATCTAAGTAAATGTACTAATTTTGCGTCATCTGGAGCTATTTTAATGTATGGTGTAAATACCTTTGTTCATCAGTTATCTTTTGAAAATCTGTAAACGTTTGTAATGTTGTCTTCATTGATAAATAGTGCTGAATATGTAGATAAGAAAAATTGAGTTCAATAATTATCGCTAATATGGTTGAATAGTAGAGATAGTTCTTTTTGTAGTTGTGGATGGATGTGAAGCTCTGGTTCATCTATTATCATAAATCAATTTTCTAGGTCATTTCATATTAATGAAAAAATTATTAATAATAATGATTGTTGTCCCGCTGATAAATCATCAAAATAACAAGGATCTCAATCGGGATTTTTGAGCTGTAAATTTATTCAACCTTGTATATATTCTATTGTTAAGATTTTATGTACAAATTTTTCAACTAATCACGTTAGTTGTTTCCAAAATTTTGATTTATATAATCTTGATTCTCGTGCTTCATCAATGCTAAAATCGTTGTCATATTCATGATTTTTTCTACTTAATTCAATATCGTATTGTGTACGTTTTTGGATTATGTTTCGTATTTTTCGAAGACATTTATAATATCATTCTAGGTTTGCGTTTGTTTCTTCACTTTTTTTGAATATATAGTTATCAAAGTCTTGCAGCTCGTTTAGATATTTTCGTTCTACTAAATCTCTTTGAGAAGATAATATTGTGAAAGTGTTTTTTTGTGAGTATCGCATAGAATCAGAATTCTTTCTTTCGAATTTATTATAGATGTGCGTGCATATATATAGTAATTCCTTTTCTTGGATGCAAACTAGACAGAAAAATTCCATAGGAGTTAAGGTATCTTTGTCTATGATAAATTCTTGCTTTTTCTCATCAAATTCAGCATTTAGATGAATTTCTTTTATTTCATTTTTTATATGATTTAAGTTGAAGTGTGGAAATTTATAATCTAGATTGCTATATTTCTCAATAATTGAATTGATTTTTTCTGTGTTCTTACACACAAATCATATGTTATCAAAATCAGAATCAAAAAGCTCTATTGTGACTTCAATTTTTGATGGCTTATTTTGAAATTTTGAATGTTTACTTAGTTTGTATGCAGACTTTTTTACTAGTTGAATTGCATTTTTATATTCAGATTTTTTATTATTTGTTATAATTGATTGATTGAAAGTGTAGTCAAATATTAAATTTCTACAAAATTGATTGATTATTTCTATGAAATTACTTTTACCTGATCCATTTGCTCAAATTAAGATGTTCATATCAGAATCTTTTTCAAGTTTTTCAAAATTTATTCATTCAAAATCATTTAGATTTTCTACATAAGGAAAACTCATTAAATTTGATATCTTTAGTCCTCTAATTTTCATAGAAAAGTGGTTTCCTAATTTAAAATTTTGTTTACCTTTATAGTATAATCCTTTTTCTTGAAAATGCAAATTTTCGTCCCTTATTTTACTGTATTTTAGTTTTTATTATTGTCTTTTTCTGATTGTTTTGACTTATTTTGTTTGTTCTCTAATTCGCATAGTGTTTCAAATAGACAATCTCTGCATACTTCTCTTTGTAGGTGGTGTCTACAAATCCTCTTGTTTGCATGTTCATAGCCTTTCGTTTCGTCTTCCATTTTGTATTTTTGTAAGATGTAAAAATATTTCTATTTATGGATAGGTATGTATATTCTTAAATATTTAATAATCAATGTTAAATATGATCTGGCATATATTGTATGTAAAAATCTTTTTTTGTGTAAAGAAATAATAATCATGTGATATATCTTGAAAAATTATTATGAATATGCAATATAGTTGTGATTTTATTTTTAACGTGTTATTTTATGAATATTTTGTATTTTTTGGTGGAGTTGTTCCTTGAATTTTTATTTGTTTTGTGTGTGTATGCTTTGGTATCTTATTTTATGAATAAATTTTCAAAGAAATCTAAGAAGAAATTTTCTTTTAAGGAGACAATTAGTGAGTCATGGCTTATATGTTTTGTGATAGCTTTAGTTATTGTAATAACTAGTCATGTTATTTAATTTTTTATGGAAATTGTAATGAAAAAAATATCACTAATCTGATTGATTTTTTTATGTTGTGCAGTTTTATCGTGATGTTTTGATATTATGGATTGACCTTGAATGGAAATGGCATATCCAGAGGCAGAGCAAGAATGCGTTGATAATGAGTGAGAGGTAACAACTGATTTTGAATGAAATTCTATCTGTATTTTTTATGAAGATGAACGATGTTATTTGGATGATCTGGAGAGCTGAAAATGTGAATGGTTACATCAGTGATGAGGGGAGTGGATAACTCTAGTAACGCAAATATGTGAAGAGGAATGATGAAGAATAGAAGAATGGAATGAGTGATGAGATAAGCAAGATGTTTGCTTTTATTCAGTTGGATCGTTTTGTTATCTTGAGGATTTAGCAGCAGAAAGATGTCATGAATGAGATGTATATTATTCAGATGATAATTTATATCCATATGCAGAGCAGGCTTGTATTGACAGCAATTGACAGGTATCAAAGACTGAAGATTGAGTTGATATTTGTATACTTAGTGATGATGATTTTTGTTATATGAGTGATGTAATAGATTGAGGTTGTGATTTATTAAAATCTGACGTGCAAGATGTATTAGATATGCATGAATCTGAATGAGAGTATCAGGAATATATAGAGGAGTGTTATAATCAGCCACAGATTACAGTCTGCGGTCAAGATTGAAATTCTTATTATAATAAATGTTTTATGGAAAAGGCTGGAGTAGAAGAAGAAACTCAATTGGCAGAGGTTGTTGATGGTCAGTGTGTATTTGGGTAAAATTATATTTAAAGATAAATATTGTTAATTTCTAATATTTGGTATGTAATTTATTATTAATAAAAAAACTTTATGAAAGTATGTCCTTTTTGTTCAGCTATGATTGAAAATAAAGCTAAAAAGTGTAGTTCTTGCTGAGAATCTATCTATCAATGAATGAAAATTGCGGCATGTCCTTATTGTGATTTAACAATAACATTTAAAGCTAAGAAGTGTGGGCATTGTTGAAAAGACATTCCTAGAGATGAAAATGGGAAAATAAAATATGATGAAAATAAGATAAAAAGACAAGAAAGGAAGGATAAAATTAATAATTTTTTGGATAAATATTTTTGAGTATGATTTTTTGTTGCGTTATTAATATTTTGAATTATTATTTGATTTCTAGTGCCAAAGGGTTATTCTTCCTGAGTTTTTGTTGTAATTATGATATTGTTCTTTTTGGCGCTTTTTTATGATTCGATTCTAAACAAAGAGTTTTTTAATGATTTTTTTATTAAAATTTTCTGACTAATTGTGGCATCTGGATTGTGCTATTTGTTATTAATCTGATCTTCATATATTTTTGCATTATGATTATATAAGATTTGATGGATGGGACCAATGACGTATGCACATCTTATATGTGATAAGTTTGTTGGGGCGGTTAAAGAATGTACCATAAAATGAAATGTTTCGTATGAATCATGAGAAAAAATATATCATCTACCATGATGTGTAAATTATTCTGAAACAGTTATTGATAAAGAATATTGAGAATCATATTTTCCAAATGAAAAAGTGGCAGAAAAGGCATGATTTAGAAAATGTAATGATGAACATGTGGTTAGTGATTATGACTATGATGATTATTCGCCTGATTATTCTGATTTCTATGATGATTACATGCCACGTTGACGATAAAATCCAGTTTAGAACTGGTAAAATCGTAGCAGGGTAGTGGTTTATATAAAAAATTGGAGAATATTTTATTATGTGCTTATATTTATCATATTTTTTTGTTTTATAAATCAAAAAATCTAGTTTAAAACATAGAAATATGAGCAAATTCAAATTCAAAAAATAATACGTTTACTTTGCACAAGGTACATTGTGCAAAGTAAAATATATATGTTTTTTGCGGATTTCTATATAAACCCATAATTAGATTTTTTCGTTATTTTAAAAATTAAAATAAATACATAACTCAAACAAAACAAAAAAATAAAAAAATTTTATCAACAAGGGGCAGTCTATTTTTATTTTTCAGATTAAAACTCCCCTTTAAACATGCAACAATCATCAGAATTTATGTAAAAATAGAGAGATACAAGGTACAAACTCATATTTCACACAAAATGAAAATAAGACACGTTTTTTATCAAAGTGGAACAATATACCACCTCGAACAAAAAACATCGCTTAAAATTTTCTGATTTTTCATATTTTACACAAAATTTCATCGATTTTAATCCATACATAATTTTTAAATATCACTTCTTTTTGATCAGATTTTTTTATTTATTTAATTCTAAAACATTTAAATAAATATAATATCATCCGTTATTTTTTCACACACTTTACTTATCAAAAATTTTACCAACAAAAACGGGGGAGTGCTTTACCACGAAAAACTCCCCTAAAATAATTAAAATTCAAAATAAAGACTCCCCTTCCAATTTTCATCCGTAAACTAAAAGTCATTAATCAAACTTAATAGCAGAATAATGTATCAATACACTGAATAGTTGAGATTTTTCTCACTCCACACTACCCTACTTCCCGTAAGCATTAACACATAAATCTAAAAAAGCGAATTTAACAGATTTTTAACAAATTGTCAATAACTTGTCAATTTCGTCTATCCGCCGAAGAGATTTTCATTAATAGCACTCATATCCTACAAGATTGACATTTGTAATATTTATGACAATTCCTCCAATTCTTTGTCTAACATTTTGTCAAAAAACGATTTGACAATGAATTTTATATTCATATATCTCAATTAAATTTATATCAGAATTTTTTAATTTTGGAATGCAGAGAATAGTATTTCACATTGATGTAAATTCAGCTTTCTTGTCTCGGTCTGCCAAGCAAGTTTTGGAAAAATGATATACGAGAGATATTAGAAATGATGTTTCAGTAGTATGATTCAAAGAAGTCTGAAAAAGCATCATCGTCGCTGCATCCTCTCCTGCCAAAAAATTATGAATCAAAGTTCCAATGAGATTATCCGAAGTACAAAAAATCTATCCCAAAGTCATTATCGCCTCACCTGATTATGCTTACTACAAAAAATGCTCTGATGAAATGATGAATATCTTGAAACAAAAATTTTCACAGTTCCAGCAATATTCTATCGATGAATGCTTTGTAGAATATGACTCTAATATGCAAGACAAATACTGAGATCCTGTAAAAGTTGCCACAGAAATTAAAGATTATATAAACAAAAAACTCTGATTCACTGTAAATGTATGAATCTGAAACAACAAATTTCTCGCAAAAATGGCTTCAGATTTTGAAAAACCTAACAAGGTTCACACTTTATATATACACGAAATCCAAGAAAAACTATGGCCTCTACCTATCAGAGATTTATTTGGATGTGGAAGAAAAACAGAGCCTGAATTAAAGAAATTATGAATCAATACTATCTGAGATTTAGCTCAAAAAAATAAATGAGAAATTAAAGCTAGACTTGGAAGATGGTGATGAATTCTCCACGATTATGCAAATTGAATTGATGACAGCAAAGTAGAAAATAACTACGATGAGAGAAAATGTATCTGAGTTTCCTCGATTACCAAAATGGATACAAAAGATAGAGAATATATTCTGACTTTTTTACAGTGATTTGCCAGTGAACTCGCATTCTCTCTAAAAGAAAGAGACCTAGCATGAGATAGGCTAACTGTCCATGTGAGATATACAGATTTTTCCTCAAAATCTCATCAAATGACACTACCAAATCCGATAAATACGATAGAAGAATTATATACTTATGCTACCAAGTTATTTGATGAGTTATGGAACAAAAAAGATATAAATCTGGTTTGAATGACGATTAGTGGATTACAGAATGTGAGGTTTAAGCAAGGGGCATTGTTTTAAATATTATAAAAGACTGATTAGTGATAAAAAATTTTATAATTGCTTTTTGATATCATATTTCTACAATTATATTTATGAAAAAATTTACTTAATATTTGATATTACATGCTAAACTTTTCAGAATTAGTAAAATCTACTTGAAAATATGATTTATCAGTATTTTCAAAAGACAGCATTGAAAGAGTTGAAAATTCCATTTTCGAGAAAAACTGAAAATATTTTTTGACTTGTATCAAAAGACAAAAAGATATTCAAGTAAAACCTGAAGAAATTATCAGACAGTTAATGCTTGATAAACTAATCCACGATTATCAATACCCAATAGAACTGCTAGATGTAGAATATACAGTAAGTTTTGGTAGAGAAAAGAAATTTGCTGACATCGTAATTTTGAATAAACAAGATAAAACAACCGTTTATTGTGTTTTGGAAATAAAAAAAGCAAATGCAAAAGACTGAAAAGATCAATTAAAATCATATACAAATGCGACTTGAGCACCGCTCGCTGTTTGGACAAACTGAATGGAAATAAATTACTACGAGAGATTAAATCCGAATTATTTTGAGCCACTTTCTGATATTCCTTCATTTAATGAAACTATCGATGATGTAAAAGATGAGAGATTCACATATTTAGAATTAATGCAAAAAGATAAACTTCAAGAAGAAAGAAAATCTTTAAAATCAGTAATTCAAGACCTTGAAGATGAAGTACTAGCAAATGCTTGAGTAGATGTTTTTGAAGAAGTTTTTAAGCTAATTTTCATAAAACTTTACGATGAAATGGAGAGTGCTGATGATAGAATTTTTATTGAAAAGACAGCAAATATACAAAAGAAACAGCACCCAGAATTCACAGATAGAGAAATCTTATCAACCATTTCAAATGATGATTTTAGAGCTTTAGAATTTAGAAGCCGTGGAGATGCTTTTCACACAAAACAAGTAATAAATGAACTTTATAAAAAAGCGAAAAAGAAACGACCATGAATATTTGAAGATTGAGAGCCATTAAGAATTACCGATGAAAATCATCTTCAGATTTGTGTTGCTTCTTTGCAGAATGTAAAATTATTCAATTCAAATCTACAAGTTATAGATGAAGCATTTGAATATCTTGTAAATAAATCAGCAAAATGAGAAAAATGACAATTTTTCACACCAAGAAATGTAATTGATATGTGTGCTTATATGATAAATCCACAGCCACATGAATATATGATAGATACAGCTTGTGGAAGCTGTGGATTCACAGTTCACACATTATTTAATGTTTGGAATAAATTAGTAAATCAATGAAAAGCAAATTTCCATAATTTCTCAAATCAGGCTTTAACTTCTGAACAAAAAGAATTTGTAGACCATGTTTTCTGAATAGATTTCGATGAAAAATCTGTAAGAGTTGCAAGAACTTTAAACATGATTGCATGAGATTGAAAAACGAATGTACTACATTTAAATACTCTCGATTATACGAGACGAGAAGAAAAATTAAAAGATCAATCACGATTTCAGAATTACGGAGAATGATATTACAGACTTATGAAACATTGTAAAAATCCAAAAGAGCCAAAAGAGTTTGATTTTGATATTATTATGGCAAATCCTCCTTTTGCATGAGATATAAAAGATAGTAGATTATTGGCTGATTATGCAGTATCTTTTGATGATAAAGGTAAAAAAGCAAATGCAGTTTCTCGTGATGTATTGTTTATAGAGAGAAACTTAGATTTCTTGAAACCTGGTGGAAGAATGGCTATTGTATTACCACAAGGAAGATTTAATAATAGTAGTGATGAAAGAATTAGAAAATATATCATGGAAAGAGCGAGATTAATCGCAGTTGTTGGATTAGATAATAACACTTTTAAACCTCATACATGAACAAAAACAAGTGTATTATTCGTTCAAAAACGAGATGAAAATCCTGATTCTCCAACTTATAATCCAAAACTAGATGACTACGAAATCTTTATGGCAGTAAGTGAATGTACAGGAAAAGATAATTCATGAGAGGAAATTTACGAAAAATACGATAATGGAGAAAGAAAATTAGATGAACATGGACATTTGATACAGCACCATGATTTAGAAGAAATTGCAAAAGCTTTTGAAAAATGGGCTAAAGAACAGAAATTAAGTTTCTGGAAATAATTTTTACCAATTATATATACAAATGAAGTATGTAAAGTTCGAAATTTCTAAATTTAAAGGTATTGATCACGAAATAATAGATCTTTCAAAGATTCCTCAATGAAAAATTTTCCCACTTGTTTGATTAAACGAAAGCTGAAAAACGACAATTCTAGAAGCTATAAATTTTTTTCAAGAAGAAATGGATGATGATAAAAAATTTACATACATACACAAAAAAGATTTAGCAAATTTTACATGAGAAATTACATGTTCAGCTACATTACAACTAAATAATGATGACAATAAATTTATTAGAGACTTTTGTAAACAAAAAAAGTTGATTTTAAAAAATGATATAGATGAAATCTCAATAAAAAAAGTATATCACTATACAAATTCTAAATATCAAAGTAAAGAAAATTTGTGGACATTCCAAATAATGGTTAAAACATCTAAAGAACGTAATTATAAATCATTATTCCAAAAAAATAAGGATGTTCGAAATGAACTTACGATTCAACTGAGAAAAAGATTCCCTAAGATTTTGTATTTTTCGGATTTTCTCTTTAGTTTTCCAGAAAAAATTTATCTAGAGGATTTAGATGAACGCTTTCCAAAACAAGAACAAGAAATAAATAGTATGTATAAAAATATATTTAATGATGTTTTTTCTTCTGTGAATTGTTCTATAAATGATTTCTTACAAAAAAAAAGAGGATGAGATTCTTGAAATTCAGCAGATGGTGCTGCTGCAAATGCAATATTAAAAAGGGTATCATCGGCATTAAATAAAAATATAATAATCCCTCGATGAGAAATCTTTCCTTGACCCCAAAAAGATATTGAAATACAAATATTTTATGATAGTGTATGATATTATTTTAACATTGATATAGGTATTTGAGACTCAAGGTTTAAGATTAGCGACATGAGTTTATGATTTAGGCGATTTTTCTCTTTTATACTATTCACAGAATTCAGAAAAGCTAGGGACGAAGAATCTTGAGAATATTTATTTTTATTCGATGAACCAGCAAGTAATTTACACGAACATTCACAACAGAAATTACTTACCATTTTTGACAGAATAGTTGGTAATGATAAAGCAAAAATAATCTATTCAACACATAGTCCATATTTAATAAACCCAAAATATATTCTTAATGCCTTTGTAGTAAAAGATGAATGAAGAAATAATATTGAAGACGAATTTGTTTACAGACAAAATATAAAAGCAACATCTTATAGAAAATTTGTAGCTCAGTCTGTTGAAGATTATTCACATTTTAAACCAATACTTGATGCATTAGATTTTGCGACAAATCCATTTGAACTTACAAATAATATAATCTTCACAGAATGAAAGCATGATTATTACACATTTAAACGAATAAAAGAAAAATATTTTAATAAAATATTTAAGCATAACTTTTATCCATGATGATGAGTTACTTCCTATGCAAAAGTATTCCGTGAATATATAGCAAATAATAGAAAATTTATTTGAATATTTGATTGAGATGATGAATGAAAAGAATCAAAAGACAACTATATAAAAGATATTTCTAAAGAATTAGAATCTCATATCTTCACCTTAAATGATATTGATAAGGATTTTAATGGGAAAACTACAGAGTTTTTGTTTACAGACGATGATAGGTTGAAAATACAAAAAACTACATTTCCTGATGACACAGAATATGATAAAAATCATTTTAATAAAGCTATAGAAGATATTTTTATTAACAATAAAGAATGTGAATTATCGGAAGATACTTTAAATAACTTTGAAACAGTACTAAAATTTATTAAAGATAATATAAAATAATGTCCCAGATTTCACACATAAAATATAAAGATGTAATTGAAGCATGAAGATTTGATGCTGATTTTTTTAGACCAGAATATTTAGAGCTGAGAGAAAAATTAAGCAATATTAAATGCAATAAAATAAAATCATTCATACCATCGAGCAAAGTGATTACTTGACATACACCATCTAAGCAAAACGATAAATTTTATTGAGGAAATATTAACTTTATAAAAACTGATAATTTAAGAGAAAATTATATTAATCATAATTTTAATGATTTTTTATCAGAATTATGAAACGAGGAAATAAAATCGTCACAACTAAAAAAATGAGATATAATTGTAACTATAATTTGAGCCTCTGAAAAAGTTGTATGAAGAGTTTCCATAGTTAGAGAAGAAGATCTTCCAGCTAATATTAATCAAAATATAGCATTAATAAGAGTAAATCCTGATTTAATAAATCCAGATTTGTTAAATATATATTTGAATAGCAAATACTGAAGATGATATTTACATTCTATTTCAAGGCAAACTGAACAAGTAAACTTAAACTGTAAAGAAGTTGAAAATGTATTAGTTCCACTATTTAATAATAATATTCAACAAAGCATTTCTGAAATAGTACAAAAAGCATACAACAAAAAACAGTTATCAAAACAACTTTATCACGAAGCTGAAGATTTACTTCTCAGAGAAATTTGACTAAAAGAACACACTATTTCACATACTTTAACTTTTTCTACCACTAAAAAAGCAGTAGATGAAGCATGAAGATATGATGCCGATTATTTTCAACCAAAATATGATGAACTCATTGAAAAAATAGAAAATTATAAATGAGGTTGGGACTATGTAGAAAATTTATTTAAATATAAAAAATGATTTGAACCCTGAGCAGAAGCATATACTCAAGAATGAATAGACTTTATCAGAGTTTCGGATTTTACAAAATTTTGAATTGATGGAGTTGAAAAGAAAATTTCTGAAAAAATGTATGATGAATTAAAAGAAAATTATCAAGCTAAAAAATGAGAAATTCTATTCACTAAGGATTGAACGATTTGAATTACTTATGTTTTGAAAGAAGATTTAAAATGAATTATTAGTTCAGCATTTTTAAGATTAAATTTGAAAGAAGAATATGAAAACTATGAAAAAGAATGCTTAGCTTTGATTTTAAATTCAATTATTTGTAAATTACAAGTTGAAAGATTCTCTTGATGAGCTTTAATTTCTCACTTAAAACCATCAGATTTTGAAAAAATAAAACTACCATTGATAAATTCAGAACTTCAAAAAGAAATTTCAGATAAAATTAAAGAGAGTTTTAAACTTAGAAATGAAAGTAAAGAGTTGTTAGAACAAGCTAAAAAAATGGTAGAAGATGAAATCGAAAAAGAATAATTTTTATATAACAATATTCTATGAAAAGCAACAAAGAATCTTTGAAAAACAGAAGGAAAATCGAAGAAATCAGTAAATGACTATGACAAGATCTCACTTTTGAACATATCCAAATTTTGCATTATCTTGATATGAAAACATGAAAATACAGAGAATTTATAAAAATTCCAAATAACTATAACAGCAGAATTGCCACAGACTTAACAAAATTATGACTTGCTGAATGAAAGTTTGAAATAACAACTGATTTAATCTGTAAAGAATTTCAGGAGGATTTCGTATATTCTAAATATAAGATATCTACAAAATGAACATGCTTTATGAATTCATTAAAAAGAGAACTGAAAAAATGACGACTATATTTATATTTTCAACCACGATTAAAAAATCGATGAGCATACATAATATCTTGAATAGCTTTGATTGTTTCTATTATTGCTTTATTTAAATAAAAAAAATGGAATCCAGCATAAAAACATTCAGCAATCCAAACATATTCACATCTGAAGTTTACGTCATCACATACAACAATACAGTAATCGTTATCGATCCATGATTTTATGATTGAAATTTCAAAGAATATCTAGCTAAACTCTGAAAAGTTGATTCAATTTTACTAACTCATGGACATTGAGATCATATTAGATGTGTTGATAAAATAGTTGAAGACTACCCTAACGCTGATGTTTATATTCATCATTTCGATAAAGAATTATTAACTAACACAGAGTTAAACTGCTCTTTTTTGGTTTGAAGAGAAGCTATAGAAATAAAATCTGATGTAAATTTTATCGAGCAATGAAATTATGATTTTTGAGAATTGCCTGCTCAAGTAATCCACGTCCCATGACATACAGACTGATGTGTAATGTATTATTTCGAAAAGCTATCAGCTTTATTCCTTTGAGATACTGTCATGGGTGATAGCATATGAACTCTACACACACCAACATGAGATATAAATAAAATGCAAGCTTCACTATGAAAATTCAAGCATTTATGAATCGATACTTGAATTTTATGCTATCCATGACATTGAGAAGCTATGACCTATTGAGAAGTTCTCAGAATTAATCCTTTCTTAAAATGAAATTTCTAATTAAAATTTAAAATGTTTTTATAATTTCCATTGAAATTATGATAAATAATTACATACTTGATTATGAATTTTTTTATTTTTTTATTTAATGCTTATGAAAAAGTATTTAGGAGGTTTCTTGGGTTTATCGCTGTTTTTTTGATTAACATCTTTTACATTTGCGGATAGATGTTCTGATTTGTATTGAGCAAATTCAATCAGTCGATGAGATGATCAATGTGTATGTAAGGCTGGATACATATTCAATAAATCTAAGACGAAATGTGTAGAAGAAACTAAAGAACTTGGAGATTATTGGTGTATGTATGATTATTGAGCAGGTGCAGAATCAGAAGAAGATGACTACAAAAATTGTGTTTGTAAAGAATGATATGAATGGGATTGAACGGAATGTGCAATTTCAAAAGAATATTGAGATAAAATGTGTAAGGAAAATTTTTGAAAATATTCAGAGGTAGATGAAGATGATTATTCTTTGTGTGAATGTATTGACTGATATACATGGAATAAAGATAAAACATCATGTGAAAAGTACACACAGGAGACTGCTGATAGAGATTGTAAGGATGCGTTTGGAAATTATTCTGTAGCAAATCATGATGATTATTCCTTGTGTGGATGTAGAGAATGATATGAGTGGAATTCAGCTGGTACAAAATGTATTTTAATTGGAAGCGAACAAGTAAATAAATGAAATACAAGAGATCAAGAATTAAAAGAAGCTATTGAATGGATGTATGCTAATTGATTAACTATATTTAATACTCCTTCTACATTTATGAGTAATGATAATTTGACCAGAGAACAGGCTTCTAAATTTTTTGCTCAATTTGCTGCAAAGGTTTTAAATAAGCCTTTTACGGATAATGTAGATTTAAATAAATTTCCAGATATTAAAAATGCTGATCCTACATTAACATACTATATTATACAGGCAAATTATATGTGATTATTCCAGTGATCAAACTGAAAATTTATGCCTTTTAATAAATTAACCCAAGCACAAGCGATTGCAGTTGTAGTAAGGATGATAGATTGATATTTGGATGAGAGTGCGGGAGCTCGATATACAAATTATTATAATAAAGCTGATAGTTATTGATTGCTGAAACGATGAAATTTTGATTTATCTAGTTTGGATAAAACGAATATTACTAGGTGAGATATGGCGTTGATTCTTTATACTCTTTATAAAGCAATTTATAGTGCAGATGACAAAATTTCTCCTGTTATTGATTATAATGATAGTATGATTAATTCTGTAAATGCTTGTGTAAATGCTCAAGGTGATGTATCAGATATTATCGAAAATTGAACAACTGCTCAGATACAATCAGCATTTAAAAAAGTAGTAAATGTGTGTAAAGAATCTGAAAAGGAAGTGAAAGATTTATGAGCTTGGGATGGTGATGATTCTTTACAGAAGGCTGTATTAAATTTGATATCTTATAGTATTTTATATTATAATAAAGCTTTAGAGCTTACTTCATATCGAGATTTGGATGATATTACATATTCACAGGAGAAGGAATATAAATCAATTCAATCAGAATTGGATGAATTAGATGAAAAATTCAAAAAAAGTTCCAAAGATTTAGGAGATGTTCAGAGTAAATTTGCAGAGAAATATGGTTTTGAATTGTTGTATTGATATGTTAAATATTAATTAATTGAAAAAAGTAATATGAAAAATGACTACCCTATTCAGGATAGTCATTTTTTTAAGATTGGATATTAATAATAAGTTTCACAATATCCATTTAATGAATTGTAGTGGTAGCTCCGACCATATAATTTCTGACAAAGTGTATTATAACTTACACAGCTTCATCAATAGAATCAATATCCATAGCGACATTGACATGAATTACTTAATGAGTTGTAAGTAGCGTTAAATCCATATACATTTTGACAGTAAGTATATCATGATACACATCTATTCCCATATCGTGTATATCATGCCATGCATTTACAGTATCAATTTCATGCATCTATTGCTCCATATCAGTAGAGTGATGAACATGATTGGTAATAGTAATATCATGAAGATATTAATGGAGTTACTGCAAAGAGTAACGTTGCTAGAATAGAGAATAATTTTTTCATGGTGATTATATGTAGGAGATAAAATACTTTATTAATAAGCACGAACTCTGAAGTGTCATCCGCTGAAGCTACTTCATAAACCTCAAATGATTCACATTAAAATAAATAATCAAATAATTCAGAATGCTTGATTTAGTATCCATCATATTGCTGATACTTTCCTTTTGTAAACGGGATTTCAATCTTCATCGATTCGAACACTATATCTACAGAATAATGGGATTAGTGGGATGAAAAACAGCGTGAAAAAGCAGTAAACATTTCATTTTCTGAGATTTCAAAAATATGGATTTCAAAAATTTCAAATAAAGTCAATCTTTTTTGTAAAGTTAAATAATGCAGGAATGGTTATATATCTTATTCATAATAGTAGAGGCATTTTTATTCGTAGTAACGGATAAATGATTTTATAAACTTTCAAGCACTCTAGCTCATTCATAGCTAGTATATTTTACATCTCAATCTGATGATGTACATTTCATATCGTTATTTCGATCATGATCATAAGAAGTTACATCTACGCAATTTCGATCAGTCTTTGAAATAGATGTACTTGAATTCTTATTATAACATCATGATAAAAGCATTATTCAGATAATAAAAATGGTTAACAAAAAAGTATGTTTCATTTTTATAAAAGTAAGATATAAAGTAATATCCCTATATTGACTTTTGTGAGTATATATAAAAAATATGTAATTTCAAGAGAAAGTAAAAAATTGATAGATTTATAAAGCATTAAAAAAGAGCTTGAGTTTTCTCAAGCTCTTAGTTAACGCATAACGACAGCATTAACATCAAAGATTCTCATGGAGAATCTGGGAGAAATATACTAGAAAACGTGTACTGTCTATATAGTAAAATCAGAACAATATTCAATAGATTTTTTTGAAAAATATTATTAATAGCTTGTTAATTTTGTTTATTCAAGAAATGATACTGAGAGATTAAAATTGATATATCTAAATATGATATTTTGTGTATTTTTGATACAAATCATCGTTTTTTACAAATTTTACAAAATATAAAAATTAAAAAAAAGGGGAGCATCTAATAAGACGCCCCCAAACACTCCCCGAAAATATGAAAACCGGAGTTGTTCCCTCAAACACGGAGTCATGTATAATGATTTATTTTTTTAAATCAATAGAAAATTTATATAGTTAAACATTTTTGTAATGTTGTTCTTAAATAAGAATCACTTGAAATACAGTTAAATATAATCAGAATTGCTTTGGTTTTATTTTGAATTATTGCAAAAATGAGATTAAAGAAACTATTTTGAAACTGGACTAATGCAATTGAAACATTTCCTGTTTCTCATATTTTATTAGTAGTTTTAACCATCATTTGAATCTTACAAATCGAATGAATTATCGATTTAGACTCCCCTGACATAATACTCAGTTTAATTTTTGCATTCATAATTAGCTGTTATTGACCACTATTTCTCATTCATAGTGAAATAAAGAATAAAAATCTGATTAATCGAACATTACAGATATGATCCATAATTTTATGATGACTATACTATATATTATTGTACAATACTAACCTAGACAATCTTACATACTCTGAATGATTATTATACCTACGAATTATTCCTCTAGATCTACTTTGAATCCCACTAATCATTGCCCTATTACACAAAAAACATGAACAAAAAATCCGATTTTCACGAACTAGTTTATTCGTTGCCATCGTTTTTTGATGAATTGCATGAAGCATTGTTCGATGATGAATCTCTGGCGCTTTAGCATCAATTGAAGCACTTTTTGATGTCAATATCGATTGAGATTTATATTTAGATATTTGAATGATTTCCATGGTTTTATTAGCATGATCATTCATATTTAATTATTATCTTACACTTACACAAGAAATAAATAAAAAATCTGACTTTGAAATCAAACCATCTCGCCTTAGAAGGATTTTCTGATCCTTCATTTTCCTACCACTTGCCTTAATATATCTTGCAATCTTCGGAGCTTACGGAATCAAAATTCTCATCACATGAGTACGACCAAAATGAATCATTGTACGACTTTGAATCTGATACTTTACACTATGAATAATTAGTTCTTACCTAATCTATCCAGATAAAACTAAAATTCACGAAATCATAAATAAAATATTATATGTGAGTTTCATTCTCATTTCATTTATGATGATATGAGCTATTGTAAAAAGAATCAACCAATACTGAATCACTATCAACAGATGTTTTGTATGTTACATTATCGCATTCATCATTATTTTTTCAGCTTTGTCTCTTATCTTTACCAAAAAGAGATTACTAACATTTGTATCCACATTGTGAATTTTAGCATTCATCGCTGTCTATGCTCGACCTTTAAATGTAGGGAATATCTCATTTAACTCACAATTAAATAGACTCGAAACTCTCCTATCCAAAGAAAATATTTCACTTCCTCTTACCGAGTGAGCTTTGAAAGATGCAAATGAAGAATCTACTAAATTAATCATGTGAACACTCGATTGACTAATGGAGAATTACAATAAAGATAAAATCATCAACAAAATAATCAATTTTGAATACAAAGATACTTATCGATCTTCTCGTTACGATATCAGAGAATTTTTGGGTGTAAACACAGATTATGATTATTACTACCCTACATACAAATACCGAAGTTACAGACAATACGGAAAATTCCAACAATCTATCGATGTTACATGATATTCAAAAGCATTATACTTTGAAAAATCTTATGGTAAAATGAATGATTTCACTCTGAATATACAAGCAGACGACCAAGAATATAAAGTCGATTTAACTGACTATCTAGGAGAACTTAAAGAAAAATCTGATATCTACGCAAAATCAGAATTAACTAAAGAAGAAGAGGAAATTTTAAAAAATCCAGCTCTAATTTTGACGGAGCCTAATTATAAAGTGATTATCAATAGTTTTGGAATAGAAGAAAACAGAGAATGAAGTCAGATTTATAATGCAGAATGATATATTTTAATTAAATAGTCTTCTTAATAGACAATTTCTTTGCTATCAAAAATACATAACACATCACAAAACCTCATATCAATCAACCGATATGAGCTGTTAATGATATTCATGAAATAAGGAATCAAGGAAGTAAAGCAAAAAATACCGATGCTCCGACCTGACCAACATTTATTTTTCATTTCAGCTTATCCGAAAAGAACAAAACAAATGCCAACCAAGCTCATAAAATTCAGAATATCGCTCATGAAGCTCCTGCTCATAATGAAAAATCTTGAGTAACCGATTCTACACCAAATACCAATAAATTTCCACATATTCAACTAAATAGATAAATTATCATATATTTCCATTTTCACATAATATGCTCAATCGCTGGTCATATATTGTATAGTGATACCATATTCATAAGCAAATGCGTACCTCAAAAATGCAAAAACATCGCAGTAAATGCTCTCCAAGGTTGTGCAGTAAAAACTGGAGTAAACATTGCTCAAAAATTAAATGCAACCTCTGTATTAGTACTTCATCATGCCACTTCCTCCAAAAGGAAAATTACAACATTAATCACAATCAAAATATTAGTTATAGTCAGAAAATTTTTCATAAAAATGTTTTAATAATAAAACATCCAAAAATTACGGATACAAACTATTTTTTCAAGATGATTAAAATTTTCCAAAATATCTTGATTTTTCCATACAACTCAATATTCAATAATTGTATTTTTATTTTCTAATATGCATATCATGAAAAAACTCATCGCAGAATGTCTATGAACTATGATTCTTGTTGTTTTTTGATGTGGTGTGGCTGTTTTGACTGATGTTAATTTTGTGGCTACAGCATTAGCATTTTGACTTGTAATTGTAGCATTGGCATATGCTATTGGTCCAATTTCAGGATGTCATGTAAATCCAGCTGTTAGTTTATGAGTCTATCTTACATGAAAAATGAAAGCTAAAGAATGTTGTCTTTACATGGCTGCTCAGTTTGTTGGATGAATTCTATGAGCATTGGTTCTTGGATTATTGTTACCAAATTGATTTGATAGTTTGTGAACAAACGGACTAGAGTGAGTTAATGGAAGCTATTGGCTAGGATTATTAGCAGAAATAATTCTGACTTTTGTCTTTGTTTTCGCTGTACTTTGAGCTACTAATAAGTCTGAAAATGCTCCAGTTGCAGGATTGGTAATCTGATTATCTCTTACTTTAGTTCACTTATTATGACTAGGACTTACAGGTACTTCAGTAAATCCAGCTAGAAGTTTTGGACCTGCATTATTTCAGAGTTGAGCTTTCCAAGATTGAACTTTCTGTTCAGTTTGGGTATTCATCGTTGCTCCATTAATTTGAGCAGCTTTGGCAGCTTTGTTATTCAATTACTTTTTCAAGAAAAATAATTAATTCATAATTATTGAAGTACCTTCTTTGCTAGAGGAGGTACTTTTTTATAATATAAGATTGATAGATTTTCTAAAAATTCAGATTTTTTGATTGATTTTAAAAAGTATTTACATATAATAAATTATATATATAATATACATTAACATAATAAATAAAAAAAGAGAAAATGAAAGAATTTAGATGTTACTCTTGGGTGCTTATTGCATCCATTGCATCGTTTTGCATAAGCGTTTATGCAACGATTGCCTTTTCGAAATGGTTCTTGGTATTAATGTTTCTTTCTATCGTTTGGGTGGCGGAAATGGTAATGTTTACCATTAAATTTCTCCAAAGCGACTATGTCCTGGAGGAAGAGGAAAGGACTAAAATTTCAAGAACGATGGAGATCTCTTGGATCCTATTTATTATCCTCGGGTTAATTAATGGGATTATCTCGTTAAGTATACCGGGAATATTAACAGCCATTATAGGATTATTTATGTTTATATGTTTTGTCTTATCGGTCTTCTTTGGACTGATTGTGAAGAAATCTAGGAAAAAACACTGACAAAAAAAGTCTCGATCGTATCTGGTTGAGACTTTTTTGTAAAAATATTTATGCTTTATATTCACCTATAACCTCTCTCAAATTTTTATTTCAAAAGCATGCGTACTTTTTTTGGAATTTGGTACGAACGGCTCAATTTACAGATTTTTCGTAATAATCAATAACTTGATTATAATCATTAAAATTTGCACCATTTTTTGCCATATTATTTTTAATTTTTTTTGCATGTCATATTCAGAAGTTACAAATTCTTCAAAATGCTAAAGTTGCTCTTGCATCACTTACTCATAACCCTTTTACAAATTCTAAATATCCAGCAATTGTTTCATCTACCACTTTATCCATTTCCTGTTGTGCTTTAGGATCTTCCATTAATTTTTTAAACTGTTTAGCCTGGTTATCATTTCGTACAGAAGTACATGCAACATCAATATTTTTAAATAATGGATCCGTCATAATGGAATCAAACCTACCTGGATCTGCAGATTTTATATTATGCATAATTTTTTTTGATTTATCTCCATGAAATTGAAGTTTTCAAAAAGATACAAATCAAACATCATTTTTATTGACTTCTCAATATGTTCTACTACGTACACATATTTCTTTTAATTTATTTTTTAGATTTTTATCATTATTTTCAATTGAATCGTTAATTCTTTCGTTGGTATTTTTAATTTCAGTTTCTGTATTATTAGTTTCAAGTTTTTCATTATTTTTATTAGGCTTGTTGTTTGTGACGTCATTTTTTAGGTTATTCAATTTCTGTGAGCTATCTTTTTTTGTTGAAAAAATATCAGAAAGAAAATTCTTAAAGTTATTTCGAATTTCACGTATATAGTCTGTAAAATTTTTTTCAGATTTTGATTCCGTACCTTTATTCCCTGATTCTATTTCCATTATTCACTTTGTAAAGAATAAAGTTTGGTATTTGTTTTTATTAATCACACATTTCTCGCATATGAGAAACTACTTTTTTAACGACTTCTATTACTTTTTTGGAAAGTTCCATGAATCATTTTACGGCTATAATTTCAAATCATTGTATTGCTCATGTAATATCTGTAATCATATTAACCAAAAATTTATTTGAACTAACTTCTAGTAAAACTTCATAGTTGCTTTGTTGAACTTCCAGAAAACTTGCTTTAACTGAATTTCGTGTGACGTCTTTTCTTGCACAAATTTCGCGATCTATCAATGCTCACTGGGTAATCATTAATACAAGTTATAGAAGAAATAAAAATTTTATAAATTCAACTACCCTGCTTTTATGATTATCACATCTTTTTTCAATGGAAAAATCAATTAAAAAAATTAGGAAAAATCTACTTGATTTTTTGGGAAAGATTTCTATAAAAAATTTATGCAAATTTTACTTAAAAAGCTGATTATGGAAAGACCAATAGAAAATTTAATTCAAATATTACAAAAGCAAAAGAAAAAAATTATAAATTCGGATGATCTAAAAAAGTTTGTTTATTCTTCGTTTTGAGATTCTACCCCAATTAGCAGAATTTATAAGATTACTTTTCAGTTGAGGAATCGTTGATTCCTTTATTCACTAAGGAAGGATTTATTTTATATTACCAATCCAGAAAAGCCAATTACTGGTGAAGAAATCGAAGAATTGCGATATCGAAAATTATTAAAAGATCATTGTAATTGAGTTTGCAAACAATGGTATATTGGAGGGCTAGCTGCATTAGAAATTTATTTACATTGAAACTGAATAACGATACCTGAATCAATTATGATTGTAAATAAGGAGAAACAGACTACGGAAACTGTAATTTTTGAAAAGCAGATTTCTTTTAAAAAATTTGAAACTAAGTGAAAAAATTTAATTTCTTTGTTGTTGAAACAAACAAATGAAGTAAATATGCATAACTCCAGGAATTTATTGACTGCAAACTTAGAGTTATCAATACTCGAATGCTTGTATAACTTTGATACTACCAATAAATGATATATTGAAGAATGTATTAAAAAAGCTATTAAAAAAAATTGAAAGACTTTAAATCTTCAGAATTTGGAAAATATTATTAAGTTATGAAAACATAATACCTCTCTTAATAGATTGTACTCCCTCACAAAAACTATGTATCCTGCATTATCAAAAGATATAAAAAATCTGATTAAAAAATATGGATTTTTGTTGTAAGGCTGATTATTTTATTGTTTTAATTTTATCAGGAAACATTTTTTTGATATCGTTAATTATTTCTTCGTTGGCTCTTCATGTACTTCCGCCGAAAAATCCAACAATATACACATAATGTTTTGGGTCTCATATTATTATGTTAGATCATTCAAATTCTTTTCTCTTTTCCTCTGTTATTTTTTGAGCTTTTTCCATTGATTCTTTACTATATTTTCCAATCAAAATTTCTAGAGGGAACCCATTTGCCATGTGGATGCTTCTTTTTAAAATCTCATAAATTTCAGGAATATCTTTCCATTGTTCTATGCTTTTTTTAAAAGGAGCACAAGAAATATAGTAGAAATCTGAAAAGGTTTCTCAGAAATTTTTTAAACTTTCTTCAGATTCTGAAAAATTTTTGTATAAATCAAAAGAAATATCGTTACTGTCAGATATTCTAAATGATTTTAATCATTCAATTTTTCTATTTTCATGATTATTTTTCATTATTTATTGATGAATAAAATATATTATATATTATATATATTTTCTGAAAAATATCAATTAATTTAATTAATCACCTCTTTCCATTGGGTAATTTTTTGTATCTGAATAATGCCACCATTCTTTGTCATATCAGTTGAATCACGCTTTTTTCATAGCGTCTTCAAGAATTTTTGCATTTGTTCTTTGTTCTTCAGTTAAATCAGAATAGTTTCTATCTACTTTTGCTTTATTGTTATCGTCAAATTCAGATGGCATAGGAATTTCTGTCCCATCTGATTTAACAAGTGTAATATCAACTGTATTTCATTTTGTATGTGCAGATCATTTTTCAGGTCTAGCTACAAGAGTTGGATCAGGTCTAACGTTTCGTAATTTTACTTGAGCAGATTGGGGTCTATAAGCATCCCAGATTTTTATTGAATATCATTTTTTAATAAGTTCGTCTTGAGCTACTTTTAATTTCTTAATTGTTCAATATCTAAGTTTTGCATCAGCATCATTATAAATTTTTTGTCATGTAAAATTATTAGTTGTAGCATAACGCATATCAAATTGAATATCTTTTATATAGTCTTTTATTGAAACGATTTTACTATCTTCTGGCTCTTTTTCTTGAGATTCAGAGGAAGTTTCAGCTGATGTTCATGTGGTAGTAGTTGCTCAAGCCGTTGCGGAACTACTTGACTCTGTTGAGGAGCTGGTCGATTCTGTTGAAGAGCTTGATGAATTTTCTGTTGAAGTGGTTGTTGAATTAGTTGTTGTTTTTCAATCTAAAATATCATAAATTTTATTTAATGTGTTTTTGCCTGGTAAACCATCGGCAGTTAAGCTATTTTCTTCCTGAAATTTTTTTACTGCATCTTTCGTATTTTGTCCTAATATTCCGTCTATTTGAATTTTTCAATATTTGTCATGATTCTCTCCTCAAATCTGGGTGCTTCTGAGAGCAATTTGTACGGCCATAATCCAAGCTGCTGGATTGTTAGATTTTAGCTCATTCCATTCTTTATCTTTAATCATATCCAAATAATTTTTTACGATATCCATCTTAAGAGTGGCTTTTTTATCATTTATTTCATAGAATAAATCGTTCTTATCAGTTTGTTGTTCTGTTTTTTGTTCAGAAGACTGCTCTGTTTTTTGTTCAGAAGACTGTTCTGTTTTTTGTTCAGAAGACTGTTCTGTTTTTTGCTCAGAAGACTGCTGTGTTTTTTGTTCAGAAGACTGTTCTGTTTTTTGCTCAGAAGACTGCTGTGTTTTTTGTTCAGAAGACTGCTCTGTTTTTTGCTCAGAAGACTGCTCTGTTGTATTTTTCCCGTTAAGTTTATTTTTTAAATCATTTAATCAATTCTTTATTTGTGAAGTGGCTCGATCAACTTCTTTAATGTTGTCGCTAGAGAGTTCATAATTTTCCATTATTTTTTAATAATTAAATAAAGTTTGTGATTATATAGAATTATTATATCTGAAACAACTAAAAAAAGCAAAAAAAATGTAAGATTTTTTGGAAAATGTATTAATGTAAATTTTTATAACTAGAAATTGGGTGACAGATTTTTATAATTAATTTTAAATTTATTTTTCAGTTGAATTTTATGATAAATCTGATAGTTGCATATTACGAAAATATATGACCATTTCAGGATGTGTGTTGTTCTTTAGTTTTTGATGAATGAAAATATTTAATCAAAGCTCCAATATGAAGTGGAAAAAGTTTTTTGTTTTTTGATGCTCCTAGATATGCCTTGTATAAAGATAGCTCTAGAAATATGCTAAATCTTCAAAGTAAAAGTGGGGAAATTAGTCTGATTTTTGATGTAGATTGAGCTTATTATTTGGTTAAAAGAATCTTAAAACGTACGACTGCATGAAATGATAGCTGTATATCTCAGCTGTTTTCTATCAATTATAGTTGAGAAAGTTTACTGAAAGATATCAAAAATCTGACTTGAAATAATGAGATTTTGCAGTGGTGAGAAAATATAATTGAAAAGTTTGAAAAAGAAAATTGAAAGAGATGGACTTTGGAAGAAATTTCATTTAAAAATGAAACAGATTTGCAAACTTCTTTGGAAGCTCTTTTGCCTCCGAAAGAGGTGTTTTTGAGTACAGTTTTTCTTTTGCAGGATGCGGATAATATTTTTGAAATGAGGCCTGCTGATAGGCTCATTGTGCTCAAAAATGTATTCAATTTACTCTGAATTGATGATGCTAAAGAAAAAGTTCAAGAGAAG
Source organism: uncultured bacterium (assembly GCA_946408385.1). GTDB lineage: Bacteria > Patescibacteriota > Gracilibacteria > Absconditabacterales > Absconditicoccaceae > UBA3291. Next base: position 22,407 of record CAMJSB010000001.1, on the reverse strand, counting down.
AAAAAAGAAGTTTGATATAAATTAAAGGCTTTACAAGACCATTCTTTACAAGATAATAAATTAAGAGCGAATTTGAAATCATTATGGAATAGTATAAAAAATTTGGAGGAAGATGATGAATTGAAAGATATTTTGTCAGTAAATGATGAATTTTTTGAGAATATTGAATGATTTTTTGATCAGATTTCTTTGAATGATTTTAGTTTGATTTGATTGGATTACTCCCCTTTTGAAAAGGCTGAGAATTTGATTCAAACTAAAATGGATGCTGTGATAAAATTGGATGCACAATTAAATGAGTTTAATCAGCAAATATCAGCTTTAAATCAGCAAAAATTTCAAATTTCAAGAGATATTCAGACAGCTAAAACAAATATTTCTGGTTTAGAGAAAAAAATAGAAAATATTGATGCGAAGAAGTGAAATGAATTGAAAGAAATGAAGATGTGACTTTATCAGAAGTGAGATTCTTTGGCTTTAAATGCTAAATATTCAAATTTCTCTGGATTGATAGAATTCTGGAACAAAGCTGCAGAAGGTGATGATAGCTTTGATAGTTTGGAGATGCCAAAAGATTTGAAGTCAGCTTTTGATATTTTGCAAATTGTAAAAAATGCGTGAATTTCATTAAGAGCTTTGATAGAATCTGGAAAAACTAAATTGGAAAATATTGATTTGCAAGCAAAAAATTGGAAAGAGAATCATGATAGAGAGGTTGAGAAAATGAAAGATTTGAAATCTAGAAAGGAAGACGAAATTAAGTTACAGCAAACTAGAATTGATGAATTGGATAAAATGTGGGCTGAAACTGCGGATTTTGATTGTCCTGATTTATGCAAAAAATGTCCCCATATCAATGCAATAAATAAACAACAATACGAACAATATTCTCAGCAAAAAGAAAAACTGAGTCAGACTTTGGAAACTATGAGAGCTGAATATGAAAAGCAGGATTTTGATAATAAAATTAAAGAACTAGAAAGTCAGAAAAATCCTGAATGATGAGATTTAAAGGTAGATTTGGAGAAAAAAATAAAAGGGCAAACGGAATTTTCTGATTCTTTGAGAGAATATTTGATGAAGATTTGATTTGCAGATTGGGAAAAGTCTTATCGTGAATGGGAATCAATTCAGAGTGAGATTCAAGCAATTGATAAACAGTTATTTCAGCGAGAAGAAGAAAGTAAAAATTTGGATAAATATAAACAGGATAAAGTGGCTGCTGAAACTTCGTTGCAACATTTAGAGAAATCTTTGCAAGAGCAGGATAAGCAGATTGAAGACTTGAATGTGAAAATCGAGTGAGTGAAGTCTGAAAAAGAAAAATCAAACTCTTTAAAATTACAGCAACAGCAAAATGAAATCAAGCAGATTTTTCAGACAATTTCTCAAATTGAGCAACTTGTTGAGGATAGCGTAAATAATAAAAATCTGACTAAACAATTACAGGAAGATGAGAAGAAATTAGGTCGTTTGTATTCTATTCTCTCTAAGGAGATTGTATTTTTAGCTTTGGATGATTATCTGCCAGTTCTGAGTGATGTAATTAATAATTATCTTTCACAATGTGTAGATTATACCTTGAAAATGCAGATAGATGAAAATGGAGATAAACTTGAGCTGAATGTGAGGGTTATTGACTCAAAATGAGAAAGAGAAGTAAAAAGTCTGAGTGGTGGTCAGAGAACTGTTTTGAAATTGGTGTGGATGTTAGCAGTTTCTTCATATTTGCATACTCCCCTTTTATTTTTGGATGAAACGATTAATAATTTAGATATAGATACAGTTTGAAAAGTTTCTGAAATGATTAATAATTTTGTGAAACAGAGAACTATGAAATTTTATACTGTTACGCATAATAAAGAGATTCAAGATATGCAGATTTGGGATGATGTAATTGAAATTGGTTCAAAATCTGATTAGATAATTTAGTATTCTAGCATGTCATCTATTTCTTTTTTAAATTCTTCAAATGTTATGTTTGACTTTCTGAGTGCATAAGCCTTTTCGATAACTCATTTTGGCCATCAAGAAATAATTTTTATGCTTTCGATTGGATTTTGTAGTTTTTTATTTCAAGATTTGCTTAAATATAAATTTCAGTTTATTGAGTGATTGTTTATGAAATTTAGTTCATCTTCAATAAAATTATCTAGTGAAATGATTCATTCATCAATCATTCACATGCAAGTATATAAAATATAGTGTGGTCAGTATCATAGTCATCATAAGTCAGCATCCTGTAAGATTTTAATGTATTCATTGTTTTCTAATTTGCGGTTTTCTAGCTTAGTCATCATAATTAATTTGTTGAAATCGTCTCTTTTTATATGTAGCTTTTTGAATGTTTCTTCAGGTATGTAAGTATTAGATAAATTGCAAGCCAAATTTTCTTGATCTATATCATATTTTTTTGTATATCATGCATCGTGAAATAATGCAGTCAGTACCAATAGATTTAAAGCTCTTTGGTCAATGTCTTCATCTTTACATAATTTTATAATATTTTCGGCCACTCATATTTCGTGTCAAAAGTTATGGTATTCGTTGTTTACTGATAAATTTTTTGCTATCAAAATAATGTCATCTGTAATGTTGGAATTTTCTTTTATGTAGTTAATCTTTTTTAGATTTTCTTTGTTTCTAAATAAATTTAATGATAAATTTTTTGATAGTTCATTAATTGTTTTTCATTTTTCTTTTGATAATAACTCAAGGAATCTATTGAATTCAGATATCCAGTTGTCATTTGATGTATCTATGTGATCGTCACTATGTTCAAAAAATCGTGAGAGAATCAGGCTTTTAAGTGTTCCTTTAAGTGTTCATTCAGATTCAATGTATTTTTCAATTTCATTTAGTAATATATTATCACATACAAAAATATCTCATGTTTTGTTTAATGTGTTTTCTAACAATAGATTTATATCATATTGTGTAAATTTTTGTGTGTTGATTTGTTCATTTGTTTCCATTTTGTTGATGTTTATATATTAAAATATTTAGCTGTTGAATAATTTTGAAATAAAGTTTGTTTCTAGTTGATACATTTCGTAAAAATATGCAAAGTTTTTAGGATCCCTAATGTCCACCTTCTTTTTTAAATTAGTAATTTTTTCTAAAATAAGTGTTTGCAACTCAGAAGAGTTATTTTTTCCATATTTAATACATAATCTTTTTATTTCGAGTGTTCATATGTTTACAAATTCATTTATGGATATCGTTGTTTCATTTCACCAAGAACTATAGTCTTCTTTGTCAATAGTATTATACATTGATATTACTTTCCCCATAATTTCTTTGAGATAGTCTAGATTATCTAATCCCGTTTTTAAATATTTGGACATATTTATAATTTCTCATTTGTCTGTTGTTATCTCCTCTCATTTTTGACTTTCATAATTAGCTTTTGTTTTATCTATAAAATTAATTATATCTTCGGGAGTATTTATTCAAGCAGTTGATAGATATTGTAAAAAATTGTTTATTCTAACAGAATCTTTTAATTTTTTTCATTTTTGGACTCATTCTATGCTATTATTTTTGATTTCGTGAGCTAGATTAATCATATATGACATTGCTGCTAGTTCTTCATTTACAGTTTTTACTTCTCTACCATTCATCGTGTATGAATTTACTTTTCATTCAGCTCTTTCTGTTCATAATTGGATTAATCAATATCAGCGTGGCTCTGGAAAGAATTCACAATTAATAAGTAGTCAATCAGGAGATGGCATATTAAAATCTAATTTTATATCTCATTTTTCAATAAGATTTTTAATGGAGTCTGTGTCATTAATATCAATTTCTTTTCTATTGGATATGCACATAAATTTTAGATCTGTAATTTTTCACTCTTCAACGAATTTTTCTAGTTTAGTTTTCCCATCATCTCATTTATTTAGAGCGACATTATAAAAACTATCTACATCAGTTGCAATATCTACATCTCATCATAATTTCTTATAGTCTGGATTATTTAAGAATAATGATCATGAGCTTAGGACGGCTCGTTCAGATTGTCATTCCATTAGTTGTGCTAAAACATCTAATCAATTGAAAAAACATTTTTCTGCTTGTTCTATAGTTATATTTTCAGCAGGTTCCCCTGTTTCCATATTAATATATTCGCATTTTCAATTCTTAAATGGTATTTCGAAATTGTGATTATTCCTTTTCGTATCAAGTCAAAGTTGTTGAGTTAAGTTTAAGAGACTCTTGGTACTTTTTTTAACTTCTTCATTTAAATTTAGATTTGAGTCTTGGATGATCCCTTTAATTTCTCGGATTAACCCATTTAGAGTTCAACTATCTAGTTTATTTAAAGATTCAAATAGTCATTTGTTAAAAGCTTGTTCTATTGCTTGTAATTCTGGCGTTTCAGTAAATACTCATTCGATTTTGTCGTTATTTTTGTCTGAGTCTTTTAGTTCTTCTATTTCTTTTATTAAAATCTTTAAGTTATTATCTTGTAGTACTCTTTCATCGTTTTTAAATTTTTCATATGGATTTACATCTACCATTCTTATAAAAGTATTGGTATTAAAATTACTTGTTTGATTATTATATTCAGATAAGCTTGTTTTGTCAAATTTTTGGTACTTTTTTGATATTGAGTTTTTATGTTGAACAATTATATTATTATTTGTTTAAGTTTTTCATTTTTTAAAGTATTTGGATAATGAAGTATGATGATTATTTGTTAAGAGTATTGAAACATGAATGTCCATTTTGTGATATAAAAAATGAATATGTTGTGGAAAAATGAAAACATTTTACGGTTTTGCTTGCTAGAGCTCCATATATTAAAGATCATATTTTAATAGTACCTAATAGACATTTAGTTCGTTTGTCTGAGATTACTCCAAAAGAGCGATGAGATTTGATTTTGGTGATCGAGAAGTGGATGAGAAAAATGGAAACGATTCATAGTGAAGTAAATCTTTTGCTTAGAGATGGTGTGGCTAAATGAAAAGTTGGTAAAAGTATTGATCATTTGCATTTTCATATAGTACCTGATATCCCGATTTATTCTACCAATTCATGATGAAATAGAGAAATATATACTGATTATCAATTGGAAAAAGAAACAACAGCTTTTAAAGCTAAATTTAAATTAAAATAGTCTCAAATGAATGTATTATTTGATCAAGAAAAATTAGAAATTCGAGCGAAAGAGCATAAAATTCCACAATTCAAAGTGAAACAGATTTTTTTTGAATTATTTAAAAATCAGCATATTGAGTGGGATGAAATGACTACCCTTTCGAAGCAGTTAAAAGATGAATTAAAATCAGATTTTTCTCCTATTTCTTTGAAATGTATGGAAACGGTGGAAGCTGAGACTACGACTAAATTTGCATTTCAAACCGAGGATTGATATACAGTGGAATCGATTATAATGTATCATTGGCAGGATGAAAAATATATCAAAAATGGGAAAAGAAAGCTGAATCGTATTACTTTATGTATTTCTTCACAGATTGGCTGTCCTGTGAATTGTTTATTCTGTGTGACGGGGAAACTTTGATTTACTAGGAATTTAACATGGGATGAGATAATTAGTCAGATTTTATATGCAAATGCTTATATTTTTAAACGTTTTGGAAAGAAGGAAGATTGAAGTCATCGATGAGTGAGAAATGTAGTTTTTATGTGAATGTGAGAACCGCTTTTGAATTATGATGAAGTTAAAAAATCTGTAGAAATTATGCTTCAGCAGGATAGATTTTCGCTTGGTCGTAGGCATGTAACTATTTCTACGGCATGAATTATTCCATGAATTGAGAGATTGATTGAAGATAAATTGGATGTAAAATTGGCTGTAAGTCTTCATGCTCCAAATCAAGCATTGAGAGAAAGAATTATGCCAATAGCGAGAAGATATCAATTAAACGAATTGATGGAAGTGATTGATAGATATGTGGAAGCGACTGATAATAGGATTTTTTATGAATACATTATGATAGCTTGAATTACAGATAAACCTGAATTGGCTGATGAATTGGTTGATCTTTTGAGGGATAGATTAGCTCATGTGAATTTGATTCCTTATAATGCGAATCCTGTAATTGATTTGAAAGAATCTAGTGAAAAATCTATTCAGAATTTCAAAAGAATTTTAGAAAAAGGCTGAATTACGGTTACAGTTCGTGAATCTATGTGAAGAGAAGCTAAGTGAGCTTGCGGACAACTTGGTTATGAGAGAGTGAAGAAAAAATAGCTTGAAATTTGACAAAATAATTGAAAAAGTATATAATACTTAATGTGACAAATTTATATTTTTGTTTAGTTGATGAAGGAATGTCCGTTTTGTAAGGAAGAAATTCAGGATAATGCTAAGAAGTGTCGTTACTGTGGAGAATTTTTTGGTGATAATAAAAAAATAATCAAAGCAGTAGATACAAAGGAAAATATAAATATGACATGAGATTATACAAATTGTAGAGTTATTAAGAGGCATATCTTTCAGATGAATCCAAAGGTTAGGTGTCCTAATTGTGGATTTGTAGGTAATGCAGAATATAAAAGTGGAAGTTATAGTTGATGCTTTGCAATTATTTTATTGTGTTGCTGTATCATTCCATGAATACTTTATATTTTGTTTTCGAAATCTGGTTGTTTTGTCTGTCCTAGATGTGGACAAGATCATCTAGAAAAATTATAGTATTTATTTTTTAACAAAATAATAAAAATGAAATGTCCTTTTTGTGCGGAAGAAATTAAAGATTGAGCGATTAAATGTCGCTATTGTTGAGAATTCATAGATGGAGCAGAAAATGCGACTTCTAAAAAGGGATCTTCAAAACAAAAAATTGAACAACAACCTATGTCAAAAGGTAAAAGAGGTTTTTATCAGTTTTTATTGTTTTTCTTTGGGATCATTTTATCGTTGATATTGAGTAATGTATTATGGTTGTTTATTTTAGTAACGATATTTATTTGTGTTTGGTATGCTCTATGTTCTAAGGATGATGAAAAAGTAGTTGATTTTAAATCATGTTTTCTGCCTGAAAGGTATAAGAGTGTGCTAAGAATTGTTGTAGCATGTATATTAGCTTTGATTTTTGGTTTATTTGCACTTTGATTAAATTCTAGTCATCGTGAAGAGCAAAGAATAAAAGCTGAATATCAAGCAAAATATGATGCAGCTCCTCAACCAGTAATTCAAGTATTATCTGAAGAAGGTAATGTTTGAGATAATCAGACTTATAGTTTAGAGGCATCTATATTGGATGCAACTGGGGTTACAGTTAATTGAAATGATGTAGAAATTGTTGATTGAAAAATTACAGAAAATGTAAATCTTGATAGCACACAAAATAATATCGTAATTATTGCTAAAAATGAATATAAGGAATCTAGATATGAACTAATGATTCAAAGAAATGAAACTCCTGAGGAAAAATCTGCTAGAGAAGAAGCGGAAAGGATTAAAGCTGAGCAAGAGGCTGAAGCAGAAAGGATTCAAGCTGAACAGGAGGCGGCATTAAAGGCAAAATATGCAGAGAAACAAAAAAGAATAGACCAATTAAAGTCTTGGTGTAGAATTACATATGATAGTTTTGATAAAATTAATTGGTTGGAACCTAATGCATTTAAAGATACGAATAATCAAAATACAATAGAAGTTTATATTTGAAAGTATAATGATTGATCTATGATTCGTAGATTCAAAATTATGTATGCAGCAAGGAATTGGTTGTTTATTAAAAAATATCAGTTCTTGATTTGAAATGAGGTGATTGATTATGTTCCTAAGAAAGTGGAAAGAGATAACTATACTACTATTTGGGAATGGTCTGATAATTATTACTGAACAGCAGAGGCAGAGATTGTTGAAAAGATAATTGCAAATAATTGATGAACTATAAGATGTATTTGATCTCAATATCATGATGATAGGGTAATTACTCAAAAAGAGGTAAATGCTTTAAAGGATATGAACGAGTTGTATTCTCTATTAAAGGAAAAACAAGAACTAGGTTATTAATTAGTTTTTGAATTTAATTTATACGTTTGTTTATGAAAACATATAAAATTCATCAAATAAAAAATAAAAAGTTGAGAATTATTTGAGCAATTGTATGTATCATCGTTCTAATCTCTTTTATTACCTGAGTAGTAATCTGAACTATCTGATGATATAAATATGATATTTGTCTAATGAAAACATGAATTCGAATGAGTATAATATCATGAATATTTATGTGAATGCTGCATATTCTCTATTTTAGGACTCCAAAAAAAATTAGGAAAAAGTTATTCTGAGAATAAATCTACTGCTTGAAATTTTCAATCTAAACTATATTTTATATACAGATTTTTTTATTTTTTGTTCTCCAAAATTTCATGACTTGAGAAGTTACACAGGAAACTAGAATGCAGGAATATGAATTTGAATTACGTTGGAGAGCATTCGCATGATTATCTAGAAGATTTAGATATTCTCGAGATGAAGAAACTATCGCAAATTTAGTAAAGAGGACAGATAAATGAAATCTCGAAATTGCATTGAAAGACACTTCTCCAGAGGATTTGCACAAATTTACACTTCAGACTTATACTCAATATAAAAAAGATTTTATAGAAAAAAATCAGACTGAATTTCCTGGTAGAGATAAGAGATTCTCATTATGATATTATATTGACCGTTTGGAATATGAATTAAAGGTTATCAAGGAAATGTGATTCAATTCATACTTTCTAATCGTGTCAGAATACGTACGTCGAGCCAAGGAACATCAAATTTCAGTTTGACCATGAAGATGATCGTGAGCTTGATCTTTGCTCGCGTGGCTTGTTTGAATCACAGAAGTGGATCCATTGCCATTCGATTTACTATTTGAAAGATTCTTAAATCCTGCCAGAGTATCGATGCCAGACTTCGATATCGATTTTGAGGATTCTTTACGTCAAACTGTAATCGAGCATTGTTACGATTTATACTGAGCTGAAAAAGTTTGTTCAATCTGAACATTCATGAAAATGGCAACCAAAGCCGCATTCAAGGATGTTGCAAGGACTCTTTGAGTACCTTTTGAAAAATCAAATTACGTTACGAATTTGCTCCAAGATAAAGTTTGACTAGTCGCACAAGTGGAAGATCCAGAATGATCTCCTGAATTGAAGAATATTTACGAAAGTGATGAAAAAATCCAACAAGCAATAGAATTCTGAGACAAACTCACGTGAAATCTTCGTCAGATGTGAGTTCATGCTTGTTGAATTATTATCGCTCCAGAAAAAGTTACGACTTATACTCCGACTCAGTATAACAAAGAGGAAGATCATACGATTGTTAGTCAGTATGACGGACCAACACTAGAATCAATCTGACTTCTCAAAATGGATTTTTTGGGATTACGTAATCTTTCCATCATCAAGAACTGTGTAAAAATTATCAAAGCTCGTGCAGATCAGAGATGAGAAAAGATTCCAGAGATGTTTGAAGAATTTCTGGAAACAATGAGTTTGGATATACCAATTGATGATGAAGAAACTTACAAATCAATTTTTCAGCAATGAGATACTACGTGAATATTCCAGTTTGAATCTCCATGAATGCGCCGTTATTTAATTGAACTAATTCCAGAAAAAATCGATAACTTAGTTGCCATGAATGCACTCTATCGTCCATGACCTATGGAATTTATCCCAAGTTATATTAATAGAAGACTAGGGAAAGAAGAAATTGAATATATGTACCCAGAACTTAGAGTAGAATTGACCAAAAAATATTGAGCAGAAGTAGCAGAAGAAGAAAGAAGAAAGTTGATTGAAGATCTCGATCCATTTCTAAAAGAAACGTATTGAATCGCTGTATATCAGGAGCAGCTAATGTTTCTAGTACAAGCAATGGCATGATTCTCTCTTTGAGAGGCGGATCTTCTTCGTCGTGGAGTTTGAAAAAAGAAAAAATATATCATTGAACAACTCAAGAAAGAATTCCAGGAACGTGGTGCTAGTTATCATAATTATAAACCTGAAACTACGACCCAGATTTATGAGAGAATGATTGAACCTGCCGCTTCATATTCGTTCAATAAATCACATTCCGTTTGTTATGCTATGATTGCATATCAGACTGCATATCTTAAAGTTCATTATCCAATTGAGTTCTCTGCCGCTTTGATACGTTCTGTCGAGGAAGACATAGATACACAGAGTTTCTATTTTTCTGAGATTCAACAGAAATGAGTTGATATTTTACAGCCAGACGTCAATGTATCATTCAATCATGTGGCAGCCATCGACCAAAGTGTAAGAATATGATTCATTTCTATAAAATGAGTGTGATTTGATACTTGAGAAGAGATTCAAGAAGAAAGAAAAAGATGATGAAAATTTACATCACTAGAAGATTTTTGTAAAAGATGTTCAAAAGTGTTGAATAGAAAGAGCTTAGAATGATTGATTAAATCGTGAGCATTGGATCACTTTGAAGATCGTAAAGTTCTCCGAAATAATGTAGATCAAATTATTAATTGGATTTCGAATTCAGCACATGCAAGTAAATGATTGTTTTGAGATTTAGAGAGCAAGATTCCGGTGAAAAAAGTGGAAAAATCAACACTCATGGAAAGATTGATGATGGAACAGGAAGTTTTCAAGAGCTTTATTTCATGAAATCCTTTGGATTGATTATATAAATTTATCAAAAAAAGGACACTCCTTTCAAATATTAAGGATAAGGTTGATGTTTGAAATTTTGAAATTGTGTGATTTATTAAAGAAATTCGTCGTGCAAAGAAGAAATGATTCTTTATTACGATTGAAGATATTTCTGATAATTTTGATATATTTTTGTCTGATACGTACTGATTAGAAAAATTTGATTTGGTTATCGTTTCTTGACGAAAAAAGAATAGAATTCAGATTTCTAAAATCGTAAAAACTTCTCGTGAAAAACTAAAAGAATTAGCCTGAGGTTCTTATGATGAAAAAGATACGGTTTCTTCTGTTAAAAAAGCTAGAGCTGGAGAGCAGCAGCAACTTAATATTGAACGTATAAAAGCTGAAATTGCTGCAGAAAATGAAAAAATGGCAGAAGAAAATAAAGATAATCAGACTAAAAATATTTCCAGAGAAGAAAATGAAGTAGCAGATGATGTTGAAGATGTTTCAGAAGTTGATGAAGAAATAGATGAAATTGATGAAGAAAGTGTTGATGAAGATAGTGCAGAGGATAATGGGCTAGTTGAAGAACAAGAAATAAATTCTGAATGACAAGAAAATGAGTCATACTGAACGGAGTGAAACTTGTCCAGCTGAGCTGGATGAAAAAGTGAAGGAACTTATATGTGAAATATTGAAAATACACTAGACTCTTCGGCTAAGCTTCAGAATGATGGTGATGAAGGACTTGAACCAGAAAATAATTCAATTACAGATGAAAATCAGACTTTAGTTATCACATCCGAGAATCTACCATTTTCAAAGATGAAACAACTAATGACTATAATCTCATGAAATCCATGAGATATAACTATTCAAGTTCTGTGAAATGAAATGAAAGTTTCAGAAAAATGACTTAGTGAGTTAAAAAAACTAATCCAAGAATAATTTATAATTAATGTTAATATAATGCAGGGAGAAGAATTAAAGTTTAAACTCGAACAAGCACAAAATATTGCAATTTTTGGACATCAATCAATCGATGGAGATGCAATAGGATCAATGTTTTGATTATGATTACAGTTAGATAAGCTCTGAAAAAATATTTCATATTTTACTCCGGATGCGCCTAGTGAAACTTTTTCATTTTTGCCAATACAGAGTCTTCAAACAGAATTTGATTATTGAAATTATGATTTAATCGTATTCGTAGATTTTTCTACATACAATATGATTAGAAAGTTTTCAGAGTTACACAAAGATTATTTCGACTGACATCAAAAAGTTGTTATTGATCATCATATATTTTCAGTTGCACTTCCAAATTCAGTTGAGTTTCGTGATGATAGTTCTATCAGTGCTGCTCAATTGGTTTTTGAACTTACTCAACAATGGCGACCAGGTTTGATTGATTGGCAGATTGCTACATTCATGCTGACATGAATTATGACTGATAGTGGTAATTTTCGTTTTGATGAATGAGAAGAATCAATCCGTGTCTCTAGAAATAATTTGGAATTACTCGAAAAATGAGCAAAGAAAAAGCAGATTATCGATAACGTTTTCCGTTCTAAAAGTTATGAAGATTTGGAATTTATGCAAATCATCCTTTGAAGAATGCAGAAAGTCGATGATATAATCTATTCTCGATATTCACAATCAGAATTAGAAAAATTTTGATTACATCCTGATAGTGCTGATTATGCTTTGTATTTAATTTGAGACATAAAAGATCAACAGTTAGTTATTCTAGGAAAAGAGAAAGAAGATCATATAAAGTTTAGTCTTCGTGGAAAGTGAAAGTATAATTGTAGAGATATAGCGAAACATTTTGGATGATGATGACATGCAAATGCTGCCTGATGTTCAACAGATAAATCTTGAAATTTAGAAAAAGATGTATTAAATTTTGTTAACGGTGTGATAGCTTTAATAAAATAGATTATGGATTTTATTAGTGTATTATATTTTGTGATAAAAGTGAAATTTAGAAATTATAAAATTTGGAATTAATTATGAAAAATGATAAGGTCATCTCTCTTGCATTAGTATCTGATTTTCATATATTTTATAAGTTAGTATAAATAATTTATCTTACATAAACATACATGAAAAAATCTCTTATAAAGATTATAATCGCCTTGATAACTTTTACTGTTATTATAGCATTTTCTCAGGATAAAATTACTTCAAATGTTTTTAATAATGAATTAAATAGTACGTGAACTGGAAATACAAAACATGCAGAAAATATTATTAGAAAAGATGAAAAATCATTAAATTGATGGTTGAGTCTTTATAATAGTTGAATGTTTAATAAGGTTGAGATTGAAGATTGAGTGACTTTAAAATGATATATATTAAGTTGAAGCGAAGAAAAAGATACAATATTCCCTATATGATGAACTAAGATTACAGATAATTATTACTTAATTACAACGAAAAAGCCTACAGATACCAGTGTGATTGATTTGTGACTAAGTTTAACATGAGACACAATAATTAAGACAGTTTACAATGAGGAAAGTATGTTAGTCAGCTTTTTGAAGGAGTTTTGATGAATTTTGTTATTTTTTATAATATTCATAATATGATTCCGTTTTATGATGTGAAAGGGAAACTGAGCATGATGACTAATGGATATAAAAGTCTGAAAGAAATCTACGAAAGAAACGAGTAAAACAAGATTTTCAGATGTGGCATGAATGGAGGAGGTGAAAAATGAATTGATGGAAGTGGTAGATTATTTGAAACATCCAGAAAAATATCATAAAGTAGGAGCTAGACATCCAAAGTGAATTTTGCTTTATGGAGAACCTGGATCTGGAAAAACTTTACTTGCACGTGCTGTGGCATGAGAAGCTAATGTAGCATTCTTTAGTGCGTCTGGTTCAGAATTTATGGAGATGCTTGTAGGAATGTGAGCTGCAAAAGTAAGAACATTATTTAAGCAAGCGAAAGATGCGGGTAAAGCTATCGTTTTCATTGATGAAATTGATGCAATCGGAAAGAAAAGATGAAATGGGACAACGTGATGACATCAAGAGCAAGAACAGACTTTGAATCAAATTTTGACTGAAATGGATGGATTTGATAATCAAACTAATGTAATCGTGATGGCTGCTACAAATAGACCTGACATATTGGATCCTGCCCTATTACGTGCTGGAAGATTTGATAGAAAAGTTTACGTAACCTCCCCTACTGCTGAGGAAAGAACTGAAATATTCAATTATTATTTAAAGAAGAAAGAGCTTTCTCCAAAAGTTAATCTAAAAAGTCTAGTTAAAAGAACAAGCGGTTTAGTTTGAGCTGATATAGAGAATATCGTGAACGAAGCATCTCTAAAAATTGCAAAAGATTGAAGAACTGTATTAGAGCCAGAAGATTTTGAATACGCACTGGAGAAAGTAATTATGTGACCTGAGAAGAAATCAAAGTGAATTCAAGAAAAAGAAAAGAGAATAATTGCTTTCCACGAATTAGGACATGCTTTGTTGGCTCATGTACAGCCCGAAGCAGATGCTCCTGAAAAGATTTCAATCGTAAGAAGATGACATGCTCTCGGATTGACTTGGATTACTCCTGCCGAAGATAGAAACCTTTATTCTAGAAATTATATTCTATCCGAAGTGGCTGGGCTATTAGGATGACGTGCTTCTGAAGAGATTTTCTTTGGAAAGGATAATATTACTACTGGAGCTTCAAACGATTTCGAAAGGGCTAATAAAATTATCAGAGATATGATAACTAAATATGGAATGGATCCTGAAATCGGATTGGTAGTTTATCCAGATGATCAGAGTTCAGATTTCTCTTTCTTTAAACCTTATAGTGAAGAAACTGCTCAAAAAATTGATGAGAAAGTAAAAATGTACTTGGAAGATGCTTATGAAGTAGCTAAGAATACGATTCTTGAACATAAAGAGACTATGGAAAAAATCGCTGAACTTTTGATAAAGAAAGAATATATATCTGGGGAAGATTTCTCTATGATGGTTGAAAATCCTGACAAAATAGAAGAATTTAAAAATGCTGATGAAATCGTTACAAAAGCTGAAAGCGATAGTTTGTCATCTTGAGCGAAAGTTCATACAGCTAAGCTGGACAAGGATTCAGAAAATGTTTCACAAATGGATTCTTCGGCTAAGCCTCAGAATGACAAAAAAACAACCAAAAAACCTACTTCACGTAAAAAAGCTTAATATTTTATCCATGAAATAAATATTCATGAAAAGCGTACTTGCTCTAGACCGATATACAAATAAATATTTGAATATTAACAAAGTTTCTCCTGAAATTTTGGAAAATTTGAAGGTGTGAGATAAAATCGTTTATGAACAGCCTGATCCAAAAACTGGAGCCATGAAACTTTCAATCTGAACTATAATTTCGTGAGGAGTGCAGTCTGGAGATAAAAATAAAAATTTCTTTTCTGCTGATTTTGTAAGAATGCTTGAGTGAAAGGAAGAAGAAGAATTTAATACTCAACAAGAAATTGCGTTAAAGATATTCCCAACGTTTAAGAGAGAATTTCAGGAAGAATTTCCAAATTCCGTGCCTGTAACAGCTAGATTTCAGATTTTTTCTGATCAGCTTTATTTCTTCTTTTATTCAGAGGAAAGATATGTCTTCACAGAATTTGTAAAAAAATTCAGAGAAAAACTATGAAAAAATATGTTCTTATTCCAAGTATGAGCTAGAGACATGATGAGAATGTCTCCATGAGCTGATGGAATGATGTGTAGTTCTGGTCAATGTCTATGCTGTAAAACTTGTACAATGTTGCCAAATATAGAGATTGAAAGTGTGGTTATGCAGAATTTGGAATGAAGAGATATCGAGAGATTGAAGTGAAAATGCTGAAAATTGAAATGCTGCCTGCTCTATGAATTAGATTTGTATGTAAGTGAGAGTAAGAAATTTCCACGTAAAGGTTCGAAAATAGATATGGCATGACTTCGTGAAAGAAGATCTGATGAGGCTGGTGATAATACGTGAATAGTTGCATCTTATAACATCATCACTCAGGATGTGAATATTAAGACGAATGATTGATTTATCAGAATTCCTGTGGAAAAATTAAAAGGGAAAGTGAAAAAAGATGATGAATAGTTATGCTTTAATGTAATTCATTTTATGGGAGTAACAATGATTTTTTGAAAAATTTTAATTTTTTGTTATTTTTTGTTATTTTTCGTTATTTTTCGTCAACATAATTTGTTAATATTACATTGACTTTCGTGGTATAATATACTATACTATATAATATGAATTATATGTTGTTGTATGTTTTGGTATAATTTTTAGGAACTTTTCACGAAGTATTCTCTATTTTTCACAATGTCTTTGCATAATATTATAATTGATGATATATATTATTAATCTGTATTGTGCATGAAAAATATTAAAAAGTTTCCTAAAATTTGACAAATAAAAAATAATATATATAATATGTACATTAAATTTAATTGTATTTTTATTTAATGATTTATACTAAATATGGCTAAAAAAGTGAACAGTGGAAATATTCCATCTTGAAGTGAAAAAGGAAAAAAACTTCAAAAAAAGCGATGGGAAAAGAAAAGAAATTGGTTGATAGCTTTAGCTACAATACTGTGAATAGGATGATGAATTGATGTAACACAATCATGTGTTAGAAAAAATTCTGATAAACATAAACATGGAGAAATTGAATTGAAGGATGATACAGCTAGCTCTTATGATAGGTTAAGTAATAGTACTGTGTATTTTCGTGATGGAAACTGAGAAATCGCTGATAGTCTTGGATTGCATGGATTTCTTGATGAGCTTCTAAGAAAAAATGATTATGATATCTCATCTTCTGCTTTATTGACGATTATGACCAATGAAAATGCACTAAAAACTAGTTGATTATTTCATAATTTTGATAATTTTTTAGCTAAAACTTGAGTTGAAAGATCAGGGAATAGTGAAAGTCTTATTTGAAGGCTTCTCAAATCAGTATCAGGAAATTGAAGTTATTGACGATTTCAGGTACAAAGAGAGGCAATAGAAAATTGATATAAAAAAAATCCTGATAGATATAATGATATTTGCAAAAAAATTGCAAATTTTAAATTACCGAATAAAGATGGTAATTGGGAAGAACTTTATAAACAATTAGAATATCATTCTGATAATGAGATGATTTCCGATTTAAAAAATAAAGAGCTTCCAGTTTATACATGAGGTGGTAGACTATGAATTGCTCTATGAACGGTTTTGTTAAATGAACAATTAGTGGATCGCAATGAATGATGGGAGAAATATAATGAGAATAAAGTAATAAGGAAAACTCAAAACATAAAAGGTAAATATCTTGATTCTCTTGATGAAAAAGATCCAATTAGAAAAGCTCTAAATCGTGAATGATCTGAATGAGAAAAATTAAAATCGTTATATATACTATCAAGAACAGATAGTCATGGCTGAAAAAATCGTATATCTTTTAAAAATATTCAAGAAAAATTACAAAGTCCTGAATTTAAGTCTTGAGAAATTGCGGCTTGATGGAGTACCAGTACAGAAGCTCGAAAAAATTCTGAGTATCTTATGGATTTGAGTATTGCAAAATTAAATCAACGGTTTAATGATGAAATAAATGGAAATCATCAAGAGCTTAGTATTACAACTCCTACTGGAACTTTTTGACCAGCATCAAAAGACTTAGCAGTAAAACACTTGGATTTACCTGATGAACTTAAAGATAAAGATCCACAAGATATTAAAAATTATTTAAATGAGCATCCTGAAATTATCGAAAAATTTAAAAATAAAATCATTGCAGATTATATTGTTAATTTTCAAAGATTATTCTTGTTAAACGGTTCAAAAGAAGAAATAAAAGGATGAAAAAGCACTCGAAATGAGTTGAGTGAAAGACAAATGAACTTTTTAGAACAGAATTTAAATCTTAGTTTTAACCATTTATATATTTCTGTGCAATACTTTCAGGATTATGTAAAGGAAAGAAACTGAAATACTGAGAAACTCGATATTTTGCGAGATAATTATGTAACAAATGTTGAAAATGATGGAAGACAAAAGGAAAAACGTCAAAATCTTGCCAAAATTCTTACTCATGAAACAGAGTTCATGGAAGCTACATGACTAAAAAAATCTGATTATGAATTTTTTATAAAACACCGTTTATGACCTGCATTACTATGAACTAGCATCATTTTATCAGAGACATGAAATGTTGTCCCTGAAATTCAATGACAAAGAAGTAGTACTTCAAATGAAAAAAATACTTTATATAGATTCTGTTCGTGAACAAGGGCTGAGGTATTAAGGATGGAAGAAGCGGAAAAATGAATTCCTATTAATTTAAATATAAATATTTCCTCTAAAAACACTGTTAATGATGTTATATCAAAGATTAGAGATGTTATATCAAAAGATGAAAATATTATGCAATATATCAAAAATAATTGTCGAGATCATGTGTGAAGGCCAATAACTGATATCAATCAACTTTCTGATAATATTATATCTCGCTTTATTCTTAATAATGAAGATAATCGTGAGGCTTTAGATCAAGCCTATAGCTGAAAAACTGAAATTACACTTTATTTCAATACAATGAATACAGAACAAATTGTTACAAATACACCTATTATTTGAAAAGCAAGGAGGTGAGATACTTTTTGTGGATATATATATGAATTACAAGATACATTAAAGCAAAATCATGACTATAGCTTTTCTCAAATTCTGAAAAGAATTATATGAAAGGATTCTATAGAAAAAAAAGATATTACTAAAAGAGTTATTAGACAATTGATAAGGAAACCTGATTGATCCATATGGGAAGACCTTGATGAACTTAAACAAGGTGATTCATTCTTAATTGTTATACCTTTAACTAGGGGTACTCCTAGAGATATTGATGTAAGTAAAATCACTCCTATGATTTTTCCTCTAGGTGAAAAAATACAAATGAAAGAATCTGTTAGGACAACTCAAAAAGAAATATGAAAGACTTTTAATGAAAGCAAAAAGAGATGATGATATAGAGGAAAACAGAATTTTAATACTGGAAGAAATGTATTAGTTCAAAATAGTAAACCAATTAATTCTCAACAAAAGTATACTCCTCAAAAAAGATAATAAAGATAGGCTAATCATGAAGAGATGATTTTTGGATAAAAATCATCTTTTTATTAAAATTCTATATTCGCAAAATTTTATACATTGAATATTTTTAGGAGATTAGTATAATGTATTTGGAAATTAGTCCTTTAATTAATTTAAAGTATAGATGAAACATTTTTTGGCTCAAATGTGGGCTATATTAACAGCTATTCTAGTTGTTGTTGTTGTTATATGGATAATTAAGTGGATTTTATCGAAATTGTGATTTTTGTGATGAAAAATTTCTTCTTCTTTTAAGGAAAGGGTTAAAAAAACGCAGATAAAGAGAGATTTGAAAGAAAAAAAAGAGTCTATAATTAATCCTAATACTGAAGATTCAAATACTAATGAAGAATTTCAAGAAATTATAGAAGCAGCTGTAGCCGAAAAAGCTGAGGAAGATGAAAAAGGATTTAAGTCTGAGGAAAAACAAGAAAAGAAGGAAGCTAAAAAAGAGGAAAATGTTGAAGAAAAACAGTGAGATAAGACTGAAGTTTCAATTTTTGATGAAACAACTTCTCTTGATACACCTAGCGAAAAAGTTTTGGATGAAAAAGAAAAGAAAATAATTGAAAGAATAATTCTTGAATCAACAACTTTGAAGAATGGTTGAAAATATGATGAGTATGAGAAGAGAATTATCGAGTGATTGGCTATAGATCCATCAAATTTAGAATTGACGAGAATGCTTGCAGATTATTATTTCACTATTTGAAGTTATAAGAAAGCGTTACCTCTTTTGAAAAAGATTATTGAACGAGAACCTGAAGATCATAAGTCATTATGGCAAATTTGAGAGATTTATTTTATCAATTGAGATAATTGAACAGCTGAGCTATTGGTGGATAAAGCTGTTAATCTTAAACCAGATAGCCCAAAATATAATTTGAGTTTAGTTGAGATATATTACAATACAGACAGAATTATGGAGGCTATTTCTTGTATGGAAAAAGTGATAAAACTTAGACCTACGAATACAAACTATCTCCTCACTTTAGCTATGCTTTATGAAGAGATATGAGATATAGCAAATGCTAAGAAGAATTACTATACAATTCTAGAATTTGAACCAAGTAATGATAAAGCTAAAAAAAAGTTAAGACAGTTTACAGACTAGAAGAACTGATTAATAAAAAATTCCCCATAGATATATACTCCATGGGGATTTTTAATTAATTTTCTCTTGTTCGTCCCTTTCAAGGGAAGATGTCCATTAGGACAGAAGGGTTATATTTTAAACCCTCAGCCTTCAGCAGCTACCCTTAAAAGTGGAGCATATTTTCATGTGTTACAAGAGTTTATCAGCCGCCTCTGCCAATGGTGAACGAACAGACTTCTGCATTTCGATGAAAGCAAAGTATTTCTGTCCACGGAAACGCTCAATCAAATGTGAAAGTCCACTAGTCTCTTTGGTGAGATACTGAACATCAATTTGGTTGATATCTCCAGTAAAGACGATTTTTGTATCCTCACCAGCACGAGAGACGATGGTCTTCACTTCGTTCGGTGTCAGATTTTGAGCTTCATCGACAAGGATGAATGCATGGTGGAATGTATCACCACGAATCATTGAAAGCGGCAGTAATTCAATTCCATGATCATCCATCCAGGCAGCCACTTCAGCCTCCTTTCGTTTCTGCTCCACATCCATTTTATCCATAATGAAACGACAAGCACTACGAACTGGGGCAAGATAGGGATTGTATTTTTCCTCCAGATTTCCTGGCAAGAAGCCCATAGTCTTGTTACTGAGTTCAATAGCTGGTCTTGCAACCAGAATGCGGTCATATTCATCTCTTTGGGAGATGGCACAGGCGATAGCGAGCAAAGTCTTACCAGAACCAGCAGATCCAATCAAAGCAATTGCTGAAAGGCTTGGATCCATGAGGATATTTACAGCGAAATCTTGCTCGAGATTTTTTGACTTAACCTTAGTCTTACCAATTTCCTCTCTCTTGATGAGGTCGAAATCCTTCCCCTGCCAGCGATAGATATGGTCTTGATCATCAGAGCATCCTTTCACCATTACTGGTTGGTTGAGGTAAAGTTCAAGATCTTTCGTCGCTTTTTTTGGAGATAACTGTAAATCTTCTGGGTCAATTTCCTTAATCTTCTCGCTGAGTTGATCAGGATTCTTGACCATGTCGTGCGTATAATCCTCTGCATTAATGCCTAATGCCGTAGCCTTAATGAGAACGTTATTATCCTTTGTTACAATAGTAACATCATCTCCATTCTCTTTAAGTATATAAGCAATAGCGATAATGCGGTGATCTGCACAATCCTCCAGGAAAATATTTCTGAAGGAATTCTTCTCTTTAGCGGAAACTTGAGGGTACTTTTCAAAGACAAAGAAAATCAGATTTCCCTTCTTCTCTCCAAGAGAGATAGATGTTTGAGATTTTCCCCTTTCTTTGATAAGTCTCGTCAGATTTCTTGAAGCCTGGCGTGCACTAACATTGCGTGACTCATTACCGCTCTTTAAGCGGTCAAGCTCTTCCACGACTGTAACAGGAATCACAACATTATGTTCATCAAAATTGAATATTGCATTTGGATCGTGGATAAGCACATTGGTGTCAAGAACGAAAGTACGTTTCTTAGTTTTACTAGGTCTTGGCATAATAATCTTATTTTTTTAATTTATTTTTGTTAACGTTCCATTTTACGACCGGATAAGTCGGCAGGATGTTATTTTACCTCCTTTCTACCTGCTTTAAATTTGTTTAACTTATGTTTTCTATAATTTATGTTATATAATTTCTAACAAAAGTCAATGCTTTCATGTGCAGTTGAATCTTGAAATTTTATGATTTAACAATAAATAATAAAATGTGTATTATTTAGTCATCCTGAAAAAAAGTGAAAAATCTTTGGTGATAATGGATAAAACACACAAGATTCTTTGGCTAACGCCTCAGAATAACAATAAATTCTTTTATTTTTTATCAATAAACAAAATGGCTATATCTCTTGTTTACATGGTTGCATGAATGTCTTCTCGTTTTGGATGAAGAATCAAGCAATTTGCAAAAGTCTGACCAAACGACACAACTTTGATTGAATACTCATTAAGCCAAGCTTTACCTGCATGATTTGACCATATAGTTTTCATTGTATGAAATATGACCGAATGACCATTTAAAGAAATGTTTGGTGATGAATACAACTGAGTACCTGTAAAATATGCAAAGCAGACTTTTGACCCAGAAAATCGCGATAGACCATGGGGAACTGTAGATGCAGTCTGTAGTGCTTTGGACTGTATTGACTGACCTTTTGTAGTTTGTAATGGAGATGATATTTATGGAAAGAATTCTTTCAAAATTTTATACGACCATTTGAAAAATAATCCTGATGAGTTGTGTACATTAGGTTATATTTTGTGAAATGTGATTCCAGAAGTATGAAGTACGAATAGATGAATTTTTACGGTAGAAGACTGATATGTAAAAAATATTAATGAGACAATTGGAATTGAAAAAGATAAGTTATCAGAATTCTGACTCACTTTGAATGACTTGTGTAGTATGAATATTTTCGGATTAAACAGACAGACTTTGGAAAGCTTGAATGAAATTCTGACTAATTTCAAAAAAGAGCATGAATGAGATAGAAGAATTGAATGCT